>JAPLNQ010000262.1 GCA_026401075.1 Planctomycetia bacterium
AAGCCGCTGTTCGGCTACCGGCCGATGGTCTACTCGATCGCCGGCATCGCCGGGCTGGGCTTCATCGTCTGGGGCCACCACATGTTCATGTCGGGCATGAACCCGGCCCTCGGCATCACGTTCATGGTGTCGACGATGATGATCGCCCTGCCCAGCGCCGTGAAGACATTCAACTGGCTGGGCACCGTCTGGGGCGGGAGGATCCAGTTCACCACGTCGATGCTCTTCGCTCTCTCGTTCGTGTCGATGTTCATCATCGGCGGTCTGTCGGGCATCTTCATGGCGGCCACGCCTGTCGACATCTTCATCCACGACACCTACTTCATCGTGGCCCACTTCCACTACGTGCTCTTCGCCGGCACCGCCATGGGTGTCTGGGCGGCGATTTACTTTTGGTTCCCGAAGATGTTTGGCCGCACGATGAATGAGTTCTGGGGCAAGGTGCACTTCTTCCTCACGTTCATCTTCTTGAACGGCACCTTCTTCACCATGCACATCCTCGGCGCGGTCGGCTTTCCCCGCCGCCTCGCCGATGCCTACCACTATGAGACGTTTCACCACCTGCAACCGCTCAACGCCTTCATGACCTATTGTGCGATCGGCATGGTCGCAACGCAGGTGATCTTTGCGGCGAATTTCTTCTGGAGCATGTTTTTCGGGCCGATCGCCGGCCGGAATCCGTGGAACAGCAACACGCTGGAGTGGACGGCGCCGAGCCCGCCGGGGCACGGCAACTTCGACTTCCAGCCGGTCGTCTATCGCGGTCCCTACGAATACTCGGTGCCTGGCATGGAGAAGGACCACCTCATGCAGACCGATCCCCCGAATGCCTTGGCTGCCGCCGCGGCAGCTCACGCGCACTAACAGACGATCGAACATTGAGGCAGCCGTCCCGGCCCACTTCCCCAAAATGACAAGCCGCTCCTTCAACTGGCCGCACGCGATCGCGTGCATCCTCGTCGCGGCGACGGCGGTGCTGCTCTGCTTTGGGGCGCTGGTCACCACGTTCGACGCCGCCATGGCGGTGCCTGACTGGCCGGCGACCTACGGTCACAACATGTTTTTGTTTCCGTGGGCAGAATGGTTCTACGGTCCCTGGGACCTGTTCCTCGAGCACGGCCATCGTCTGCTGGGCGCGCTGGTCGGCGTGGTCTCGTTGCTGCTGGCGGGTGTTGTCTGGCGGAGTGGTCTGAGCCCCGCGGTCCGCGCTCTGGCCGCGGCGGCGGTGCTCCTGGTCGTGGTACAGGGAGTGCTCGGCGGCGCCCGCGTGCTGCTTGACGACAAGACGGTGGCCAAGGTGCATGCCTGCACGGGACCGCTTTTTTTCGCAGTCGCCGTCGCGATCGCAACGCTCACTCGCACGTCCTCCACCCACGCCCCGACAGCAGCGACGGCGGCGGTGCGGTCAGCCGCAGGGCTCGTCCTGGCCAGCTATGTGCAACTTGTGGCCGGCGCCCAACTGCGGCACCTCGACGCATCGGTCGACCCGTCGACGTTCCGCTGGCTCGTGGCATTTCACATCGCGGGCGCAGTCGGCGTGACGGCTCTGTCTGTTGCGGCAGCAATCTGCACACGGACGGGCAGTCGGCCCGTCGCCCACCGCTGGTCGCTGGCAATCCTGCTGCTGGTGGCCTGCCAGGTGGCGCTCGGCGTCGGTGCGTGGGTCGTGAACTGGGGCCTCCCTTCAGGCTGGCTCCCCGATTCCTGGTCATTCTCCGACCCGCTTCTGGCCCGCAGTTTCTGGGGAGCAACGGTTGTCACCGGCCACGTCGTCCTCGGCATGATGATCCTCGGGGCGTCGGTTGTGCTGGCCCTTTCCGCGGGCGTGCTCACCCGCTCGGCGGCATCGCTGGTCAGGCCACAGCAGACTGACCGCGTGCAAGAAAGGGCCTTCGCATGACGCCCCCGCCCGATTGTGCATCCGACTTCAGCGCTGCGGCATTCGCGCCGGTCACCGTCCCGGGATCGCTGCACGCGTCCGACGCGTCGCGAAACAGCGATGCGTTGGGCCGCGATCTCGCCGGCACGGCCGCGGCCATCGCGGCCGACGTCTCGCGGCTCGTCCGGCCAAGGATCGCCCTCATGGTGCTGGCCACGGTCGTGGCGAGCATGTGGCTCACTGCCGGCCGCGGCGTCGGCGGCCCGGCGCTCTTCTGGCTCCTCGTCGGAACGACCCTTGTCGCGGCCAGCTCGAGCATCGCCAACCAGATCCTGGAGCGAGATGCCGACCGCCTCATGCCCCGTACCGCCCGCCGTCCGATCGCGGCCGGCCGACTGAGCGTGCCTGCCGCCGTGATGCTGGCGACCCTGCTCGTGGCCGCGGGTGGCTTGATGATCACGCTTGCCGCGGGCTGGCAGCCGGCCGCCGCGGCCCTGACGACCTGGATTCTCTACGTGGCCGTCTACACACCGATGAAAATGCGGTCGCCTCTCAATACGGCCGTGGGCGCTGTGTCGGGCGCCTTGCCCGTGGCGATCGGCTGGCTGGCGGCTGACGGGCCGGAGCGGCTGGCTGCCGGCGACGCGGCTGGCACACTCGCCGTGGCGGCGCTGGCGACCGTGCTCTACCTCTGGCAGTTTCCGCACTTCATGGCGATCGCGTGGCTCTACCGCAGTCAATACGCCGCGGCAGGCATGCGGATGCTGACCGTCGACGATCCCAGCGGCCTCCGAGCCGCCGGACAGGCACTCGCCGCAAGCCTGGCGATGGTGCCTGTGAGCCTCGTGTTGGCCGTGCCGTCCGGCAGCATCCGGCTGTTTCTGGCAGCGGCGATCGCCTCGCTGGTTTATGCTGTGGCCACAGTCGGTTTCGCCGTTCGTCGCGACGACGCCTCTGCCCGCACCCTGCTGTTCACATCGCTCGGTTCCCTGCTGGCGTTGCTGACGGCCTCGGTCGTGTTCGGCCCACCCGCCTGATGCTCACCCTCCCTTTCAGATTCAGAAGACTCCTGAGAACGCACCGATCATGAACGCTTCCGCGATCTCCGTACCACACGGCCACGACGACGGGCATGGCCACTCGCACGGCCAAGACGACGGGGGCCACCACGGCCATCTCACGCTGCAATACCAGCCCGGCCTGCCGCTCTCCCGCGGCAAGCTGATCATGTGGCTCTTTCTCTCCACGGAGATCATGTTCTTCGCGGCCCTCCTCGGCAGCTACGTCGTGCTCCGGTTTGGTGCACCGGTCTGGCCGAAGCCCCACCACGTGCACCTCAGCGAACCGATCGGCGCGTTCAACACGTTCGTGCTCATCTGCTCGAGCGTGACGATCGTGCTCGCCTTGGAGTCGGCCCGGGCCAATAAGACGGGGCTCGCCAAGATGTGGATGCTCCTCACGCTCCTACTTGGCACGCTCTTCCTCGGCGTGAAGGCCTACGAATATCAGGCCAAGTTTTCCCACGGCATCTACCCACAGGCGCCGCGGAGCCGCATCTACGAGAAGCCCGATCTCTACTATGGCTCGGCCGTCCGCGAGCGGCTCGGCGAGCCGGCCATCATCGACAAGCTCAAGGAGCTCGACGACACGCCGGCCGACAAGCTCACGCCGGAGCAGGTCTCCGCGAGGGCGCGGCTGCAACAGGTTCGCAAGATGGTGACCAGCCCCGAACAGCAGGCCTTCGATCTGGCGGTGGTGGCCGACCAGGTGATGCCTCTGCCGACCGAAGGCCCGGGTGGATCGCATGGTGGGAGTGGAGAGGGCGGAGGACATGGCGGCCATGTCAGCGGCCTCAACGATATCTTTCCGTGGCTCAGGCTGCCCGCCGTCATCCCCGGCGGCAACATGTGGGCCAGCACCTATTTTCTTCTGACTGGGTTTCATGCCATCCACGTGATGGTCGGACTGATCGTGTTCACGATCCTGCTCGGCTACAAACTCGGCCCCAAAGATGCCGGTAAGATCGAGAACGCCGGCCTCTACTGGCACTTCGTCGATCTGGTATGGATCTTCCTGTTTCCGCTGCTTTATTTGTTCTGAGGTTTTTATGAGCGATCACGACATCCACTCCGCCCATGCTCACGGCCCCATCACCCGGGCCGGCGACATCCCCGAGCATGACAAGCATGACGAGCATGACGGCCACGATCACAACAGCCATGACCATGACCATGGCCATGGCGGCATCGGCAAGTATCTGCTCGTGTTTCTCGCGCTCTGCGGCCTCACGACGATGTCGTTCCTCACCTACTCCTCCGTCTGGCCCTGGCGCGACCAGCCGCACGTCGGCTGGGCTTTCATGATGGCGGTGTCGTGCACGAAGGCGATGCTCGTGGTGCTCTTCTTCATGCACGTCTTCTGGGAGGCGAACTGGAAATACGTGCTCACGATCCCGGCCGCCATGATGGCAATCTTTCTCGCCCTCATGCTCGTGCCCGACGTCGGCATGCGGACTCGCATGGTGTCGCAGGAACGGGCCCTTCGCATGGCCCGCACGTCGGACGTGCTGCTGATGGAACAGGCTGCCGAGGCAAAGGTCCTCGCCGAGCCGGCGGCTCATTAAACCGGTGCCCCTCATGCGTAGCAGAGTCGACCCTGAGCTCCCCGCCGGGACGGCAGAAGTCTCGTCGCGGGGGCGAGGATACGCCCAATGCTCCTCGAGCTTCCGCCGATCCCGGCTCGCTGTAAACACGCGAAACATCGCATCCTGCCATTTTCGCTTGGCGGGCCTCCGCCCGCTGGTGCTAACCCGGGCCTCCAGCCCTGGCAGTGTGTCGCCATGTCCTTGCTGCATGCGTGAGGGGCTGCCCATGTCCCGGGAGCCGGCGTTGCTGACCAGCGCAGGCAGGATGCCGGAGCGCAGTCAGCATCGAGTGAGCGGAGGCCAGGATGGCCGTAGCGAACGTCCGGCGACGGGGCATGGGCAGCCCCGAACCGTGGCCAGTGCTGTGACGTTGCTGCACATGCTGTTCATGCTGTTCATGCTGTTCATGCTGCTCATCTCTCTTGGCTGCGGCAGGCGGGAACAAACGGTCGCCACAACGCCGCCGGCCGGCCGCGATGAGGCGCCGCTGCCGGCAGCCGAGCGGATGGAGCCGGGCGCCGTCGCCGCGCCGTTCACGCTCACCGAACGCAGCGGTAAGCCCTTCGACTCGGCGTCGCTCCGCGGCAAGGTCTGGCTGGCGAGTGTGTTTTTTGCCAATTGCCCCGGCCCCTGCTTTCGTGAAAACCAGGCGCTGGCCGACATCCTCAAAAATATCCCAGACCCGGACTTCACGGTCGTGAGCGTCACGTGCGATCCCGACAACGACACCCCGGAGTCGCTGCGCCGGTATGCCGACCGGTTCGAGGCCGACCCAGACCGCTGGAAATTCCTCACCGGCGACATGGCGACGATCAAGCAGATCGCCAACGGCACATTTCTGCTGCCTGCAGAGGTAGGCGTGCACTCGGAGCGGGGCGTCGTCTTTGATCGGGAGGGAAGGTTGCGAGGCAGCTACCATCTGCTCCAGCCTGACCGCGTGAAACTGCTCGAGAAACTGATCCGTGACGTGCTCGCGGAGCCGGCCGCACGTGTGCCAGCAAACGCCCCCACCCAGGGAACTCCCGCCGGATGAACCTCGCCACCGCCGCCCACTGGCTGCCCACCGTCAACGCCGCCCTCAACTCACTCGCCACCCTCCTGCTGGCAGCCGGCTGGATCTTCATCCGCCGTGGGAATTGGCGGGCCCACCGGGCCGCGATGATCGCTGCGTTCGCGGTGTCGACGCTCTTCCTGGTCTGTTACCTCACCTACCACGCCCTCGTCGGCCACGTGCCGTTCACGGGGCAGGGGACGGTCCGCCTGGTCTATTTGGCGATCCTGCTCACGCACATTGTGTTGGCCGTGACGGTGCCCGTGCTGGCCATTGCCATGTTCACGCTCGCTGCCCGGGGCCGCTGGGAAGCCCATCGCCGTCTTGGGAAGATCACGATGCCGATCTGGCTGTATGTCTCGGTCACCGGGGTGGTGATCTACCTGATGCTCTACCATTTCTACCCCGGCAGCCCGCCAGAGCCTATTATGCAGGAGGCGGGAGCGACGGCTCCCGCCTGAGTCCTATCCCCCACATTCCCTCGTGTCGCGAGGCCGTTTCTGATGGTCGCCGTGGCAGCCGCCTGCGTGCTCGTGGCCTGCGATGCGTTTGGCTGCCCAAACTGCAAGGACGCGGTCAATACGTCCGATCCGGAGGGGCTCAACGTGGCGCGTGGCTACTTCTACAGCATCCTCATCATGCTGGCGATGCCGTGCACGCTGATCAGTTCGTTTGGCATCTACGTCTGGCGGGAGATGCAGCGGCAGAAGCGGGCCGGCCTGACGGCCGTCGAGCAGGCCATCGGTGGTTCTTCCATCACCGGCATGTATGACAGCCCCTCTCCCGAGCCCATCATCACTCGACAGCCGTGAGCGAGCACCCTCCAGCAGCGGAGCCGTGGCCAGAACCGGCAGCACTGCCGGTGCCCGATGCGGAGCAGGAGCCACCGAGCGGCCACCCGCCTGCCCGCAACTATCTCGCGCGGCCCGAACAGCGGCGGATCTTCTGGCGGTTCATGCCGCCGGCCCTCATCGCCATGCTGCTCCTGGGCTGGGTGGAGCGGAGTTGGTTCGCGTCTGTCCCG
This sequence comes from Planctomycetia bacterium, assembly GCA_026401075.1. Classification (GTDB taxonomy): domain Bacteria; phylum Planctomycetota; class Planctomycetia; order Pirellulales; family UBA1268; genus CAMCQY01. Next base: position 6,599 of record JAPLNQ010000262.1, read on the forward strand.
GCGCCCGTCAGGCCCCAGGTCGACACGAAGGTGGCGGAGGTTCCGGCTGATCCCAATCTGGCCGACGCGATCGTCATCGAGGCGGAGCCCGACCCGCTGCCGGGCGACGCCGATGAATACGGCGCCCCAGTGGATGCGCTCGCCCGCATCCGCGACGACACCGTGTTTCGGGGGGCTGAGGAAGAGGCGTGGTTTCAGATCTGGATGACGCTCCGCTCAACCGACACGCGATCCCTCGCCAAAGCTCCCGCCCGGCGGGTCAGCTTCACCGAACTGTTTGGCCAGCCACGAAGCTATCGCGGACGGCTGGTACGGTTCCGTGGCACGCTGCATCGGCTCGAAAAGCTCTCAGCCCCGGCCAACCCCTACGACATCAAGGACTACTGGCAGGGATGGCTGGAGCCGGAAGGTGGGCCCGTTTCGCCGATCGTCGTCTACTTCCTGCGGCTTCCGGATGACATGCCCCACGGCATGAAGATCAGCGAACAAGTGGATGTGGTGGGCTACTTCTTCAAACGCTGGGCGTATGCCGCCACCGATACCGTGCGGATCGCGCCTCTCGTGCTGGCCCTCGAGCCGACTTGGAAGCCGCGGCCGCCAGACTCTCCGGCGGGTCATTCGATTGGCACTATCGCACTGGTTACGATGGCGGCGGTCGTGCTCCTGACGATGCTGGGCATCCGCGCCGCAGGGAGCGGCCCCGGCCGCAAACAGCCGCCCCCTCCGGCCGATCTGTCCGCCACGCTGTCGGACGTGGAACTCTTCTCCCCTGATGAAGCCCTGCGGCGGCTGGCAGACTCGGAACGTCTGTCAGACCGGAGCCCTGCGAAAGAACCCCTGTCATGATGATCCTCTCCAGCGGAACGAATCCTCATTCCACCGGCCCGATCCGCAAGCCGTTCCACGCGGCCTCGCCCAGCCTGCGGGCTGCGATCTGGCTCGCGATCGTGCTCTGGATCGTGCTCTTGATCGTGGCCGCACCAGCACGGCACTCCTGTGCTGCCGATGCGGAGCGGCCAGCCGCGACAGCGGCCATGCCGTTCGTCGACTATCTCGCCACCTGGAAGATCGACCGTGCCTCCCGCGCGGTGCTCGAGGAGCCCACGGGCTGGAGTCCGGCGAAGCAGGAGATCGCGGTCAAGGTCCTGGCCCGGCTGACGCGTGTGCCGGCCAATCTCGCCGTTCAGTGGAGTGCCGATGCCGTCGACCTCAGTTCGCTCGCCGCCACCAAACGGGTGCAGGATTGTCTCGTGAAGGTCGATGGACGCGCGACGTTCGTCGCGACGGTGCCGCTGCCGGATGAGGAGTCGGAGGTGGCTGGGCGGCGGCAGTTGGAGATCGTCCGGATCGTGACGAGCAACGGCACCATCGTCGACATTCTCGCCGACCACGTGCCAAAGGCATGGCCACGGGCCGTCAGGATCGATGAGCCTGCGGCCGCAGTTGGTCTGCCGCTGTCAGAAGGGCCCGGGCCCACGTCGGTGCCGGCCGGTGACGGTCCCGCGGCGGTTCCCCCGGCCCTCCTGCTCGCAGCCGCGAGTGTGGGCTGGTTTCCACCGACGCCGCTGGGCACGCTCGGCATGGACTACGGCCTCTTTGATTCCGCCGTCGACGGACAAAAACTTGTCGCCGGCGACACCGAGGCTTTCTACGCGTTGCTCGCAGCCATGGGGCGGGCGACGGCGACGGGCATCGCGTCGCTCGCCGGGCCGCCGGGCGACGTCGTGCCGCTCATCAACCCCGGCGCGGGCTGGTTTGCGAAGCACAGGGGCGATCCGTTCACGGTCGAAGGCGTGGCCCGCCGTGCCACTCGCATCGAAGTGGACGACCCGCTGCGACGAAAACAACTCGGCACCGACCACTACTGGGAGCTGTTCGTCTTTGTTCCCACGCCGCTGATCGAGGTCCACGGGAAACTGCAGGAGGCCTACCCTGTCGTCTGCTGCGTGCGCACGCTCCCCGAGGGAATGCCGACGGGCCAGGAGATCGGCGAGCGCGTCCGGGTTTCGGGGTTTGCGCTGAAGCGCTACGGCTACCCGCTGCCAGACGTGAAGATTTCGTCGTCGCAGGGCACAGAGGAACAGAAGGGACAGCGGCAGGAGACCGCGCTGCTGGTCGGGCGGGAGGCCGGTTGGCTGCCGGCGCCGAGCCCAACCAAGGAGGTCAACACCCTCGGCTGGGTCTTCCTGTCGATCGCCTCGGTGATCGGCCTGGCTCTGGCTCTGGCCGCCTGGTCGTTCTCCCGCGACACCCGCCGACGCGACCGCCAGGCCCGCGGGGCGCTGCCCGACCGCATCGAACTGCCCTGATTTTTCTGCATGCCATGAGGCTTTCCCGCAGTTTGAGGGCTGGACTTGTCGCCACGGGAGACGGCCGCGACAACATCTGCTCCCCCGCTCCTTCATCTCAGGACTCCTGTCCCAAGCATCCCGTCCCAAGCATCCCGTTCGAGGAACCACTCCATCATGCGACGAGCAAAGATCTCCATCATCGGCGCCGGCAACGTCGGTGCGACCACGGCCCATTGGTGTGCGAGTGCCGAGCTTGGCGACATCGTCCTGCTCGACATCCCGGCCACGGAAGGCATGCCTGCGGGCAAGGCGCTCGACCTCTTCCAGGCGTCGCCGATCATGGGCTTCGATTCGCGGCTGACGGGCACCACGAACTGGGCCGACACGGCCGGCAGCGATGTGGTCGTGGTCACCGCCGGCATCGCCCGCAAGCCGGGCATGAGCCGCGATGACCTGCTCTCGACGAATGCGAAGATCGTGGGCGATGTCGCCGCCCAGATTCGTGAGTCGAGCCCGCAGGCGGTCGTTATCGTCGTCAGCAATCCGCTCGATGCCATGGTGCAGCGGACATTCCAGGTGACCGGTTTTCCGCCGTCGCGCGTGATTGGACAGGCGGGCATCCTCGACACGGCCCGCTACTGCGCCTTCCTGGCGATGGAGTTGGGCGTGAGCGTGGAGGACATCTCCGCCATGCTGCTCGGCGGCCACGGCGACACGATGGTGCCGATCCCCAGCTGCACGAGTGTGGGTGGCATCCCGGTGACGCAGCTGCTCGCGTCTGACCGGCTCGACGCGATCGTCACTCGGGCCCGCAACGGCGGCGCGGAGATTGTGAGCCTGCTCAAGACCGGCAGCGCCTACTACGCCCCCGCCGCGGCCACCACGCAGATGGTCGAGGCCGTGGTCAAGGACAAGAAGCGGCTCGTGCCCTGTGCCGCTTACTGCGATAAGGAATATGGTGTCGGGGGCTACTTCGTCGGCGTGCCGGTCGTGCTCGGCAGCGGCGGCGTGGAGAAGATCATTGAGCTCAAGTTGCTGCCCGATGAGCGTGCTGCGCTCGACAAGAGCATCGCCGCCGTGAAGGAACTCGTCGGCGTGATGGACCGGCTCACCGGCCACAAGCCTGCGTGACCGCTTCTTGTGGCGGCAAGTTTTTAACTTGTCCGTGAGCTGACGAAGCCTGTGCCGACGGCTCGCAGTCGCACGTCTCGCACCGCCGGGACGGCAGAAGTCTCCTTCGCGGGGACTTTCGCCGCGGGGCGTGTTGGTCGCTCAGACCTTGGAAGGGCGAAATTCCAACGCTCGTCTAGCTTCCGCCGATCCCGGCTCCCCGGATGCGCGTGTCCAAGGTGCTGAACACAATCGCAGGATGTCGTGTTTTGCGTGAACGCAGCTTGCCTGTCTTGCCCCGTCTGCGCCGGCCATGCCGTGGTTTGATCCTGCCGTTGCTGGGGTCGGAGCGTTCGGCTACAAACCGCGGGCCTGGAGAAACCAGGGGTCAGCAGGGGTTTTACCCGACTGGCATGAGCCCGACACGAGCCGCCGAGGTGCCCGATGAACAGTCGCCTTCCGAAACGACACTCCCGGGCTGGCTCTGATCGCCGACGGGCCGCCGCAGGCAGCACCGACGCCCTCCCGCCATGCCTGGCATCGGAGTGGCTGGGCGACGACCGTCTGTTCACGCCGCTTGGGCATGAGCCCGGCTACGACTATCCGCTCCTGGTCTGGCTCCCCGGTTCGCCAGAGGCTTCACGGCGAAAAAAACCGTTTGATCTCGGCAGGGTGATGCCGCGGGTGAGCCTCCGTAACTTCGTCGCGTTGCAGCCAGGCATCGGGCCGCACGATTCGCCATCCATGGGCCTCGACGAGGCTGTCTGGCGGTCGATCGCCCGGGTTGGCGATCGCATCGCCATCCATCCGGATCGCATCTTCCTGGTGGGGCAGGGCACGGGCGGATCCGATGCGTTTCGCATGGCCTGCCGGCATCCGCGGGAGTTTGCCGGCGTGATCTCGTTGGGCGGTCTCTTTCCGCTGAACGAGTCGCTGTTTGCGCAGCTCGCCGACGTGCGTCGCCTCCCCATGCTGTATTGCTGCCGGCGGTCGAGCGTGATTGAGCAGGCAGCCCATACCGATCGTACGCTCCGCCTGTTTCATGCCGCCGGTGCGGCGCTTGCCATGCGGATCTATCCCGGCAGCAACGACCTGTCCAAGGCGGTTCTTGCCGACGTGAATCGGTGGGTCATGGACGAGGTCTGTGGAACCCCTGCTGCCATCCATTCGCTCTCTGCGTCGTAACTATCACCACATCATGACGCCCTCATTCGACTACCGTCGTTCTTCAACACTGCATTCGCAGGCCCCTCTGCATTCGCAGTCCCCTCTGCATTCGCAGGGCCTGCTCTCGACAATCCTCGCGGACTGCGTTCGCGTTCGTCGCGAGCAGGGCCGCCTCCCGGTGGCAGCCACGCTCGACGTGTCACCAGACCACGAGCAGGCCCTCCTCGCCGAGCCAGCATCGATCCGCCGGGCGTTGGAACTGCTCATCCGCCGGGCGTTTGAGTCGGCCACGCAGCCGCACGACAGCCGCGAGCCACTGGTGCTCCGCGAGGTCGTGGTCACCAGCATCGACGTGGGTGATGCGATCGAGATCGAGGTCGCAGACTCCGGACCGGCGCTGTCCGACTCTGTCAGGAAATGGCTCAATGATTCCGCACGCAATGATCACGCATTCAATTCCCTGCGCGCGTCAGGCGACACACCGGAGGGAGCCGGTCTGGCGCTGGCTGCAGTGCGTGCGGCCACCGCGCGGATCGACGGCACGCTGCGGGCCGCCAACTGCCCGGAGGGGGGCGTGGCCATCACGTTGAGGCTGCCGCGTCGGCAGGCCCAACGACTGGCCGCCTGACAGCCCCCCGCCTACCACCGAGTCCTCTGCTGATCGTTCCGCCGCGTTGACACGCACCGTATCCGCCTCTTTTCCAACCGCTTCCGTTCCCCCGTCACGAAGGGCAGTGCATGGACGCACAGCAACCCTCGCCATCGTCCCGCGACCGCCTGCCGCTGGCCATCACGCCGGCGCAGATCATCGCGCTGGGACTCGTCGCCGCGTCGATCGGCTGGGCTGGCTGGCTGCTGCGCGACAGGCCAACGAGCGAAGAGGTCGAACTGCTCGCCGGCATGGCACTCCCGTCGTCTGAGATGGCGATCATGGAGGCCGCCTTTGATCGGGCCCAACTCACCGACCATCGCAACGATGGCGGCCGGGTCTGGGTGCCACGCAGCCGGCAGAGCGCCTACATGCGGGCGCTGGTCGATGCCGAGGCACTGCCGCGGGAGTTTGGCGGCAGCCTCCGCCGTGCCCTCGAGAAAAACAGCCCGTGGCAGAGCAGGGCGGTGCAGGGTGAACTGCTGCGGGTGGCGACGCAGGAGGAACTGTCGCTTGTCATCTGCTCCATGCCCGGCATCGAGCGGGCCGCGGTGCTCTACGACACCGAAAGCCATCACAGCCTCGAGGGCGGCGGTCCGGCGAAGACCGCCAGCGTGAACGTCCGCACCCAGCCCGACATGGAGCTCGACCCGGCCCGCGTGCAGGCGATCCGCGTGCTCGTCAGCGCGTCGATCGCCGGACTCACGCCGGAACGCGTGGCCGTGACCGACCTGCGGAGCGGGCGCGTGTATGCCGGGCCGCTGGAGTCGGCTGAGGACCGTGAGGCGGCAGCGCTCGCGGGAGCCGATCCGGCGCTCGCAAGAAAGATCGCGCACGAGCACCATCTGACCACGAAGGTGCGGCAGTCGCTGGCGTTCCTGAAGGGAGCCACCGTGGATGTGTCGGTGGAATTCGGTCCGGACGATTCCGAGGCCGCGCCGCTGGCTCCCCGGCCTGAAGAAATGCACGTGGCCCATCCTGCCGACATGCATGCCACCGCTCCAGGGCCGGTGCAGAAATCCGCCGACGCCAACGCGCCCGCCGAGATTCGACTTCGTTCGGCGATCATCGTCGCGTCACCCCCACCTGCTCCCGCGGCCGCGCAGCCCGCGCTGAGGCGAGCGGCGGAGGCCGACACGCCCGAGTCGATCCATGTCTCGATCGCAGTGCCTGACAGCTATTTCCAATCAGCCTTTCGAGCGGCGGAGGAGCGGGCCGGCCAGCCGGTGCTTCAGCCGATGGCGATCGAGGCCCAGGAGACCGAGAGGATTCGTCGCCATGTGCAGAGCCTGCTGCCGGCGACCCGCGACCCAACCCGGCGGCGGGTGATGGTCACCAGCTTTCCCGTTGCCTCCAATTCGTTGGCCCGCCGCGAGTCGGCAGTCCGGGGCACGGCAGCCAGCCGGTCCTCTGCCGCCCCAGCCGCTCTTGCGACCGCGGAGCGGACAGCACCCGCCCCCCTCACGGTCGATGCCGTCGTCGGCGCCGTGGTCGCCGGACGGCTGAGCGAGATTCCGCGTCAGGTATGGCTGGCGGCGACAAGCATCTGCGTGGGCCTGCTCGCCGGGTTTCTCTGGTGGGCAGGTGGCCGTCGTGATTCCTCACTGGTGGGCCGGTTGCCGCGGCAGGGCCTGCAGCAGCCGCGGATCGACTGGTCTGGTGCTGGCGAGGCCCGCGCCACCGACGCGGCGGCCAGTGGTGGCATGCCTGGACCGTCCTCGAGCGGCTTCGGGGTCGGCCGCGCGGCAGCCTTGATCCTCGCGGTGTGCGCCTGCGGGGCCCCGGTGCGGGCAGCAGGTGTGGACGCCACCGCCGCCGTCGCGCCGCTGCCGGAAGCTTTCCTGTCCGAGGCACCGTCCTTCAATGACCAGCCGCAAACGGTTTCGTTTCAGACCGCCGCGCCGTCTTCTGTCGCGCCAGCCCGGCACGCGACGATCGGCACTGGTGTTCCCCAGGTTCTTCCGGCACTGCCGCTCAACTCCCATGGCGATGCAGCCGACCTCGCCACCGGCCTGACCGGCGCCAAAGCCCGGTCTGGCCACCTCTCCGACTGGAAGCTGCTGGGGGCGATCGCGGCTGCCTTCGCGGTGCTGGCGGCCGCCACGGCGTTCAACAGGCGACGGGCGAGCGTTCTGCCTCCGGATGTCTTCGAGGTGCTGGGCGAAGGTTCGCTCGGTGGCCAGCACGCCGTGCGGATCGTGCGGTTCGGCCCCAAGACGCTGCTCGTCGGCGTGTCGGCCGCCGGCTGCCAGACACTTGCCGAACTCACCGACCCGCAGGCCACAGCCTGCATCGCAGCCGCCTGCCGCGGTGTCCACCCGCCCATCCGCCCCGCTGCATCATCGCGAAGCATCACGCAGCAGAGCCCGTCGGCAACGGCGGCCCGCACCGGCGGGGAGGCGGCATGATCCTCCTCCGGACAGCGGCACGCATGCCCGTCATGCTGGTCAATCTTGTCATGCTCGTCATGCTGGTCATGCTGGTGATGGCAGTGGTGATCGCGCGGTCGGGGCCGGTGGTTGCTGGAGAAGCAGCCACGCAGGCCATCCAGCCCGCGAGTGTCACCCTCGAGCCGTCCGCCGAGCCGGCGGCCGTGACCGCGATCGCACCGTCTCCCATGCCCGACCAGCCCGCGACGTCTTCCCCGCGGCCGGCCGCCCGCGGTGATGCCACGGCGGTCTCCAGCATGCTCACGAAACTCCTCAGCACCCGCTCCCTCGACACGACGCTCTCCGCCGCGGTCATGTTCGGCGTCGCGAGCCTGGCGCCGGCGGTGCTGCTGATGACCACCTGCTTTGTGCGGATGTCGATCGTGCTGACACTGGTCCGGCAGGGGCTTGGCACGCCGCAGCTCCCCTCCAACCAGATTCTCACGTCGCTGGCCCTCTTTCTTTCGGCGCTGGTGATGTGGCCGGTCTGGACGGCCGCCTACCGCGACGGCGTCGAGCCCTATCAGCAGGGGCGAATCGAGCTGAACGCAGCCTACGAGCAGAGCTCACTGCCGGTTCGCCGTTGGATGGCGACGCAGATAGAACAGTCGGGTAACCGCGACACGATGCTCTATTTTCTCTCACGGCATCCCTCCGCGCCCAAACGCGTGGCCACCTACGATGATGTGCCGGTGGAGACCCTCTTGCCGGCGTTCCTCGTCAGCGAATTGAAAACAGCCTTCGCGATCGGCTTTCGGCTGCTGCTCCCCTTTCTCGTGCTCGACGTGCTGGTGGCAACGCTGGTGGTGTCGACGGGCCTCGTGATGCTGCCGCCGACGCTCGTCTCGCTGCCGCTCAAGCTGATGGTGTTCGTGGCCGCCGACGGCTGGTCGCTGGTGGTCAGGTCTCTGCTCGACGGCGTCAGCAAGACGGTGACGTGAGGAGGCGGCATGAACGATGGCGACCTCGTGGAAATCGTGAGGCAGGCGATCCTGTCAGGATTGCTCGTGATCGCGCCGGTGCTGCTCGCCGGCTTTGGCGTGGCCCTCCTCACCGGCCTGGTGCAGGCGGCCACCGGCATCCACGAACCGTTCGTGGGGCTCGCGCCTCGGATGCTGGCGATGGCGGTGACGCTGGTGCTCGTGATGCCGTGGATGGTGGAGCGATTCGTCGAGATGTTCCGCACGGCGGCGGTGCCGTAGTGGATCTTGTGATGCCTGAAACACTGTCGCCGGAGATCGTCGTCGCGGTCGGGGCGTGCGGCCGTATCGCGGCGGCCGTCTGCACCGGCACGCTCCCGATTCTGCCGGGCGTTTCATTCCGCATCCGGCTGGCGCTCGCCGTGGCGCTGGCCATGGTGGCGGTGCCGATGGCGCTGGCTGTGCAGGCCGCGGCGGCGGAGCGGCTGGTCGGTCCGCTCGTGCTGGTGCTGGCCGGCGAGCTGCTCGTCGGGCTCATGATGGGCACTGCGGCGGCGGCGGTGCTGGCGGCGACCGCGTGGGCCGGCGGGATTCTCGGCAGTGTTTCGGGGCTCTCCTGGGCCGACGACTTCGATCCAGATGCCGCCGGCGAATCGGCAGGCATCGCCAGACTGGCCTGGTGGGTGGGGCTCGCCGCCTTCTTCACCGCTGGAGGCCAGTTGGCCGTGGTGGGCGGGCTCATCGACAGCGTGCGGCACGTTCCCATCGGCACCGCGTTTGGCGGGCCGCCGGAGGAATGGCTCGTGACGCTCGCGGTGACCACGCCGGCGGTCGCACTCTCGCTGGCCCTCATGCTCGCCATGCCGGCGCTGGTGGCGGTGGTGGCCTTTCACCTTGCCAGTGCCATCTGCCTGCGTGCGATTCCGTTCGCGACCGGACCTGGCCTCTTGCAGGGACTTGCCTCACTGGTGCTCCTGGTCAGCATCTGGCTGGGGGCGGAGTCCTGGGGCGGCGGCAGCGCGATCATGATGCTGCGGTCGATCGACGCCTGCTTTGGCGGGAGGTGACGCGATGAGCGACGCCGCTGATCGCACGATTCCCGCCACGCCCCGCCGTCGTGAACTGGCCCGCCGTCAGGGCTTCATGCCGATGGCCAGCCTGCCCGCGTGGGTGGCGACGGTGGCGACCACGCTCCTGCTCCTGCCCGCATGGGCAGAGGCGACATTCGCTGCGGCCACCGCCATGATTCAGCAGTCGGCTCGGTTTACCACGGCGGGGCTGGAGTCTTCTCCTCGGCTCGACGGCGTGCTGCCGTCGGCGGTGGTGCTTCCGACGCTGGCGCTGGTTGCCGTCGCCGGCGCGGTTGGCCTGACGGTCAGGATGCTGCTCGACGGACCGGCCTGGCGGCCTTCACGCATCGCCCCCTCGTTCGACCGCATCAGTCTGCTGGCGGGCCTGTCGCGGATCTTCTCGACGGCCTCGCTCATGTCCTTGGCGGGGCATGCCTGCGGTCTGGCGGTGATGGTGGTGGCTGCCGCGGTGTCGGCCCGACCGCTCGTGACAGTCATCGGCTCTGGCGATCTGGCTCACGAGCCCGCGCGGTTGTTCGCAGCCGCGCAGCAGGCGATCTTCCCGTTGGTGGCCGCTGCCGCCGTGGTGGCCGCCGGCTCCTGGGCGTTTTCCCGCCTGCGGTTCGAACGGCGGATTCGCATGACGCCCCAGGAATACGCCGACGAGGCCCGCAGCATGCAGGCCGACCCGAAGGTGCGATTGATGCGGCAGCAACACAGTGCCGCCCGAGTTGGTCGGCAAAGGCCTCATGATGTGGTAGTATCTCGCGCTCCTGAGTCTTCTGCTGCTGGCGACCATGCTCACACGTCTTCTACCCCGTGACCGGCAGGCGAGCGTCTCCGCAGCCGTTGTCCTGCTGCTGTGCCTGTTTCTATTTGCCAGCCACGCAAGGGTTGGCTTGCCGCAGGCAGAAGTGGCTCCAGTCGCTCCGGAAAAAGCAGCCGCCGCCTTCATCGAGTTGCTCACGGCGAAGGTGGTGGATGCCAAGACGCTGGGCGGCACCACAGCTGCAGAACTGCCTGTCTTCCGAGTGCGGCTCTATGTCAGCCCGGTCGTGTCGGGCACAGCATGGGTCGGCGTCGACTCCAGCCTCTTCAAAAAAGCCAGAGTCCAGGGGGGCAAAAACCCCGACCCCGTCATACTTGCCGCGCCCACGGGCTTGTTTCGCGACAGACTGAACAGGTGCTTCAGCGACCGGTTGTCCACCACATCGGGTTCGAATGAGGTCGGGGTTCGCGTCGTGGATGTCTGGTGTCGGCATTCGAACGGCGCCGGAGGACACGTGCCAGTGATGGCGAAAGTATGGTTCAACGACCAGCAGCCAGGCCCGCCCGATGCTGGTGAGAAGCCATCCGTGGCCGGGCGATTGTGCCACGTCGACGCCCCAGAAATTGTCGAGTGTCTGAGGGCACTCGATGCTCAGGTGATGCTTGAACAACTGTCCCAGGAAGACATGCAATCCCTGTCAGTAGATCCAGCAGCCGCCCAGTTGCTTGCCAAGGCCATCGAGATCTATCGCGCGGATATCGTTGCCTTGAAGGTCGCGCCGGTCGACCCCGAGCCGAGGCAAACGCTCAAGGCCGGCGGGATAGAGATTGAGTTGCGAGGCACTCAAGGTCTGCCGGAGTCGCACTGCGACTTTGAGCGCACGAAGACCTGGATCTCCGGGTCGGGAGATAGGTTCATCGGCCTGACGGAGGCCGCGAAGTCTGGGAAAGCCACCATGACGATCGACCTGCCCCCAGGACACGACTTGGGAGGGGGGGCGGTGTGGGCCCCTTCTATCATCAGCGACCAGACGGCGACGCTCGAGGTTGAGGTGTCCAAAGACGGCCTTGCATGGTCGCCGCTCTACCGGCTCGATGCCTCGTCGATGGAGGACGAAAGCCAGCACGTGCTGCCTGCGTCGATCCTGACAGGGACGAGCATCACGATTCGGGCCCAGTTGACATCCCGAGCGGATGCAGCGGCCGCCGCCAGCGGAAATGGACTGCGCTATCTGGCTGCTGCGCCCCCCATCATGAGCCACTACAAGCTCGATCGCAGCGCAGATGGAATCCGCGTCGTCCCTCGCGAATATGTGGTCGGTGCCCCGCCGTGCCAGCTCAGGCTTGTTCTGCAGCCCAAGGTGCTTGGTCCCCGCGAGAGTATCGACCTCGTGCATGCTGGGGGGGCGTCCATCGACTTGTATGTACCTTGCCAACTCGACGAAGATGCCTGCCGTGCCATCGGCAGGTATGCCGGTGTGATTCGCTTTTGGACGCTGCCGGACTGGAAAGACGCCAAGGAGAAAATGCTGAAGGAGATGGTTTCCGGCACGGGCTGGATCATCTTCCCCAGCACGGAGGAGTTCCCGGAAGAGAGAGCTCCAGCGATCGCGGCGGGAAAAAAGTCGATCGGTTTCCCGAGGGTCCGCACTCCCAGCCGTGAACTGCTCGCCGCCCTCGCCACATGCTCTGGCGAACTCGCCTTGGATGGCGTCGAAACGCTCTCGACCGAGCAATCGCGGGCGCTCAGCCGCTACCAAGGGCCCAAGCTATCCCTGGCCAGCCTGCACACTGCTCACCTTTCACCCCCGCCACAGGAATCGTTCTCCACCCCGGAATCGCTGAGCCGCTGGAGGTCGTTTGTGAGGGCCGTCGTCGAGGCGCCGGGCACCTGCACCCTTTCGGGACTGAAGGAGCTCGACGAGGCTACCGCGACGGTGCTGGCCGCAGGTCACAAGCACCTCGTCCTCGACGATCTCGAAGCCCTGTCTGAGCCTGTCGCGAGAGCCCTGGCGCTCACGGATCAGGGGCTGAGCCTCAATGGCGTCAAAGCGCTCAAGAAACCTGAGGCGGCCGCGTTGCTATCGTTCGGCGGCGAGTACCTATCCCTGGCCGGTCTGCGGGAAGTGGAATGCGTCATCAACGATTTGCCTGTAGCCGGCAGCCGCCGGCAGCCGAGTCTGCGGAGCCTGCTGGAGCCGCCACGTACGGAGGAAGAGATGGGCACTGGAATGCCGTTGGATGCGTTCGTAAAGACGCCCGGTGTCTTCACCCTGCAATCTCGACTCGCTGGTCGCCGCATCGGCAAGGGTCAGTTCGACGAGACGATCGCACAAACGCTTGCTGGCGGTCAAAAACATCTGGACCTCGACTGTCTTGTCGATGACGATATGACCCCGGCAATCGCTCAGGCTCTTGCCTTGTCCGCCACAATCGTCTCCTTGGATGGAATTCAGACAGTCTCGGCTCAAGCCGCCGCCGGCCTCTTGCTCTATCAGGGCCCAATGCTTTCGCTGGCACATTTCAAGGTGGTCAACGGCGGGGCTGCGAACTCCTTAGAGCCTCTCGTTACGGCTGGTCGCACATGTCTGCCCGCCGCAGGCATGTTCAACATCGCCGAGTTGAGATCATTCGTAGAAAATCCACTGACTGCACAAGCGGCCCTGGGGGCGGAGCAGAAGAAGGCGATTGAGTCTTTGAGGAGGCTTACAAAAAAGCGAGTCTGGGTGTTCGTGAACGGCAACAAGCTTGACGCGAAGGCCAGCCTCGTGCTCCCAGACACGGTTGAACTCGAAGACAAAATCGGCGGTAAGCAACGCTATCCTCGTAAGGCGCTGCTTAATGCGAGCCAGACATTCCTGGAAACGCTCGTAGACAACGCCACGGAGGTCGCTGCTGCGCGCAAAGAGGTGCTATTCAAGGAATCTCTTCGGCCAGTCGTTGCCGCAAATTCTGCCGAGTTGGAGAACGCCGATGACGCGAAGGCTCGCCCCAAAAACGATTGAAGCCAAGGCTTCGGCCGCGTCCTCACGTGCTCGTGGCGGGGCTCACGGCACCTGGTAGCCGTAGCGGTCGAGAAAAGGCCGCCAGCGGCGGGCCACCTCGGCGACGATCCGCGGATCATGGTTGTAGGTGTTCGTGCGGTAGCGTTTCATCGACTGGGCGTGTTTCTCGAGCGGACCTCGCACCCGTTCAAAGTCGCCCAGCCCGAGCCGCTCGTACGACTCGGCCAGCGCTCCCACCGGATCCGCGACGAGATCCTCGTAGCGGATCTCGTGCAGGCGGCCCGCAGGGAGCGCGGCCCTGTCGCGTTCGAAGGCCGCATACATCTCCTCGAACGCGGCAAACACATACGGTTCGAGCGTTTCCCCACGGTCGACCTGCAAGCCCTGCACGTCGTGCAGCGATCGCCACAGCCGCATCGTCGAGGCGAACACCACGAACGGGTCGCGCACCACGTGCAGGAATCGCGCCTCCGGAAACATGTCCGCGAGCACGCCCACCCGGGCGGTGTGCGGCGGGCTCTTGAGCACGGGCCGGCGCGGATCGGCCACGGCGAGCATGCCGAGGAACCGACGCAGTGCGGCTCGCCAGCGGTCGAGGTCAGCCGGGGCGAGGCCTGCCAGGTCGAGCGCCTGAGGAACGGCGGGGCTCGTGACGGGAAACGCCATGCGGCGGTAGGGGGAAGGAGCGCCCAGGTTCATGAGGGCAAATTCGTCCTCCTGCGGACGGTCCCAGCCTGCGGCCACGTCGTCCATCGGCCGCTTCGACGGAATCATCCAGCCGATCGCCGTGGTCATGAACCATTCCGTGAGCAGGAAATGGCCGGGCGTGAAGCACTGGTAGGTGTTGGGGCAGCAGAACCGATCGTCGAGCATCAGCAACTCGTGGAGGAGCGTCGTGCCCGACCGCCAATGACCGATGATGAACACGGGTGGCGGCGTGGTCGGTGGAGACCGCAGTTGCCGCCGGAACCTGGCCGTCGAGAGGGACTCGGCCACCGAATTGAAGGCGGCGGCCGCCGTGATGGTCACCATCAGTCCCCACTTGGTCAGGCCTGCACGCGC
>JAPLNQ010000216.1 GCA_026401075.1 Planctomycetia bacterium
CGCACGACCGCGGCGGTCTCTTCCTGCTCGACGCCGCACAGTCGCTCGGCCAGATCGCCTGCACGGCCGACGGCTGTGAGGCCGACATCATCGTCGCCCCCTCCCACAAGTGGCTGCTGGGGCCAGCCGGCACAGGCATCCTCTGGGTGCGTTCCGGACTCGATCTCGATCCACTCATCCAGGGCGGAACGGGCTCCGCGAGCGACAGCCTCGCCATGCCCGACCGCTTCACCGACCGCATGGAGGCGGGCACGCCCGACCTGCCTGCGCTCGCCGGCCTGCTGGTGGCGACCGAGTGGCTCGCGTTGCAGTCGATCGAGGCAGTCGGCCAGCACGGCCGGCAGTTCGCCGCCGCCGCCGCCGCGAGGCTGGGTGAGATTGGCGGCGTGCGGGTGGTCAGGCCACGCGCGACTTCGCACGACTCGAGCGCCGGAGAGGCAATCGCGGGAATTGTGAGTTTCACCGTCGAGGGCTATGATCCCGCTGAAGTGTCCGCGTTGCTCGAGCAGTTGGCCGGGGTGCAGGTGCGATCGGGCTTCCACTGCGCGGCCTGCATCCATGCCTATCTCGGCACGCAGGCAGGCGGCACCGTGCGGGCGAGTTTTGGGCCGTTCAACACCGGCGACGATGTCGACGCGATCGTGGCAGCCGTTCAGAAGCTCCGGTGATCATCGCTGGAGTGCACACTGGTCAGGTGAAAATCATGGCAGGAATCAAAAAAGAGGTGTGGTATTCGGGTGGCTTGCGGTTCCAGTGCACGCAGTGTGGTGACTGCTGCTCAGGCGCCGAGGGCTACGTCTGGGTCAATCAGGACGAGATCAACGCCATGGCCGCCAGGCTCGGCATGGCTCCCGACGCCTTCGAGGCGAAGCATGTGAAGCGGGTGGGCATCCGCCGGTCGCTCAAGGAGCGTCCGGGTGGCGACTGCGTGCTGCTTGACGAGAAAACCCGCAAGTGCACGGCCTACGAAGAGCGGCCGCGACAGTGCAAGACGTGGCCATTCTGGGATTCCAACATCCGCACGCCCGAGGCATGGGCGGAAGCTGCCGAGGCCTGCCCGGGCTGCGACAAGGGCAACCTCGTGCCGCTTGAAACGATCGTCGAACAGGCGTCGAAGATCCGGATATAGCCGCTTACAACACGCCGCCGTGCGTGCGGTACATCGTCATGTGCGACGGCTGGTCGAGGAACCAGATGCGTTCCCATTCGTCGGTGATCTGCCGCAGATCCTCAGACGTGTAGAGAAGTTGCTCGGCACGACGCACAGGATCGCCCGAATACATCGGGATGAGGCAGCCGGTGCTCGTTGCCAGTGCAACGGCAGCGAAGAGCAGCAACGCCATCTTGGTGATCGTGTCGCCGAACCTATCGTGGGCCTTCATGACATGCGCCTCCCGCATCCATTCCATGATCCGGCCCGGGATGCTGCTCGCGTTGCAGTCCGCGGCCGACCGTGCCGAGTCTCGGAACCTTCCTGCCAGTCACCCGACATCACGAAGATGCCCGGGCTGGGCAAGGATGTAGCTGACGGCAATCCATTGCCGCGACGTTGATTTTCGCCATGGGGTGCAGAAGGGCAGGCTAAAACACCCACCAAGCCCCCCATCCTGCGCCCTACTCCTGCTCTGGCTGGGCTTCCTGCTTTGGCGCCGCCTGGGCGGATGGCTCGCCTGGCTGGGCGGCCTCGACATGGTCGAGCTGCCGCACGCGGGCCTCCATCTCCTTGCCCGGCTTGAACGTGACCACGCTTTTCGCCTGAACCGGCACACGCTCCCCCGTGCGAGGGTTGCGGGCCATCCGGGCCTCCCGCTTTTTGATCTGAAAAACGCCGAAATTCCTCAGCTCGATCCGACCCTCTTTCACCAGGGCGTCGATCAGGGCGTCGAACGTCTTCTGCACCAGCTCCTTGGTACGGAGTTGTGGCAGTTCGATCTGCTCGGCGATCGTTCGGACAATATCTTTCTTGGTCACGGCCTGAACGCTCCGCACGGAGGGTGCGACTCGTCGGAAGTCTATGACTGGCAAGTAGTAGTGTCAACGATCCACCTTGCCGGTCAGCCCGGCTGTTGAGAAATCTTCCATAGAGGGTATCGGCGTTATATTCGGCATACTTGACAGAATCGGAATATTGTCCGGGGAGGTTTGGCCGCCGTTTCCACGCCGAGCGGCAAACACAGCCACGACCTTGGGGCGGCCCAAAAACCCACTACACTCGGATTCCCGGGTTCCAGCCGCGGTGCTGGCCCCTTCCCCTGTTTCCCTGCCCCGGTTTCCCTGCCCCCGGTTTCCACGGTTCACAAGCCCCTGCCCCCTCTTCTGCCCCATTCTTCAGATATGCCCCCACCTGAGTCCACCGGGCCAGCCGCGGCGATGCCGACACCACCGTCGGCCGTTGGTCTGGCCACGCCGCCGGCCGTCGATCTGGCCGTCACGTTGGGCCGGCTCCGGCTGCCCAACCCGATCCTGGTGGCATCCGGCACTTTCGGCTACGGCCGGGAGATGACCGGCTTCCTCGACCTTGCGCGACTCGGCGGCATCGTGCCGAAGACAATCACGCCCCTGCCCCGCCAGGGCAACGTGCCATGGCGGACGGTGGAAACCGCGGCCGGCCTGCTCAATTCGATCGGCCTCGACAACGACGGTGTGGAATCGTTCCTGGCGCACCAACTCCCTTTTCTGGTGCGGTGCGGTGCGCCGGTGATCGTGAGCATCGCAGGGGGATCGCAGGCCGATTTCGTCGCGCTGGCCTCGCAGCTCGACGGGGTGCCGGGCATCGCGGCGATCGAGCTCAACATCTCCTGCCCCAACGTAAGCCACGGCATCGACATGGGCACCGATCCCGTGGCCTGCCGCGGCGTGGTGGAGGGCGTGCGCGGAGCGACCTCACTCCCCGTGCTCGCCAAGCTCACCCCCAATGTCACCAGCATCGTGGAGATCGCCCGGGCCGCCCGGGATGGCGGCGCCGATGCCGTCACGCTC
>JAPLNQ010000091.1 GCA_026401075.1 Planctomycetia bacterium
CAACACGCGAGTGCCCTATCAATCGGGATCTGCCACCTACGACTTTGACTTGAACTCCCGCCAGGAAGGGAGCAGCGCTACCGCCAAGACATTCGCCGCCATCACCTCCCGGAGCCACCACGGAGGCATCGTGACCATCGCCATGATGGACGGCTCGACGGCCTCGATTGCCAACTCCGTCGAGGCCGCCATTTGGCGGGCACTGTCGACGCGGAGCAGCGGCGAGGTGCAGCAACTGCCTTGACGAAGGAAAATAGGGACGGGAGCGAATTTTGCGGCTTCCATTGGCAAACGAGGCCGGCGAGGGCCTTGTCGCCTGTGGCAACCAGAAATTCGCTCCCGTCCCTATTTTCCGTTAGGGTACACGTCCCTGCGGTTCCCGGATCGACGGCATTCGAGCGGCCATCGCGGCCGCGTGCCTGATCTCGGACACTCGCCGCAGGCAGTTCTTCATCTATTCGGAGGCGTGTCGATGGATATTCTCAGTGAAATTCTCAAGCAGGTTCTCGAAGGTGCCGCGCAGCAACAGCAGCAGGCACCGGCGCCGCAGCAGCGGGCTCCCCAGCCCCAGCAGCGTGCCCCACAGCCGCAAGGTGGCGGACAGGGTGGCGCACAGGGTGGCGGACAGGGCATGCCCTCCGCAAACGATCTGCAGGACATCTTCACGCAGATCTTCGGTGGCGGTTCGGCCCAGAAGCTGCCCGAGGTCGTCAAGCAGTTCGAGGACAAGGGGCTCCGCGACCAGGTTGATTCCTGGGTCCGCACCGGGCCCAACAAGCCGGTCGACAGGAAGCAGATCGAGGACGTGTTCGGTAGTCGTGAACTCGACGAGATCGCCGGCAAGCGCAACATCGACCGCGACCAGCTGGCCGAGGTGCTCAGCCGTTACATTCCGAAGATCATCGACGAACTGACCCCGACCGGCCAGATGCAGGCCCGCCGCTAGTCGTCGCCTTCGCGTTCCACGCCCGGGCCCGCCACGCTGCACGCGCGGCGGGCCCGTGGCATGACGGGCCCGTGGTATGACGAGTTTGGGATCGCATCGGAGGGTATACTCCGTTCATGGCGATCCTTTCTGCTCCCCCTCCCATCGCATCCAACCCGTGGCGATTGCTGCCGCGATCTCTGTTCGTTGTGCCGGTGTTGGTCGTGCCACTGCTGGTCCACTCGGTCGCCGCCGGGGACACGAGCTCGGTGGAGATGCTCCTCCCCCCGCATGTGGCGGTCGCCTGGCGGGAGGATCCCCGGCCGGCAGCCGATGCCCCCGCGGGCGTGGAAGTACCGCAGGGGCGGCGCGGCACCCGTCGGTCCCAACGCCGCAGCACCCGGCGACGGCCGCCGCTCGACGAGATGCCGAACGAGGCCGTGCCGGTTCGTCCACCGCTCCGCGATCAGCGGCCAGCCGCGGAGTTTTTTCCAGTGGCACCTTCGGAAGACAGCACGGCAACGGCCGTTGCGACCGACACCACACTGGCTTCGCCGGTGCCCGCCGCGGCAGATGCCACGGGCATCACGACACATCGTGACCAGCCCTACGGCCGACCAGGGTCGGGCCAGCCCACCTACGCTCGGCAGCGGTTTGATCTGTATCTCCCGGCCGGCTGCAATGCCGGTGGCATGCCGCTGGTCGTCTGGATCCATGGCGACACGTGGCGCGACGGCTCCAAGGCGGATTGCCCGGTTGCCTGGCTGGCAAGCGAAGGCTACGCGGTGGCGAGCATTGGCTACCGGCTCAGTGATACTGCGGTGTTTCCCGCGCAGCTGGACGACTGCCGGGCTGCCATTGCGGAGATCGAGCGAAACGCCGAAGTCTGGGGGATCGATCGCGATCGTGTGGCTGTTGCCGGCAGTGGCGCTGGCGGCCATCTCGCGGCACTGGTGGGCCTCACCGGCCAGCCGGCAGCGGCCGGCGCCACGTCGGCCGACCAAGCCGGCGACACCGTGTTCCCGCGAATCGCGGCGGTCTGTACGGTGGCCGCCCCCACGAGCCTCACGACGCTCGGCACTGAGCACGACCGCCCCGGCTCGCCAGCCAGCCGGCTGGTGGGCGGACCGCTGCCGGAATTTCGTGAAGCGGCACAACGGGCCAGCCCCATGGCCTACGTCTCCGTCGACGATCCGCCCGTGCTGATCCTGCACGGCGCCACCGACGGCACCGTGCCAGCGAAACCGGCCGTCGAGTTCGCTGAATCACTCAAGGCCGCCAACGTCGATACCACGCTCGTCATCCTTCCCACTGTCGGCCACAGGCTGGGCCTCGATTTGGGCGCGGCCGGCGGGCAGGCCCTGATCTCCTTTCTCGACCGCGTGCTGGGACCAGGCATCCGTCCCGACCGCGTCCCGCTGCCATGACATCGCCGCGTGCCGCCAGCGAGCCCCGTCCGGCCCTGCCCCACCGGCCCTCATTCCTGAGCCGCCGCACGCTGCTCAGGAGGGCCTGCCTCGTCGCCGGCACGGTGCCGCTCGCGGCCGCGATCGATGGCGTGGCAATCACGCCACGGCGGCTCGTGACGAGCACCCACTCCTTTGGACAGGCCGCTTCTACCGACCGGCTTCGCATCGTACAGGTCAGCGACCTGCACGTGCACGGCATCGGTACGCTCGAACGTCAGCTGCTCAAGCAGCTCCACGAGGCGCAGGCCGACCTCATCGTGATCACGGGCGATTCGATCGATCAGGCCGAATCGCTCCCGCTGCTCGACAGGCTGCTGGGAGATTTTCCTCGCTCGCCTCGGGTGCTTGCCATCCTTGGCAACTGGGAATACCGCAGCGGTGTCACGCCCGGGCAGTTCGCCCGTACCTACGCTCGTCACGGCATCGAACTGCTCGTCAATCAGTCGATCGAGGTGGAGCACCAAGGACGCACGATCAGGGTCACGGGCCTCGACGACATCCTCTACAGCCGTCCCGCAGCCGCCACGGCGATCGGCGCTGGCCGTCCACTCGACCATCATCTCGTGCTCGCCCACTGTCCGATCTCTCGCGACACGCTGGGGCTGCCGCCGGAGCATCCTGCGTCGTTCGTCTTGAGCGGCCACACACACGGCGGCCAGGTGGCACCCTTCGGCGTGGCCACGATCCTGCCGCCGGGCTGCGGCCGCTATGTCGCGGGCTGGTATCGCGACGCCGACGGCCCGCCGCTCTATGTCTCGCGGGGCATCGGCACGTCGCTGCTCCCGATCCGCCTCGGCGCCACCCCGGAACTCGTGAGGATCGACTGGGGGCTGGAAGACCCGCTGCAGTTTTCTGCAGCGTGACAGCACGACCGGCATGACCCATGGCACCGCTCTAACCGCTGTGCGGTACCCTTCCTGCCTTGCTTGTGCAGAGCACTGCGGCGAGCGTCGATAGCTTTCTTTACGACGCTGTCGATCCAGCCAGCCCGCGAGCCTCGAAGGCCTGCGAACGGAATCGGCTGCTCATCATTCTCATTATTCCTCCGAACTCCCCAACGCCCAGGGGAAGGCCAACTCCACCCATGCCATCGCCCTCTCATCGTAGCAAGCCGTCCTCGTCAGCCGTCCAGAATCCACTTGAGACCTACCTCCGCGACATCAACGCCACCTCACTCCTCACGGCAGAGGATGAACGGCGGCTGGGCACGGCCATCGGCAAAGGAGATGCCGCGGCGCGGGACCACATGATCCGTGCCAACCTTCGACTGGTGGTCAACATCGCACGTGGCTACTCGAACCGTGGCCTGGCCTTGCCCGATCTCATCGAGGAGGGGAACCTCGGACTCCTGCGGGCCGTCGAAGGCTTCGACCCGACCATGGGCACGCGGTTCAGCACCTATGCCAGCTACTGGATCAAGCAGTCGATCAAGCGGGCGCTCATCAACTCCGGCAAGACGATTCGTATTCCGGCCTACATGGTGGAGCTGCTCTCGAAATGGCGGCGTGCGACGGCACGCCTGAACGAGAGCCTCAACCGCACACCCACCCCCGAGGAGGTGGCGCGGATGCTGGGCCTGGCACGGAAGAAGCTGCCGATCATCAAGAAGGCCATCCATGTTCACCAGAATGCCCCGCAGACCGAGCAGGCCGACGGGGGCTGGTCGCTGGGTGAACTGGTCCGTGACGAAAACGCCAAGTGCCCCGCCGACGTGCTACTCGATCACGACACAATGCGGCATGTCCTGCGGCGGATCGACACCCTCGACGAACGGGCCGCCAAGATCATCCGGCTGCGCTTCGGGCTCGGCGGTGTCGAGCCGATGACGCTCAAGGAGATCGGGGCGGTACTCGGCCTGACGCGGGAGCGGGTGCGGCAGATCGAGTCGGAAACGCTCGCCAATCTGGCCATAGCGATCGACGGCGTCCCGCGGGCGACGATCCGGCTGCGGCATGGGGCCTGACGGCGGCGTTCGCATGGGGTAGGCTGACGACCATGGACCTCACCGCCTTCATCCGCCCCGTTCCCGACTTTCCAAAGCCCGGGATCCTGTTTCGGGACATCACGCCGCTCTTGGCCGACCACGCGGCGCTTGCCGCGAGCATCGACCTGCTCGCGGCGCCCTGGCGCAACGCTCACATCGACGCCATCGCGGCGGTCGAAGCGCGGGGCTTCCTGTTCGCCACACCACTGGCTTTGACGCTCGGCGTGGGAGTCATCCCGGTGCGGAAACCGGGCAAACTGCCGGCCGACACGCTGGAGCACGAATACGAACTTGAATACGGCCGCGACCGGCTGCAGATGCACCGCGGCGTGCTCACGCCCGGTGCCCGCGTGCTCGTCGTCGACGACGTGCTTGCCACCGGCGGCACCGCGGCGGCCTGCATGCGGCTCATCGAGGCCGGCGGTGGAGAGGTGGCGGGCGCTGCATTCTTGATCGAGATCCAGCCGCTGGGGGGCCGCGAACGGCTCGCGCCACACCGCGTCGAAGCGACGCTCATCTACTAGCTGGTTGTGAACACGCTCTCATGCCACGCGTCGTTGTCGCCATGTCGGGCGGAGTCGATTCGAGCGTCGCCGCGAGCCTGCTCGTGGAGGCGGGGCATGACTGCGTGGGCGTGTTCATGCGGCATGGCCGGCCGGCCTTGCCCACAGAAACGACGTCGCCCGCAGCCCTGCCGATCGTGGACAGCGGCCATCAGGGCTGCTGCAGCGTCGCCGATGCCATCGATGCGAGGCGGGTAGCCGATCGGCTCGGAATTCCGCTCTTCGCCCTCGATCTGACCGACGAGTTCAGCCGGATCATCGACTACTTTGCCACGGAGTATGGCCGCGGCCGCACGCCCAATCCCTGCGTGCGGTGCAACTCGTGGATCAAGTTCGGCCGGCTCTTCGATCATGCCGACGCCATCGGGGCCACGCACGTGGCCACGGGCCACTATGCCCAGCTGACCTTCGCGGCTGACGGCCGGCCACGGCTCTCCCGCGGTCTCGATACCGCCCGCGATCAGTCCTATGTGCTCTTCGACGTGGTGTCTGAGCGGCTGGGCCGGATGCTGCTGCCTG
>JAPLNQ010000066.1 GCA_026401075.1 Planctomycetia bacterium
CCCAGCCTTCGGCTGGAGCTGGAGATTCCCCACGACCGACCAGCCCTTCATCGGTTTCTGGTCAAACTTGCTGACGAGCCGCTCCGCCGGCACCACCATCTCCTGCCACTCGTCCGACGCCGTGAGTCGAGCGTGACCGAGTATTGGTTGTGGTCGCCCGCTGAAAGGACCACGGTCTGCGGCTCGGTGCAATAAAACTTGAAGCCGAGCGACGCGTTGGCTGGTGCCCGCCACTTAGGGTCGTAGAGCTGTTCCGTGCCCGAGCCCCGCTGGTTGTTGGTCGACCGAAAGCCCTTGATACCCTTTGGCCCCTCGACCTCGGCTACGTTCGTCCACTCGACGTAACTGCTGCTGGCGATCACGTCCGACGGCCTGTCGGTCGCCTTGGCGTTGCCGAGCTCTGCTGGAATCGCGGCGTTGAAATCGGTCGACAGCACGATCGTGTTGTCGTAGGTGACGTTCGCGTAGCCAAACACGTAGTCGTCGACATTGAGCACGGGGAGCGAGCCCACCCACCGGTCTCCCTGCCGCACCGCCGCCGCATCCCGCCACGAGCGATTGAAGCTGCAGGAGTTCTTCAGTGCGTAAAAGATTTCCACTCTCTTCACGCGATCGGCCGCCGCCGGCATCACGACGAGCTGCGGCACGCCCGCTGAATCGAGCGTCAACTCCGACCGCGGATGATCGGGCCAGACGATCTCCTTGCCCAGCACATACTTCTCCAGCCAGAGCTTCGCGTCTTGCCCCACCTTGTCGGTGTCGTGATGGCCGCGGGCCTGGATCGCGAAGGCCCAGGGCACGCCCGGCTTGAACTTTTTGAAGCTCTCGAGCCCGCGCTCGTGGCCGCCGTGATGGTCGTTCGATCCATTCAGAAAAAGCGTCGGGGCCGTGATGGAGGGGACGTACGCTTCTGGTGAAATCGCGGCAAGATAGATCTCCTCGCCCGATGTCTTTGGCGGCTCCACATACGGCACGTTGTACATCCACACCTGCTTCGACCGGTAATACTCGTTCCAGCCGATGCCGAAATAGGCCACGATCGCCTTCACCCGCGGGTCGGCGCCCAGCGGCCACATCAGCGTGCCGCCGTAGGAATAGCCCTGCGCTCCCAGCCGCGACCTGTCGACCTCCTTCTGCTGCTCCAGGTAGCTGAGCACCCGTCGCTCGATCGCATACCAGATGTAGTCAGAGGTCTGTCTTGGATTCGTGATCGGCTTGCCGTCGAGGGTCTGGCTGTTCACGGGACCGCAGACATTTCGGTCCATATTCCCGTGCCGCAGAGCCTCCGGGTACTTCGTGTGGTGCTTGCGGTCGCCAGTCTTGCCGCAGTAGTCAAACGACATCACGGCCCAGCCGTCATTCACGCAGTCCTGCGGGATCGATGCGGCCCCCATCCAGCCATGCACGTTGAGCAGGCCTGGGGCCTTCACCGCCCCAGCCTTCACTGCATAGAGACAGTAGACTCGGATTTCTGAATCCAACACGTAGCAGCTGATAGAGGACTCGCGGAAATAGATCCCGTCCTTCGTCTCCTCGCGGATGATCTCCTCTTTGAAAGCGCCCGCATTGGGATCGTAGTCGGCCCAGACCTGCGACGGGGTCTCGAGCGCCTGCTCCGCCGCAAACGCCAGCCCCCCGCAGAGGAGGGCCGCTACCGCCACACAGGCCTGAACGGAAACTCTCATGGAAATGCCCGTATCTGCCGTGTGAAAAAGGATGGCTCGCATACCCACCGGACCTGCCGAAGATAGACTCTAGAGGCCGCTCGATAGCGACGAAATGGACCGCCACCTGCGAACTTGTGTGTTTTTCCGCACCCATGCCCAACAACCGCATCGACGTCGACTACGGGCCGCCCGTGATCCCGCATCGCATCCGCGGTCGTCGGAATGCCGACCTACCGGTCGGCGGCATCGAAGTGCTGCTCCATCGCCACGTGCGGCTCACCGAATGGGGGATGATCGACGCCGTCACGAAGCAGTGGGCCCTCTATTGGCCGACCGCGGGACGGGCGCGAATGGTGCACGCCGGCGAAGCCTACGAAGTTCGTAAGGGAACGCTCTTGCTCCTGCCGCCCCACACGACATTTTCCACCGACTGTAAGCCCGGCTTGGCGAAGTGGTACGTCCACTTTGAAGTGGCCGGCGTGGGTGACGCCCTCCGTCCGGGCATCTTTCCGATCCGGCCCTCGCGGCGGATGCTCGCACTGCTGGCATCGACCTGCCCAGCCACCATCGAAAGGACCCGGTCAAGCGACCACACGGCGGCCACGACGCTCGATCTGATCGACCTTTTGTCGCTGGTGGTGAGAGATCGTCTGCCGAAACTGCAGGCGCCCGGGTTCGTCGGCGTCGACGCCGACCGAGTGCTGCGGGTCCTCCACGAGCAATCCTCGGGTGGCGTGACGCTCCACGACCTGGCGGAAGCAACGAGCCTCACGGAACGCAGCCTCTCGGAACTGGTGCTGCGAACAACCGGGTTCACGCCGATGCGTTACCTGCTCGAACTGCGGCTCAACACCGCCATGAAACTGCTGCGGCACACCGATCACTCCATCGAGCAGATCGCCCGCGAGTGCGGCTTCGGCGACCGCTACTACTTCACGCGGATCTTCACGAAACACCGCCAGACGACCCCCGCCGCCTTCCGCAAAGAGGCCCGGGCGTAACGGCGCGCGGCCGAGAACCTCGCTGAGAAGCATTCACACAAAGATGCTCGCGAGCGGGAGTGAAAACCCTGGCAGCAAGCCGCCGCCGGCAAGAACATCCCCAGCCCCAAACAATTCCACGCGACCATCACAGTGGTGCGCTGCGACGCTCCGTCTGCCGGGATCAACGACCCAGACTGCGGTCGATCCTGCCGCCAACCAGCCGGCGACCTTAGCAGCAAGTTCCGTCGGGCGATCGTCTGGTGAAACCACCTCAACGGCGAGGTCCGGCGCACCGGGAAAGAAGCCAATTGGAATACCGTCCGCCAACCGCTCGGCCCGGACGAAGGAAACGTCTGGCGCCCGTACGGTATCCGGATTGCGATGGATGATGAACCCGGTTTCGGCAGCGAACACCATCCCGAGTGCGTGGTGCTTCACAAACCTCGACATGTGCTCGCCAATCTGCATGGCAACCGCGCCGTGCCGCGAGCCGGCCGGCGACATCATGACCAACTCTCCGAGCACCAGTTCACACCTGCCGACGTCCTGGGCATGGAGCAGGTCTTCGGCAGTTGTAATCGATTCGATCGATGCCATGAGGATTTCTCCGGCCGGGGCGACGAGCGGGCTACTGAGGTGGACGAGTCCATGCACTTTACTCTCCCGAGCCTTGCACAAACCAGATCATGCAGGTGGCGCGACCAAAAGAATATACCTACGTACACCTTCTCGCAAGGCATCAAGAGCGAACC
>JAPLNQ010000269.1 GCA_026401075.1 Planctomycetia bacterium
CTGACGGGGCATCGTCGGCTGGCACGGTGGCTCCAGGAGCACCCACACATCGGTGTCCGTTTCCCCGCATACCGCCATTAATCGACGGAGACCACTCTCCATGGTCGCTATCGTGGCGTTACGGTTCACCGTGTCGGCGTCCAGTTGGGCAATGAGGTTCAGGTCTCCTCTGTCTGGAACGTTCCCCATCAGATACATCGACCATCTCGCGCAGAGAAGGATATGCCGAGGCCTGTAGTCTCTGATCCATCGGATGACCGACTCGCTCCACTCCTGCGACTCCCGTCTGCCGCAGACGTTGAAGGAGCGAGACCCGGGTTGCCAGGCTCCTGGCAGCGGAAAAGCGGAGCTTTTCAGCGCAGCGATTCCTGTCATGCCGAGGTCCCTGGCCGCATCGTCGACGGCTGGACTGATGGCCATTCCATGACTGTCACCCCATAGCAACAGGCACGGACGTCCGCGCATCTCACTCAAGCCGATCGACTGAGGTGACACGAACTCGTTTGATTTTGCCTTTGTGTTGTGATCCCAATCAGTACAAAAGGGCTCCAAGAGGCGGAGTTCGGCTGGAGTGAACCGCGAAGGGACGCCGCCCGCTGTGCGGATCCCAAGGCCGCAGGCGAGCACGACGCCGGCGGCAAAGCCACCGGCGATCATGTTGCGAAACGGCGGCGATGCGGCGCCTGCTCGCCGAAACGGCGTTTCTACGAACCTCCACGAGACGTATGCACATGCTGCGATCAGCGGCAGGGTCGCGAGTGTCAAGGCTTTCGGCAAAGGGATTCCCGCGTGATATCGCATGAACGCGAGCACCGGCCAATGCCACAGGTAAAGCGAATAGGAAAGGAGTCCAAGTCCCCTGAACGGGGCCGACGCAAGAACTCGGTTTGGTAAAGAACCCTTCGAAACAGTTCCGGCTAGGATCAGCAACGCCGCGCCCAAGCATGGCGGCAGCGCAGCCACTGCGGGGAATGGGGTTTGCCGGTCATACAGAAAGCAGGGCACGCCTATCATGATGAGCCCTATCGCACCCGCTGCCTCGGCTGTCCAGCGAATCCCATTCGACGGCTGAACCGTTGTGTGTTGCTGATCTCCAGTCGCTGCGAGGGCGATTATCCCTCCGACGAGCAACTCCCAGGCCCGATACGGAAGAAGGAAAAAAACGTCCATCGGTTTTGCGTGGATGACAAAGGCGCTCGCCACGAAGCTCGCCATAGCAAGCAGGACAAAGACTCCCAAACACCAGTTTCGCCCCCACTTCCAGGCCAGCATCATGACCAACGGAAAGAGAACGTAAAACTGTTCTTCGACGGCCAGCGACCACGTGTGAATCAGCGGACGCAAATCCGAAGCCACGACGAAGTAGTTGGTAATGTGCCAATAGCGGATGTTCGCAAGCATGGCGACATTCGCCACTGCGTCGCTCGCCACGCTGCGCAGATCTTTTGGGAGCATCAGGACATACGCCGCAGCGAGCACGACCACGGTCATAGCGAGCGAGGCCGGCCAGATGCGGCGAATGCGACGGTCCCAGAAGCGGGCCAATGAGAAGACACCACGATCCAGATCGGCTGCGATCAGCCGCGTGATGAGATACCCGGAAATCACAAAGAAGACATCGACTCCGACAAACCCTCCGGGCACACCGTAGTCTGCGTGAAACAAGATCACTGCGACGACAGACACAGCGCGAAGACCATCGATATCAGCTCTGTAGTTTCCGTGAGCGGTGCGCATCGTCTCACCAGACTAGTGTCGAATGTTCCCCATGGCCAGCGACGGTTGTTCCAGCACGGCGGTCCAGGCGTCGACGAGGATCGTCAGGTTGGCGTTGCGGTCGATCGACTCCAAGGCCTCGAGCGTGCTGCGAATCGACTGCGTGGCCTCTTCAGGTCCCGCTCCCCAGGCTTCCACACGCTGGGCGAGGGTCGGATCGGCTGGCTGCTCGCCGGTGACGGCCCGCCGCAGGGCAGCACGGTAAAAATCGACTGCTGCTTCCAGCACGACCCGGAGTCGGGCCCGCCGTGGCGGCGCTTCCTTGCCGGCGGCTTCCACGAGGGCATTCGTTTCGCGCGAAAGTTCCACGCCGTGCAGCGGACGCTGCGACAGGATCGTGATCAACCGTCCGCGGAATGCCGTCAGTTCTGGATCGAGCAGGAGCCGCGCACGGGCGAGGCTGCCGCCTGCGGCAGCAGCACACCGCTCGAGCAGCGCGGGATCAGACGGCAGCCCCGTCGCCGGTGCCCCCGCAGAAAGGATGCGAAACACCGTCTCATCCTCCAGCGGCTGGAATCGCACGATTTGGCATCGCGAGCGGATCGTGGGGAGCTGCCGTTCGAGCGAGGTGCCCACGAGGATGATCAGGGCGAGGTCGGGCGGTTCTTCAAGCGTCTTGAGCAGGCAGTTGGCCGCCTCGTCGGAGAGGTGGTCGGCATCGAGGATGATCGCCACCTTGCGGCCACCGAGGGCCGGCCTCAGGAGCAGCCGCCAGCAGAGTCCCTCGCGCATGCGATGTTCGGGATCGCCGATGAACGCCTCCAATGGAATCGTCGCCCGGTCTGGCGGCTTCGCGACGACGTCGATATCGGGGTGGCTGCCACCGTCTGCCTGCACGCACGATGCGCACGCGCCGCAGGCCACGAGCCCAGGGCGAGGCCGTTCGCAGAGCAGCGACTTGGCAAGCGCCAGGGCCACCGTGCTCTTGCCGACGCCGGCTGGTCCGATGAAGAGATACGCACCCCCGATTCGGCCATGTGCGGCGGCCCGCACGAACTGTCCGACCACCGCGTCCTGGCCGATGATCTCACCGCGACCTATGGTTGCCTGCCAGGCCATGGCCCCACCTTGTATGGAGGACGTGTTATGTAGGTCGTGCCGAACGCAATTCCGGAAAGCGGTGCTCGAGTGCGGCCCGCACGTTGGCCTGCACTGTGGCGAGGTCGCCGGTCGCATCGACGACGGCGATGCGGTCAGGCCGCCGAGCCGCTTCTGCAAGATACCCCGCCCGCAGCCGGCTGCGATACTCGTCGCCGCGGTTTTCCAGCTTGTCGAGCGGTCGGGCCAGTCGGCGGGCCGCCGTCTCCAGATCGACGTCGAAAAGGAGAACGAGATCGGGCTCGAGACCACCCGTGGCGACAGCCCCCACTTGCCGGATCGTGTCGGGGTCGAGTCCTCCGGCGTGGCCCTGATAGACGATGTTGGCCAGCAGGTAGCGGTCCGACACCACCCACTCGCCGCGGGCCAGGCTTGGCTGGATGACTTCCGCGACGAGCTGCGCCCGCGCGGCCATATAAAGGAGCATCTCGGAGGTCGGCGCCAACTGGAGGTCGTGGCGGTCGAGCAGGATCGCACGGATCGCATCACCCGCTGCGGTCGCGCCGGGATCGCGGCAGGTGGTCACGGCGCGGCCACAGCCGCGGAGCCAGGCGACAAGCGGCTCCACCTGCGACGACTTCCCTGCGCCGTCGATGCCTTCGAGCACGATGAAGCGAGATGCAGAAGCGGCGACGGGTTTCGTCATGCGCGATGCTCCGCAAGACGCTGAATCGCGAGCGGGTCGGACGGATCGAGTGGTGCGATCCGCCGACAGACATCCTGGGCCACCTTCTGGCGGCCCATGTCGAGCAGGCAATGGACGAGACCCTTTGCAGCCTCGTAGAACGGCTTGTTGGCATCGAGCGCATAGGGGAGCGGCTGCGGGTTGTCAGCGGCTTCCAATGCCCGCAGGCAGAGTTCATAGGCCCGGCCGAAGTGGCCTCGAGCCAGTTTCGGATCCTCTTCCTCCAGGGCGATCAGCCCCAGGTGCACGTGGGCATCGAGGAAGTCGGGGCACTCCGAGAGCAGCCAGACCAGTTCGTCCCTCGCGATGTCCGTCTCGCCAGCCTCCACCATCGCCTCCACCTCTTCCATGTCGGCGCGGCGCCGGCGGGCACACCGCGGATGCACAAACTCCCAGGCCGCACCGGCCGGTGATTCATGACGCTTGAGGGAGAGTTTTTCGGCCATAACGCTGAGGGCGCCGGAAATGCATGCGGCTAGGCTATGGTGTTTTGGACCTCAAAAAACACCGGTTTGCAAGGGGCTCTTGTGAAGAAGGCAGGGAAGACCGCAGTGGTCCGGGCACTCCTGGCCTGGTATGGCCGCGCGCGGCGGGATCTGCCGTGGCGACGGTCGCAGGATCCGTATCGCGTGTGGGTGAGCGAGATCATGCTCCAGCAGACGCAGGTGGAGCGGGTCATCGATTTTTATGGTCGCTTTCTGGAGCGGTTTCCCACCGTGGCGGCCCTGGCCGCGGCGGCCGAGCACGATGTGCTCAGACTCTGGGAGGGGCTCGGCTACTATCGCCGTGCGCGGCAGCTGCACGCTGCGGCAAAAATAATCGTCGCCGACCATGCCGGAGAATTTCCGCGGACGGTCGCTGGGCTCCGCAGCCTGCCCGGCATTGGCCGCTACACGGCCGGCGCGATCGCCTCGATCGCCTTCGATCTTCCCGAGCCGATCGTGGAGGCCAACTCGCGACGGGTGATCGCCCGGCTGGCCGGCCATGCGGCGCCGCTCGGGACCGCAGCCGGTGATGAGCCGATCTGGGAACTCGCCGCCGGGCTCGTGCCCAAGCAGCACCCAGGGCGCTTCAACCAGGCCCTGATGGACGTGGGCGCACTGGTCTGCACCCCGGTGCAGCCTCTCTGCGGCACATGCCCACTCGCCGACCAGTGCGCAGCCAGGCGGACGAACCGAGTGGCCGAGATTCCCATCAAGGCCGCGCGGCGTGCGGTCGAGGAGATTCACGAGACGGCGGTGGTGGTGCGGCGGGCGGGCCGCGTGCTCGTCGTGCAACGCGGGCCGGGCGAATGGTGGGAAGGGCTCTGGGATTTTCCACGGTTGCCGGGGACAACGCGGGCCGCGCGGCGGGGCATCGAGCGATCGGAGTTGCTCAGCGGCCTCGCCTGCGGCGCGGTGAGCCGTCTCGATACGATCGCGCACACGGTCACGCACCATCGCATCACGCTCGACGTGGTGTCGTGCACGGCGGGCCGCGGTGGGAAAGCCTCGCCTGGTCGGCGGTGGGTGACGGCCACGGCGCTCGCGTCGCTGGCGATGACGTCGCCGGGCCGACGGATCACCACACTGCTCGGGTGAGATGGCGACGGGGTGATGCAGTCGACCATTCGCCGCTCCGAGGGGCGGTTTGCGTTTGGCACGCAGCGATGCCACCCTGTCTGTAACAATGTTGGTCGGGGAGCGTTGTCCTTGTGCCCATCCGCCACCAGCAGTCCGCATTCCTCCGTACCGGGAGCCATTTCCATGCATCGCATCATCCGTGTCGTCGTGGCCGCGTCGCTCGTGGCCTCCGGGGAGTCCTTTATGGCGGCCGCCGAGCCGACGCTGCCACTCGAGAAGGTCGTGCTGTTCACGTCGGGCGTGGGCTCCTTTCAGCACGCCGGCGAGGTGACAGACGATGCCTCGGTGGAGATGACTTTCAAGGCCGAAGAAGTCAATGATCTGCTCAAGAGCATGGTGGTCGAGGATGCCGGTGGTGCGGCATCGACGGTGAGCTACGCGTCGCGTGATCCGATCACCAAGACGCTCGACACCTTCGCCGTGAAGCTCACCGACAATCCCTCGATGAGCGACCTGCTCGGCCGGCTGCGCGGCGAGAAGATCGAAGTCGACGCGGCGACGCCGGTCACGGGCACGATCGTGGGAGTGGAGGCGCGGGTCGTGCCGGTCGGCGACGACAAGACAGTCTCGCGGCAGTTTGTCACGATCCTCGCGGCCGATGGTCTGCGGACGCTGCCTCTCGACTCGATCACGCGGCTGCGGCTGCTGGATGCCCGGCTGCAGGGCGAACTGGAAAAAGCCCTCGCCGTGCTGGCGCTCGGGCACGACAACGAGAAGAAGTCGGTGACGCTTGCCTTCACGGGCAAGGGGCCCCGGAAGGTCCGCGTGGGCTACGTGCAGGAGTCGCCACTCTGGAAGACGAGCTACCGGCTCATGCTTGACGCCGGCGCGGCGGGTCCAGAGGCGAAGGCGGCCCTGCAGGGCTGGGCAATCGTGGAGAATACGACCGACCACGATTGGAAGGACGTGCGGATGTCGCTCGTGAGCGGCAGGCCGATCTCGTTCGCGATGGACCTCTACCGGCCGCTCTACGTGCCGCGGCCGGTGGTGCGGCCGGAGCTCTATGCATCGTTGCTGCCGCAGGTCTACGGCCAGAACATGGCCGATGAGCAGTCCGAGTTCTTCGCTGCAGCCAACGGCATGGCGGAGCGAGGGAGTGAACTGGCGAAGGGCCGGATGGTCCAGGACCGTAAGGCTGGGGCAGCGGCGCCGGCACCGCCCGGGCGAAGGGCTGAAGAGCAGGGGGCGTCGGACAGGGATGCGGTCCTGCGGGCAAAAGAGGCGGAGATGCTGGGATTGAGCACGAACCTGCAGAGCTTGGCCGCAGGGGTCTCGCTCGGCGAACTCTTCCGCTATGAGATCGCCACGCCCGTGACGATCGCACGCCAGCGGTCGGCGATGCTGCCGATCGTGGCTGATCGTATCACGGCCGAGCGGGTGGCGATCTACGACGAGCGGGTGCTGGCGAAGCATCCGCTGTCGGGAGTGCGGCTGAAGAACACGACCGCACTCAACCTCATGCAGGGGCCGGTCACTGTCTACGACGAGGGGGGCTACTGCGGTGACGCGCGGATCGAGGACATGGCCCCCGGCAGCGAACGCTTGCTGAGCTACGCGGTCGATCTCGACGTGGAGGTGGTGCCGCGTACCGAGCCCAGACCAGACGAGATCGTCAGCGTGCGGCTCGTGAAGGGCACGCTCATTGCCTCACGCCGGCTGGCGCGGTTGCGGAAGCTCGAGGTGAAGAATTCGGGCGACAAGCCGGTGAAGCTGCTCATCGAACACCCGATCGAGCAGGGCTGGAAGCTCGTCGGTCCCCAGAAAGCCGACGAGACCACGCGTGACCGGTATCGCTTCGCCGTCGCGGCGGAGCCGGGCAAGCCTGCGACGCTCGAGATCAGCGAGGAGATGCCTGTCGAGCAGTCGTACGGCATCGCCACCCTCGACGACAACGCCATCCTGCTCTACTCGCGGGCTCGGGGGACGAGCCCGGCCGTGAAGGAGTCGCTCGCGGAGGTCATTCGCCGCAAGCAGGAGATCGAGCGGATCGCGAGAGAGAAGACGGAGCGTGAGCAGGAGATCAACGCCATCGGACAGGAGCAGGCGAGGATCCGCGAAAACATGGGCCGCCTGGAACGGACGAGCGACCTCTACACCCGCTACGTGCAGAAGTTCTCACAGCAGGAAACCCGCGTGGAAACCCTGCGAGAGGAGATCGCCCAGCGGCAGACGCAGGAACAGCAGGCTCGGCAGGCGTTCGATACGTATCTGCTGCAGGTCGACGTGAAGTAGAACCCGTCGCTCCCGCCGCAAGGCGGATTCGCCGCGGGTGTTCACTTCGTCGGGGCCGCGTCTACCGGAAGCAGGTCGCCCAGCAGCAGGATCGCCGACACATACCAGGCATTCTCCGCGTACTTGGCGGGATTCTTCTCGAGGTCATGGCGGTTGTGTTCGAAGAGGATCTTCGCCTTGTCGGGTGCCGCCGCCTCGAGCCTGATCGTGACCCGGTGCGTGCCTACCGGCTGGCTGCCGGTAGAGAGCGTGCCGATGCGCCAATAGGTTGAGTACCCGTCGAGCCGCGGCACGTTCTTCGCAGCCGCATCATCAACCTGGACCGACACGATGCCTCCGCCCGGTCCCAAGAGGTCGTAGACCGCCAGCCGCGTGCCAGTGTAGGCCACGACCAGTTCCGCGCCGGGCTCCTCAGCCTTCCAGAGCACCGGCATCCGCGTGGCGAAAGACTTGGCTCGCTCGTCGTCTGCCGGGGTGACCCGCTTCCAGTCACCGCGGAGCATCGACTGCTCGATCGGAATCAGCTTGGCATGTTCCCAGTTGTCGGCGCGGAGCGGCTCGGGCAGCCGATGGGCCGCGGCGGTCGTCGCCGCGGCCTGGATGGTGGCGAGTGACCGCGCCAGCACGTCGGCGTAGAGACGGTGCCCGGTCTCCACGTGGGGGTGAACGCCGTCGGTCGAAAACAGGAGCGGCGTGGTGATGGCATCGAGTTTCTCCGGCTTCTCCCCCTTGAAGAGGAGCGTGCCGTCGGCGATGCGGCGGTTGACTTCCACGCCATAGTGCACCGAGGGGATCGCGTAGTGGTCGGCGACGGCCTCCATGGTCGATGCGGCGCGGGGAAACAAGCCCTTGGCGAGATCGGGAAGCATCGGCTCGGAGAGCGTGTAGACGAAGCAGATGTCGGTGGCGGCGTCGGCTCGCTGGATCTGCCGCACGATCCCCTCCATGGTGGCCAGAATCTGCTCAGGCGGCGTGCCGCCGTCGTTGACGGCGAACTCGACGAACACGAGGTCGGGCTTGTGAGCGATCACGTCTTGGCCGACGCGAAAGGCACCCAGGTCGGAGCCCGTGCCGCCGATCGCGGCGCTGATCTCGCTGAACCTTGCCGTCGGGAAATCCCTCTTGAGCCGTTCGAGCGAAAAGACCCGCCAGCCCGGCGCGGCCGTGATGCTACCGCCCAGATAGGCGACGCGGACATCGCCGCCGGCCTTCGCCTTGGCGAAGAAGTTGGGCAGCCCGCCCCGTGGCCGGCATTCGACGGCCGCGACCGCCGGGGTCTCAGGCAACGGTTCGGCCCAACTCGTCGGCATGGAGAGGCAGATGAATGCGCCGCAGATGAACGTGATGCGCGTCGTCAAAGACGAATCGACTTTTCCGCACTGCATGTGCATGGCGTTGGGCACTCCCGGGGAAAGAAGAATGCGGTGCGATCATCCGCAACCGGTGACTCACGATACCCGAGCAGGGCTTCTGATATGCAAGGGGGCGACAAATGGTACTGTTGCCAGCGGTGTCGTCCTGGAACGTCATTCATACGTGGACGATCGCGAATGTGACGATGCCTCACCCGCAGACCGGACGCTGCCATCGATCTCGTCCCGCGGCATCGCCTGCAGCGACTCCATGAAGACGGGTGGCGGTCGCCCCGGCTGGAGGCAAGCAGGCCGGACGAGGTTCGACTTCTTCCCGGGAGCATGCGTGCGGCGGTAGGGCGGCCCTGCACCCGCTTGACACTGTTCCCGCTGAGGTTGAGCATAGCGATTCGAAACCTAGCCCTTGCCTCTGTTGAGAAGGAACCCCAGTCGTGATCCGCTCTTCACTCCTGCGTCGTTGGATCGCCGTCCTGTGCCTGCTCGCGGTCGGACCGGCCATCGCCCAGGCTGCCGAGGCGGGCAAGCCGCTCGAGGTGCTCTACATCACCGGGGGCTGCTGCCACGACTACGACGGACAGAAGAAGGTGATCACCCAGGGGCTGGCGTCGCGGGCCAAGATCAACTGCACCGTGATCCACGAGGGTGGCACGACCACCGACCACAAGGTCTCCGTCTATTCGAAGCCCGACTGGTCGAAGGGCTACGACGTGGTCTTCCACAACGAGTGCTTCGCCGGCGTCAAGGACCCGGAGTTCCTCAAGCAGATCGTGGTCGAGCACGAGAAGGGCACTCCCGCCGTGCTCATGCACTGCGCCATGCACTGCTACCGGGCGGGCAACGACGACTGGTTCAAGTTTGTCGGCATCACGTCGCCCGGCCACGGCGCCCACTATGAATACACAGCGAACCTGATCGCCGAACACCCGATCCTCACCGGGCTTCCGAAGGCATGGAATGTTCCGA
This sequence comes from Planctomycetia bacterium, assembly GCA_026401075.1. Lineage (GTDB taxonomy): Bacteria > Planctomycetota > Planctomycetia > Pirellulales > UBA1268 > CAMCQY01. The sequence continues at coordinate 9,750 of JAPLNQ010000269.1, forward strand.
AGGAGGAACTGTATTACTGCGACAAGGTGTGGGACACCGCCAAGCCGCTGGCCGAGGCGATGAGCCGGGAGCGGAAGGCCAACCAGACGGTCATCTGGACGAATCAATATGGCAAGGCCCGAGTCTTCGGCACGACGATCGGCCACTACACCCACACCGTCGAGACACCAGAGTTTCTCGACCTCGTGACCCGCGGCACGCTCTGGGCCGCCGGCAAACTCCAGGACGACGGCAAACCGGTCGCCGAGTTGGCCGTGGCGCCGGGCGAAGCCGCCGCGGCCTCGGGCTGGGCGGCCTCGGTGAAGCTGCCGGAAGCCGAACAGTCCAAGGCAGTGAAGCTCTTCAATGGCCGTGACACCGAGGGCTGGGAAGGGCACGTCGATCCCTACTGGTCGGTCGAGAACGGCGAGATCGTGGGCCGCAACACCGAGGCCAACGCACCCCAGGTGAGCACCTACCTGCTCACGAAGAAGCCCTATCGCAATTTCCGTCTGCTCCTCGAGGGCAAGCTGGTGACCAGCGAGATGCACTCGGGCGTCGCCATCTGGGGCAAGAAGTTCGACAAAGACGGCGAGGCGTCGAGCTACCAGGGGCACCTCGTGATGTTTCCGTCGGGCTACGGGCTCTACGACCTCTATCGCCGCAACGGCATCAGCGGCGACCAGGACGGCCGGGCGAAGGCTGCCGGCAAGCAGCACGACTGGAACCAGATGGAGATCCTCGCCATCGGCAGCCGGATCCGGTTCGCCGTGAACGGCAAGGAAGTGCTCGACTGGACCGACCCGAAGCCGGAGCTCTGCGAGGCCGGGCCGATCGGCCTGCAGCTACACTCCAACAAGGTGCCGCAGGAGGTGCGGTTCCGCGGGCTCGTGCTCGTCGAGGATCCGCAGGACATGCTCGTGACGGCCAGCCCGACGCCGTGAGGGCACTCTGCATGCATAAGTTCCACGTGGCGGCAAGTTTTTAACTTGCCGAAAGGGAGCCCCGAGCCCAACAAGATGGAATCTTGTCGCCACGTAGGGAGCCCCGAGCCCAACAAGATGGAATCTTGTCGCCACGGTTATGTGCTATGATCCGGCCGGCGATGGCAGGAAACCGTTTTAGCGCACGAGTTTAGCGCACGAGGAGTTTTGGCGTGGCACGCGCGGCACTGGCACTCGAGGACGGCACGGTCTATTTCGGTGAGTCGTTCGGGGCCTCTGGCACCGTCTCGGGCGAGGTCTGCTTCAACACCTCGATGACCGGCTATCAGGAGATCCTCACCGACCCGAGCTACCGCGGTCAGATCCTCACGATGACAGCGCCGCAGATCGGCAACTACGGCGTGAACGAGGCCGACATCGAGAGCGGCACGCTGCAGATGGCGGGCTTCATCGTCCGCGAGGCCAGCCGCATCGCCAGCAACTTCACCGCCACGGGCACGCTTGGCGACTATCTCGCAAAGGCTGGTGTCGTGGGTCTCGCGGGCATCGACACGCGGGCGCTCGTCCGCCGCCTGCGAATTCGCGGGGCGATGACGGGAGTCTTGTCGAGCGAGGTGGTTGATCCGGCGAAGCTCGTCGAGATGGCGAAGTCTGCGCCGACGCTCGTGGGCCGCGATCTCGTCCGCGAGGTGATGCCGCAGGCAGAGAGCGAATGGACCCAGACGCTCGATGACTGGGCGCGGCCGCTACCGCAGCCGCTGGAAGGGGGCGCGTTTCCGCCGCCGCCAGCCGTCGCGAGCGGCGTGAAGCATGTCGTCGCGCTCGACTATGGCATGAAATGGAACATCGCGAGGCATCTGACCAGCGCCGGATGTCGTGTGACCGTGCTGCCCGGCAAGGCCACGGCAGCCGAGGTGCTCGCTCACAAGCCCGACGGCGTGTTTCTCTCCAACGGCCCCGGTGATCCTGAGGTGCTCGGCTACTGCGTCGATACCGTCCGTGATCTGGTCGGCACGGTGCCGATGTTCGGCATCTGCCTCGGCCATCAACTCTTGGCGCTTGCCTGCGGCGCGAAGACCTACAAGCTGAAGTTCGGCCATCGCGGTGCCAACCAGCCGGTGATGGATCTCGAGACCGGGAAGGTGGAGATCACCTCGCAGAACCATGGCTTCGCCGTGGACGAGGCGACGCTGCCGCCGGAGTTGGTGGTGACGCACCGCAATCTCAATGACGGCACGATCGAGGGCGTGCGGCATACGACGGCCAACGCCGCGAGCGTGCAGTATCACCCAGAGGCGGCGGCCGGCCCGCATGATTCCGCCTACCTCTTCGGCCGCTTCCGCCAGATGATGGCGTGAGGTTGTGAGTCTCGCTGATGGAGCGGTTCGGGGCAGCCCGTGCCCCGTCGCCGGACGTTCGCTACAGGCATCCTGCCCTTCGCTCACTCGATGCTGACTGCGCTC
>JAPLNQ010000023.1:0-1059 GCA_026401075.1 Planctomycetia bacterium
ACATCCTCTCGCTCCACATCGGCACCAACGACCTAGGAGAAAACGGCTACCCGGAGCGGATGGAGGGCTTCCTGAAGACGATCCTCGCGGCACATCCGACCAAGCCGGTGGTGCTCGCTTCTCCGATCCTGAAGCTCAACAAGCCGGGAGTGCCGATGTCGACGTTGGCCGGCTGCCGCGAGGCGATGGCCGAGGTGGCGGCACGGCTCGCAAAGGACCATCCGAACCTCGTCTTCCTGCCCGGCGAGGATCTCGTCCGCCGGCCCGACTCGCTGCTCACCGACCTCGTTCACATCGACGACCACGGCGCGATCGAATATGCCGACAACCTCGCCCCCGTGATCGCCCGGGTTTTGCAAACCCGCTGAACGCCTCCGGAAGTAGGCGCGCGTGAACATCAACCGAATGGCATCGACGGGGGTTTCGGCCGGGGCACGGACCACGGCTCTGGCCGCGCTTCTGACGATGCTGGCCTGCCGCGGCTCGGCCGCCGGCATCGAGGCTGCCGACTCTTCCCCACCAATCAAACCGCTCTCTTCGATCGCGGCGGTGCGGCAGCTCACGATCGCCGAGCTTGATCGGGGTCCAAGGGCGCAGGTGCGGGGCACGGTGACCGTGTCGGGCAGCTTTACCGTGATCCAGGATGGCGATGCGGCCATCGAGATCGATGCCTCGGGCATTCCTGCTCCCAACGGTCGGCTGCTCGGCGACGCTGCCGCCCCCCAAGACTGGCCTCCGCTCGGCGCGGTCGTAGCGGTGGAAGGGCCCACCTGCTCCAACGGCTGCGCTCCCCAGCTGCGGGCCGACTCGCTCGTCGTGATCAGGCAATCATCGCTGCCACCGGCACGGCCGGTTGCCGTGAACGACCTCTTCGACAGCGAAATGATCTTCCGCCGGGTGGAAGTGCGTGGCGTGGCGCAGGGCGCGGAGCACCGAGGCGACACCCGAACGACGCTCTACCTGGAGGCCGGTGGTCGCCGGCTTCCAGTGTGGGTTCGCGGGGTCGAGACGGCGGCGGAACTCGAGCGGTTCGTCGATGTGAACGTGAAGATCGTCGGC
>JAPLNQ010000023.1:1077-1877 GCA_026401075.1 Planctomycetia bacterium
GGGTCGAGTTTCTCGCGCCGTGGCTGGCGGTTTCCGGGATCGACGCGATCGAGATGCCAGCGCCGCCCCCCGCGGATCCCTTCGACGCTCCGGAAGTGCCGCTCGATGCGATCGCACGCTATCGACCGACGCTGTCGGATGGGCACCGCGTCCGCTGCCGCGGCACCGTCACGCACGCAACGGCGGACGTCGTCTTTCTCCAGCACGGCGACCGGGCTGTGCGGGTGGGGCTCGCTCCGGGCAAGGGTGGCGACCGCCCGGCGGCCGGCGACGTGGTCGAGGCGGCCGGGTTCGTCGACATGTCCCGGCTGATCGGCGGGCTCTTCTTCGCCGTCTGCCGTCGCGTGGGCACCGGCTCGCCGCCCGAGCCGGTGCGACTGAGCGAGACGGAGCTCTTCGCCCCGCACGGCCATTTCAGGCGAACGCAGCAGCCGACCTTCATGGGCCTGAACGACAGCCGGCTGATCCGCTGCCGCGCCGTGGTGGCCGAACCGTTGCCGGCCTATCCCAAGGCCCTCGCCGTGACGCTCGGCAACCGCGAGGGCCCGCAGGCGGAGCTCGTGTTCGAGAATCCGATCACGCCGGAGACGGAGCGGAGGCTTCTCCGCGACACGGAGATCGACGTCGACTGCATCCTGCAGATCGACCTCGTCGCCTCGCCGCTGGCCGTGATCGTCCGCGGCCATCCGATGACGGGCCAGGTGCGGCTGCTCGTGCGGCGACCGGAGGATATCGTCATCGTGCGGTCGCCCCCGTGGTGGACGCCCCGACGGCTGGCCGTGGCGAGCGGCGGGCTCGTG
>JAPLNQ010000064.1 GCA_026401075.1 Planctomycetia bacterium
AGCAGGAGCAGCAATAGCAGCAGGGCCAGGAGCAGGAGCGTGAGCCCGTGCAGACTCGCGGCGAGCGAGAGCGCCCGTGGCACGCCGAGCCGCGCCGGGATGCTCTGCAGGCCGTGGGCGGCGTCGAACTGGGCATCCTGACAGGCATAGATCGTGTCGAACCCGGCCACCCAGACGGTGACGGCCAATCCGAGGATGGCCGCGGGAAGGATGTCGGCAGGGTTGCGCAGAAGCTCCTGGCCTCGCAGGGCGATCCACGTCGCCACCGGCGCCAGCCCGAGGGCCACGCCGAGCCAGACGTGGGCCAGCATCGTGAACCGCTTTGCGTAGCTGTAGCTGAGCAGCCAGGCCAGCACCGGCACGGAGAGGGCCACCGGCAGCCAGTTGGGCAGGAAGAGCAGTGTGGCCGCGATGAATGCGGCACATGAGGCGACGACGAGGCCGAGGACCTCCGCCGTGCCGACGGCGCCCCGTGGCAGGTGCCGCGACGCGGTTCGCGGATTGGCCGCGTCGATCGCGCGATCGACCAGCCGGTTGAAGGCCATCGCCGCCGTGCGGGCCGTCACCATGCAGACGAGGATGCCGACGAGGGATTTGAGCCAGGGCAGCGGCGCCGTCCCCGCCGTACCGGCAGGGCTGTCGCCGGACGCAATCGCGATCAGCACCGCCATGATCGCGAACGGCAGCGCGAAGATCGTGTGGCTGAACCGTACCAGTTCCAGATAGGTCCGCAGGGTGGCGGCCATCAGGTCGCCTCGCCCCAGCGACGCATGAGCGTGTTGGCCACGCCGAGTTGGTCGCAGATCCGCGCCACCACGAAGTCAACCAGATCAGCGACTGTTGTGGCCCCGTGGTAGAAGCCCGGAGAGGCGGGCAGCACGACCGCGCCCGCCTCGTGGATCGCCTGCATGTTCTTCAGCTGTGGCAGCGAGAGCGGCGTCTCGCGGGGCACGACGACCAGCTTCCGTCTTTCCTTGAGATGCACCTCGGCCGCGCGGTGGATGAGGTTTTCGCCCATCGAATGGGCCACTGCCGAGAGCGTGCTGCCGCTGCACGGGCAGATCACCATGCCGGCGGTCAGGAATGAGCCGCTGGCGATCGGGGCCATCAGGTTCTTGTGATGGAAGTAGCGAAGGCGGTCGAGGTGGCGCACGGCCGGCGACGCCTTGCCCAGCACGATCTCCGGCTCGAACCGGTCGAGGTCGAGCCTCACGCCCAGTTCCTCGCCAATCACCGCCTGTCCCGACGGGCTGATCGAAAGGTGCACCTCGCGTCCCGCCTCGAGCAACACTTCGAGCAACCGCACGGCATACGCGGCTCCTGACGCGCCGGTGATGGCGAGTACGAGCGGCAGGGACGCAGGCATCTGGTCGACGGGCGACGGCATGGCGGTTCTCACGATGCGCGGGTGGCTATGGACAGGGTGGCGATACCGAACGTGAGTGGCACCATGTCGACCCGCTCGAAGCCGGCCGCCCGAACGAGCGAAGCCAGGGACTCTCCGGAAGGAAACGCCTCCACGCTCTGATTCAGGTAGGTGTAGGCATCGGAGGCGTTGCGGGCCACGGTGTTGCCGATAAAGGGCAGCACGCGGCGGAAATACCAGAGGTAGCCGTTGCGGATGATGGCGTTTCGCGGCAGCGAGAATTCGAGGATCGCCAGCCTGCCGCCGGGCTTGCAGACCCGGGCCATCTCCTCGAGCCCCCGGGACGTGTCGGCGATGTTGCGGAGGCCAAACGCCACGGTGACCAGGTCGAACGCCGCGGTGGGGAAGGGGAGGGCCATCGCGTCGGCCTCCACCCACTCGATCGCCGCCCCCGTCTTCGCCGACTTCTCGATGCCGCGGTCGAGCATCGGACGGCAGAAGTCGGAGGCGACCACGCGGACATCGGGCCCGCACTTCGCCCGGTAGGCCAGCGCCAGGTCGCCCGTGCCAGTGCAGACGTCTAAGATTGCACCAGACCGCGGCGGGGCCGCGCGGGAGACCGTGACGTGCCGCCACCAGACGTCGATGCCGCCGGAGAGCATGCGGTTGACGAGGTCGTACCGGGGCGCGATCTCGGCGAACATGCCGCGGACCCGGTTTCCACTCTTATCAACGGCTCCGCTCTTGTCGACACCGCCCGTGGTGTGATCTATGGTGACGGTTTCCTGACTGGACACGCTCGCTCCTGAAACACTCAATGCATTGGCACTGCCACGACCTGTTTCATCGTATGCCGCAGGGGGCGGTTGCGGGAGGGATCGCGGTCGTGATCGACGTATTGCGGGCCTCCACGACGATCGTCACGGCCCTGGCCCACGGGGCCACCGGCGTCCGGCCGGTGCTCACGGTCGAGGTGGCCCGGGCTCTGGCGGCCGGCTTTGGCTCTGGCTCTGGCTCCGACTCTGGCGTGCTCCTGGGTGGCGAGCGTGGCGGACTGCGGATCGACGGCTTCGACCTCGGCAATTCCCCGCTTGAATATGCGCGGGCACGCGTGGCCGGCCGACGGATCGTGATCACCACGACCAACGGCACCGCCGCGGTCGATGCTTGCACGGCCGCCTCCGAGGTGCTCATCGGCGCGATCGTGAACCGTGCGGCCGCGGCGGCGCGGGCCCGGGAGCTCGCCGTGGCGCATGGCACGTCCAACATCCATCTCGGCTGC
>JAPLNQ010000108.1:0-21192 GCA_026401075.1 Planctomycetia bacterium
CCTCGGTCTCGACCACGAACGTCTCACCCACTACTTCAACGGCACCGAACGCCGGATCACCGATGTTCACGGACACGTGATTCAGGAAGTGCTGGCGTGAAGAAGGACTCTCAATGAAAGTGGTGCTGTTTAAGGGGGGCAGGTCAGTTTTCTCCGAGGCATTTATAGCAAACCGTCGAAGGCGCGACTCGACTTCCATATAGGAACACGCAGCCACGGCAGCGGTGTGTTCGGAATGATGAGCCCCGCCAGAGTGAAACAGATCTTGTTTTTGGCCTGTGAGTATGGCCGCTACGGATGCCGCAGAATTACAGACCTTTTACACTATCAAGGAAATGGTGAAAAACCGCATGTTGATGATGACCTCACGAAGCTCGCACAGACCACTCACCAATGCCGCTGAACGACGCACAGATCCGCGAAACCATTGAGAGCGTGCTTGCCACGTACCTGGGCGCCTCCTGAACCAGGCAGTTGACGTGCCATAAATACAGGAATATGCTTTCCCATATGAAGACGACCGTTGAAATTCCCGACGACCTGTTCATCGCCGCGAAGAAGCGGGCCGCGGAGCTCCGCGAGCCGCTGCGGGCTCTCATCGAGCGAGGCCTTCGAGCGGAACTCGCGCAAGCCGCCGCCCGCCGCCGTGCGAAGCCACCCGCGATCCGTTGGATTACCGTGGCTGGCGGGCTGCCACCTGGCGTGGATGTGTCTGAACGAGCCGCGATGCATGAATGGCTGCGGCACCAACGATGATCGCGATCGACACCAATCTTCTCATCTACGCGCATCGGTCTGCCACTCCCGAGCACCGCGCTGCACGGGCCGCGATCGAGGCCGCCTTGAATGCCTCCGGCGGGTGCGGCATCACGATGCCAAGCATCGCGGAGTTTTTCAGTATCGTCACCCATCCGACCGCCACTGGCAGGCCTTCGCCCCCCGAGGCCGCCGTGGATTTCCTGGCGTCGCTACGAGATGGTGGCGTAGCAGACCTCGCGCCCGGGCCCGCTTTTTCGGCGAGGCTCGTCCGGCTGGCTGCGGATCTGGGGGTGACGGGGATGAGGATCTTCGATCTGCAAATCGGTCTGTGTGCACTCGACGGCGGAGCCACGGAGCTATGGACGCATGATCGCGGCTTCGTGAAGATCCCCGGACTCGTGATTCACGACCCGCTGACGGAGGCTTGAGGGTTTACGCCTCTGCCGGCGGTGGACTCGATCTGTATCGCGTGCGGTTGAGCCGACGTCATACGCAAGTCACAGGAAGTCGTGGAGTTGCCGCGCGGTGGAGCCGCATGTAAGGGCCGTTGAAAAACCTCGATCACCGTTTGAGCCGCATTGAAAACGTGTAGTGCTCAGGACGGTAGATCGCCCGCACGTATTCGAGGGGCTTGTCGCCGTGGGTGTAGGTGATTCGCTCCATGCCGAGGATCGTGTCGCCCGGCTTGATCCGCAGCAGCTTCGCCTCTTCGGCCGTGGCCTTCCCGGCCCAGATCTTCTGCTCGGCCCACTCGATCGGGATGCGGTATTTCTTCTCGATCACCTCGTAGAGCGAGGCATGAAAGTCCTCCTTAGGATCGATCCCGAACGACACCGGGATCTCCGAACGAAGAAGGACGACGGGAAATGCCTCGCTTGTGCCACGCAGCCGGCGGATGCAGAGCGTCTTCTCTCCCTTGGAGAGCCTCAGCGCGGCGGCGACGTCGTCCTGCGGCACATGTCGCTCCACGCCGAGAATCTCTGTGCTGGCCCTGAGCTTCCGGCTTTCCATCTGCTCGCTGAAGCTGGTGAGCCGGCCGAGGTCTTCGGTGACGGCGAGCTTGACGATGTGTGTGCCCGCGGCTCGGCGGCGTTTGATAAGGCCTTTCGCCGCCAGGCTGTCGGTCGCTTTTTTGACGGTGGCCCGACTGACGTCGAAGATCTTGATCAGATCCATCTCCCGCGGCACTTTTCCGCCGATCTCGCCCGCCTTGGCGATGCGGTCGAGGATGATCTGCTCCACCTGGTGGTAAAGCGGCACGGGCGACCGCTCGTCGAGCGAGAATCGCTCGGACGGGCGAAAGAGGGCGTCGGGACGAAAGGGGGCGTCGCCCGCCGGAACGCGTTTCATGGGCGACGCGGCCGTGCCCGTCCTGTCCGCACCGCGCGAAGAAACCTGCCCGACCGGACCTTTTCGTGACTTCCCGGACCGCTTCATCGAACCTGCCACCTCGTTCGCGACTCCATGCCTGCTGCCGACCGCGAGAGTCTACATCCGCCCCGGGGCCGGGCACATCGCACGTCCCGGCTTTTCTTTTTCACCGGACAAACGACATGGGCTACTGTGCCTCGCGCGGGCGGCTGGCTGGCAGGAATCGCCCTGCCTCGCTACCAGATATCAGCCAGTAGAATCTGCAGTCTGCCGGAAAAGACCGTTACGGGATCGCTCGAAGGCTCGTGACAGCCACCGGTGCCGCCGAGGGCACTCAACTGCACACAATCGACCGCTCGTCACAAGTCAAACGCGTGCGGAAGTGCCGTTGACCGTCCTATCCTTATCCGTAGGTATGCTTGGATTCGCCCAAATGAAAAAGCTATCACTTATTTCATTCATCGCTTTGCAGATGTGCTCACTGGCAGCACTGCTCGCCGAGGATTCCTCTGCGATTCTGAAGCCCGACGCGCTGCGCCGTTATGTGGCAACCTTCAACAGTCAGCGTCCGGACGACACCACCGCAGACTTGCCGAGTGACGGCTCGATTACCGCCATCAGCAACGACCAAGCCGCCGCTTGGATGGAGCGAAACGTTCCTCTCTTCGAGTGTTCCGACAAAGAGATCGAAGAGACTTACCACTTTCGCTGGTGGGCCTATCGCAAGCACATTTGGCACACCCCAGATGGCTTCGTCGTCACCGAGTTCCTGCCGAAGGTGAGCTGGAGCAAGATCTACAACACCATCAACTGCCCCGTGGGCCACCAACTCTACGAGGGACGCTGGATTCGCGACCCGAAGATCATCAACGACTACTCTCAGTTTCATTTTGGCAAAGGCGGGGATCCGGGTGGCTCGAGCAAGATGTATTCGCAGTGGATTACTGACGCCGTCTACGCCCGCTATCTGGTCAATGCCGACAAGCCGTTCGTCACTGGGTTGTTGGACGCTTTGATCAAAAACCACGAGGCTTGGAAACAAGGTAACCCGGCACTCCACGCGTGGCAGAGAAGCCGCCTGCTCGACAATGGCCTTTATTGGCAGGTGGATTCCTGGGAGGGGCAGGAGTTCTCCATCGGCGGCACGGGCATCCGGCCACCGATGAACTCGTATATGTTCGGCGGGGCCGTTGCGATCGCCCGGATCGCTGAATTGGCGGGCCGGAAGGAACTTGCCGATCAATATCGCGACGAAGCCGAGCAGTTACGCAAACGAGTTCAGGACCAGTTGTGGGACCCCGAGGCAAAGTTCTTCAAAGTGATGCGGCACGAAAACGCACCCACGAATCAATACGACAGCTCTGTCTCGGAAGTCTGCGAGCCAGGGCAACGAGTCAAGGTCCGCGAAATCTTTGGTTTTGTGCCCTGGTATTTCAATCTGCCTGAGGATGGTCACGGCTATGAAGATGCTTGGAAACAGCTGACCGACCCGCAGGGATTCCTCGGTTCGTATGGTCCGACGGTGGCCGAGCGTCGGCATCCGAAGTTCTTTATCAACGCTGCGGGTTGCATGTGGTGCGGAGCGAGTTGGCCCTTCTCGACATCACAGACGCTGACGGCCTTAGCAAATGTGCTCAACAACTACAACCAAGCTGGAGTCGGAACAAAAGAGTATTTCGACACCCTGAAGGCTTACACACAAAGCCATCACCTGACGCTGGATGATGGCCAGGTCGTATCATGGCTCGACGAGTCGCTCAACCCCGACACAGGTATCTGGATGAAGGTCGGCCCTTTCCCGAAAACACGAGGCCGGGATTACAACCACTCCACCTACTGCGATCTGATCATCACCGGTCTGGTAGGGCTGCGTCCACGCGCGGATGACCTAGTCGAAGTCAACCCACTCGCGCCAGAGGGCGTGTTTGATTACTTCTGTCTGGATAACGTCAGCTATCACGGACGCACGCTCACGATCCTATGGGACAAGACAGGCACACGCTACAACAGAGGCGCAGGCCTGCGAGTGCTCGTCGATGGCAAAGAGATCGCGCACGCCGAGACGTTGCGACGAGTGACTGGAAAGTTGCCGTAGCTGAAGAGGGCAACAACGTCATAGATCGCGTTCTAGCACTTCTCACCGCCCTGTTGCTCGCGCCGCTGACCGCGCTCCACACACCTGAAGTCGCGGTGTTGAGCCTGGACATCTCGCTCGCGGCGATATTCACGGGCTTCCTTGCCATCGCCGATGACGCCAAGAGCGCGCGGGAAACACGCCCGACTTCACCGATCTTGACGGCAGTTCTCTAAGCGATATCATACCCGTATGCTTTGTACGGACAAACATCGCAGCCAGTGGTGGGTCTGCCTCTGGGCAGGGTGTCTCGCCCTGGCTCACGCGACAGCGGGAGCGGCGCCGCCCGCTCCTCGCCCAGCCGCCCTCGACGCCTCAGCCGCTCCCGAGTGGTCCGCTGAGTTCGTCACGCAGGTGCTCGCCGACGCGCGGACCAACGGCGACGCCCGACGGGGAGCGGGCGTGTTCAACGTGGCCGCGACCGGCTGCACGGCATGCCACAAGGTGGCAGGGCAGGGGGGCGCAGTCGGCCCCGAGCTCACGACCATCGCCAAGTGCCTCACGCCGGACGAGATCGTCGAGTCGATCTACTGGCCCACACGGGCGGTGAAGCCAGAATACCGCGCGTATGCCCTCACTCTGGCCGATGGCCGTGTGCTGCAGGGCATCATCAAACATGATACGCCTGAGGCAGTCGTCCTCGTCGATGCGACGGGAAAGAGCCATGACGTCGCCCCCGCCGACATTGAGGAGCGGAGCGACGTTGGCTCGCTCATGCCGGCGAATGTCGCCCTTGCCCTGCCGGCCGAGCAGCGGCGCGACCTCGTCCGGTATCTGCTCGAGCTTGGCCGCACGCCCGGACTCGAATCGCTCTCCCACCGGGCGGGCAAGTTCGATGTACCGCGCGAGCCGCTGCGGCCCGACGAGTGGCCCAACCGCGACCTGTGGGTGAATAAAAACCGCGTCTACGACCCCTACACGAAGCAGGCGATCCAGTTTCGCGGCCGCGATCCGATGCCGCTGCTGCTCCCGGCCTGGCCCGGCCTCGACGGTGGCAACGGCGGGCACTGGGGCAGCATCCCCTGGTCAACCTGGGACGACGAACGTCGCAACAGGTGCGACCAGGGCTCGGCGCAGTGCTGGCCGCTGGCCATCGGCGGTCGCTTGATTCCGCGGGCCGTCAGCGTGCGGCTCGGCGACGCGGGCGAACTCGCCGCCTGCTTCAATCCCGACACGCTCCAGTTCGAGGCCATTTGGACGGGTGGGTTTCTCACGTTCGGGAAGACTCGCTATGGGTTTCTCTCCTCAGCATCGCCCGCCGGGCCGTCTGGCGAAAAGCCCGCCGCCGCGGAACTGCCGCCGGGACCGCGGACCTATCACGGCTTCTACCGGCACGGCAAGCGGGTGATCTTTTCCTACTCGATCGGCGACGTCCGCTACCTCGACAGCCCATGGGTGAAGGATGGCGGACTCGTTCGCGAGATCGCACCGGCCGCGAGCCATTCACTCGCCCACCTCGTGAAGGGCGGCCCCAGTCAGTGGCCGCAGGAGCTCACCACCACGGGAACGCTCGGAACTGGCAGCCCCTACGCCGTCGACACGATCGCGCCGCCGTTCGACAACCCCTGGCGCTCGCTCATGTTCTTTGGCGGCCACGACTTCTTCTCGAATGGCGACGCGGCGATCTGCACGATCCAGGGAGATGTGTGGCGGGTCTCTGGCCTCGACGCCGAGTTGAAGAGCGTCCGCTGGCGTCGCATCGCGGCCGGCCTCAACCAGGCGCTCGGCCTCGTCGTGACCGACGACGTCGTCTTCGTGCTCTGCGGCGACCAGCTCACACGGCTCGACGACACGAATGGCGACGGCGAAGCCGACTTCTACGCCTGCGTCACGAACCGGTTCGAACCATCGGGCGGTCACAACTTCAAGTGTGGCCTCGAACGCGATGCGGCGGGCAACTTCTTCACGGCATCGCACCAGGGGCTTTTGCGGATCAGCCCCGACGGGAAGACGATCGACGTGCTGGCCACCGGCTTTCGCAATCCCGACGGCCTGGGCCTCTTGCCTGACGGCACGCTCACGGTGCCGGTCTCCGAGGGCGAATGGACCCCGGCGTCGGCGATCTGCGAGGTGCGGCAGAAAGTCGGGCAGCCGCCGGCGAGCCCCGCGCCGAACTTCCGCGGCACGCCGCCGGCCTTGCCGATGGTGTATATCCCGCGCGGTCTCGACCATTCGAGCGGCGGGCAAACGTATATCTCGAGCGATCGCTGGGGGCTGCTCGGCGGCCAGATGGTGCATTTCTCGTTTGGGTCCTGCACGCAATTTCTCTTGCTCCGCGACGAGGTCGATGGCCAGCCGCAGGGAGCGATCGTGCCGCTACAGGGAGATTTTCGGTCGGGCGTCCACCGCGGCCGGTTCAGCCCCGCCGATGGCCAGCTCTATGTGAGCGGGATGAACGGCTGGCATGTCTACGGGGTCGATGACGGGTGCTTCCAGCGGGTGCGGTACGTGGGCGGCACCGTCCAGCAGCCTCTTCAGTTTCACGTCCACCGCAACGGCGTCTTATTGCGGTTTTCGGCGCCGCTGGACCGCACCGTGGCCGCCGACGCGAAAAACCACTTCGCCCAGTGCTGGAACTACCGTTACGGCCCGTCCTATGGCTCGCCCGAGTTTTCGCCGAGCCACTACGGCACGGTGGGCCACGACCCAGTCGCCATCCGCTCGGCCACGGTGCTCTCCGATGGGCAGAGCCTGTTCCTGGAGATGCCGGAGCTGCAGCCGGTGAACCAGCTGCACCTGCACGTCGCGGTGGGCGGCGGCGCAACCCGCGACATTTTCGCCACGGTCCACAAGCTCGCCGAGCCCTATCGCGACATTCCGAACTACACCGAGATCAAGCAGCCCGTCGCAGCCCATCCGATCCTGCGTGACATCGCGATGATGAAGGCAACTGTGAAGAACCCGTGGCTGCAGAAGACGGAGGGAGCCAGGGCCGTCACGATCGAGGCCGCCTCAAATCTGGCGTACAAGACGACGGAATGGCGGGCGCGGTCCGGTGAAAAGATCTCCCTCACGTTCGTCAATCCCGACGTCGTCCCGCACAACTGGGTGCTCGTAAAACCGGATACCCTCGCTCGCGTCGGCGGCGAGGCCGATGCGCTGATCGCCGACCCCGAGGCGGTCGCGCGGCATTACGTGCCGAAGACCGACGACGTGCTCGCCTACGCCGACATCACCGCCCCCGGAGAGCGGCAGACGATCTATTTCGCGGCCCCGCAGACGCCGGGCCGCTATCCCTACCTCTGTACATTCCCCGGCCACTGGAAGCTGATGAACGGCGTCTTGATCGTTGAAGAGTGAGCCTCTGCCGGCTCGTATCCGTCCACCCTCAAAGGAAATGACCATGCGTTTCTCGTCGCGACTGTTTGCCCTTGCGATCGCGGTGTCTGTTCTCTGCACCGCGGCGACCGTGCGGGCGACGGCACGAGCCGCCGAGCCTGTCGACGTTTCAGCCCGCGCGAAGGAACTCTTCCGTCGCGACAAACTCGTCGCCTGGTGCATCGTCCCCTTCGACGCAAAGAAGCGGGGCCCCGAGGACCGGGCAGCGATGATGGAGAAGCTCGGGTTGAAGCATTTTGCGTATGACTGGCGGCCAGAGCATGTGCCCACGTTCGATCAGGAATGGGACGCGCTTGGAAAGCACGGAATCTCGCTCGATGCCTTCTGGTCGATGCCGCCTGATTTTCCTGGACTGCTGGAGAGCTTTGAGAAACGTGGCCTGAAGCCATCGTTCTGGGTGATGGCCGGGGCGCCAGGCGAACTCGACCAACAGGCGAAGGTGAAGCATGCGGCCGACCGGATCCGACCGGTCGCCGAGGCTGCGGCGAAAGCCGGCTGCCGCGTGTCGATCTACAACCACGGCGGCTGGGGCGGTGAGCCCGAGAACATGGTCGCCGTCTGCGAGGAACTGAACCTGCCGAATGTCGGCATCGTCTACAACCAGCACCACGGCCACGATCACCTGCCGCGGTTTGCGGAGGCCCTCGCAAAGATGCTGCCGCATCTGCACTTTCTCAACCTCAACGGGATGACCGCCGAGGGGGACAAGAAGGGAAAGAAAATCCTCGTGATCGGCCAGGGCGATCTCGACGTGGACCTCGCAAAAACGATCTGCGAGAGCGGCTACAAGGGCCCTATCGGCATCCTCAACCACACCAGCCACGACGCCGAAGCCCGCCTGCTCGATAATCTCGAGGGGCTCGACTGGGTGGTCGGCGAACTCACGGGCACGCCGGTCCCGAAGCCCACGCCGCGGACGAACTGACGCCTGCGCATCCGGGCCTCCCCGCCGATAGCGAGGCAGACACCGCACGGTGGACTGGTCAGTTTGGCATGGTTTCGGCCATCATCCGGACGCGTGCACAGTGGCGAAGCCACTGTTTTGTCACCGGAGAATCACTCATGGCTTTGCCACTTTCGGTCCCGACGCGACCACGGTTTCAACTGCATGAAGACGCCGTCGCCATGGTGATCGGCTTCTTCATCGTCGCGATGGCACTGGCCGTCACGTGGATCGGCCGTCCGCACGACGATCCCACGAGCCGGGAGAAGTATCCCAAGGGCTGGCCGACACCGCTCGCCGCGACGATCGACAAACCGCAGACCTGGGCCGATTCGCCCACCGAGGCCCTGGTCGACAAAAAGGGCAAAAGCGTCGTCAAGGCGGTCGTGCTCGGGGCGGGCTGGGTCGTGCTCATCGGCATCGCCGCCACGGTGCTCGGCGGTGGCTCGCCACTCCCGGTGCTGCCGGGAGCCGTGACCATCGCAGGACTGGCCTGCGCGGCCTATTTTCTCTCCAGCCAGAAGCTCATCCATTATTACAACCTCGAATATCCGCTCTGGGCCTTGGCGGTGGGTCTGCTCATCGGCAATACGGTGGGAGTGCCTCGTTGGCTGGCACGGGCCCCCTCGGGCGAGTTTCTGATCAAGACCGGCCTTGTGATCTTCGGTGCGGAGGTGCTCTTTGGCCGCCTGCTCGAACTCGGGCTACCCGGCCTGATGACCTCGTGGCTGGTGACGCCGGTCGTGCTCGTCACCACCTACTGGTTCGGCGTGCATGTGATGCGGATACCCTCGCGGTCACTCTGCATGGTGATCTCTGCCGACATGTCGGTCTGCGGCGTCTCCGCCGCGATCGCCACGGCCGCGGCCTGCCGCGCCAAGAAAGAGGAGTTGTCTCTGGCGATCGGGCTCTCGCTGGTCTTCACGGTGCTGATGATGGTGGCGATGCCGCCGTTCATCGTCTGGTCGGGCATGGATCAGATCGTCGGCGGCGCCTGGCTCGGCGGGACGATCGACGCGACCGGCGCGGTCGTCGCCGCGGGCGAGTCGCTGGGAAAGGAGGCGGGCGCAGTCGCGGCGACCGTGAAAATGATCCAGAACTCGATGATTGGCATCATCGCCTTCGCGGTGGCCGTCTATTGGGCCGGTTGGGTCGAGCGAGACGGCAGCGCTCCCCGGGCCTCACTGGCGGCTGAGGCCTGGAGTCGGTTTCCGCGATTCATTCTCGGCTTTCTCGCGATCTCGCTGGCTGTCTCCTGGCTATTCAGCATGGGGCCGGCCGAGGCGCTCTGGGTGGATGGCACGACGACCGGCTTCACGTCGCGGCTCCGCGGCTGGCTCTTCTGTGCTGGATTTGTGTGCATGGGGCTGCAGACCAACTTCAGGGAGCTCGCGCCGTTTCTGGCCAGCGGTCGCCCGCTCGTGCTCTACGTGGGGGGGCAGGCCTTGAATCTGCTGCTGACGTTCCTGATGGCCAGCCTGACCTTCGGGTGGCTCTTCAAGAAGGTGATCGAACCATGACGGCCATGAGTCCCCGCACCACGACCGGCGCAGGCCCGGCAGCGGCATGGCTGGTGGTGGGAATTGCTACCATCGGCTGTGTCTGGTGTGGCCTGCTCCCGCGACTCCTGCGGTGCGGTCCGGTCGAACGGCATGTCGACCTCATGGAGCAACTGGATGTCAATCCAGCAGCCATGTATTACACCGAACTCGACAGGCTGCCCCTGCGGCCCGATTGGATCACTCGACGCCTGACGCTCTGGCCGACTTCGCCGCAATCGCAGCACTAGCGATCCTTCAGGCTTGTAGGGGGGCTGCTGTGGCCACAAGCCGCCATTCGGTATGCTTTTGCGCCGGCCGATGTCGCAGCTGGCAGGCCGCCCGCCGTGAAAGCCAGCGTTGCGGAGGCGCAGGTTCGCGGCAGGATGGTTTCTTCCCCGAGAGACGAAAGGACTTTGTGCGATGGTGCGTTCCTTCTGGTTGCTGGCGGGCTTCCTGACCGCCCTCCTGTGGTGTCATGAGGCCTCGTTCTACGGCGGCATGGTGCGGGCGAAGAACGTTCTCAACATGTTCATGCTGGTGATGATCTGCGTGCCGCTGATCACCGTGGAGTGGGTGGCCTACGGCTACAACATGGCGTTCGCCGTGCCCTCGGCTATCGCGGTCGATGCCGGCAAGGGCCCCGATGGCAAGGACCTGCCGAAGCACAGCTATCTGGGCTGGGATCCGGACCTCGTGTTCATGAACGCCTTTGCCAAGATCGGCGTCGATGGCCCCAACGCTTACGAGCGCATCGTCACGACGGGCGACACGGTGGAGGCGGCGCCAAACGGCGTCCCCGAACTGCTGTTCGCCATGTTCCAGATGATGTTCGCGATCATCACGCCGGCCCTGATCGTCGGCGCGATCGCGGAACGGGTGAAGTTCTCGGCCTGGTGCCTGTTTGCCGTGCTCTGGGCGACGATCGTCTACAACCCGGTCTGCCACTGGGTCTGGAACGTCAACGGCTGGCTGTTCCAGAAGGGCGTGCTCGACTTTGCGGGCGGCACCGTCGTGCACGTGCTCGCCGGTGTGTCGGCCCTTGCGCTGCTGCTGATCCTACCGAAGCGGCACGGCTATCCCAGCGCCCAGTTCGTTCCGCACAGTGTCGGCTGGACGCTGATCGGCGCGGCCATGCTCATGGTGGGCTGGTTCGGGTTCAACGCAGGCTCCGCGATCGCGGTGGGCAAAGATTATCTTCCCGTCGCCGGCGGGGTCGCGGTACTCGCCTTCGCCACGACCGCTCTGGCCGGCAGCGCGGCCGCCGGGGCATGGGTGGCTGCCGAGTGGCTGAAGTGTGGCAAGCCGACGTCCCTTGGGCTTGCTTCGGGAATGGTGGCCGGTCTCGTGACAATCACGCCCTGCGCCGGCCACGTCAGCCCGCTGAGCGCGCTGATCATCGGGATCCTCGGAGGCCTCGCCTGCTTCTGGGCTGTACAGATGAAGACAACCATTGGCTACGACGACGCGCTCGACGTCGTCGGCGTGCATGGTGTGGGCGGGGCGCTGGGTGCCCTCCTGGTGGGGGTGTTTTGCATGCGGCCGGTGTTGGGTGGGCTCGACCAGTTCCTGATCCAGTTGCAGGGCCTGCTCTGGGCGGGCGGCTACGCCTTCGTCTGCACGCTGATCCTCGGACTGCTGATCGACAAGACGATCGGGTTCACGGTCGGCAAGGAAGTCGAGTCGCACGGGTTGGACATCGCCGAGCACGGCGAGTCGGCTTACCACCTGACGTGATTCCTGAAAACAGTGGCCGTCGGCGAAGGACCAAATGAAGGCGGGCAGAGAAAAAGCGGACGCAGCTCTTGTCACGCGTCTCAACCCGAGGCAGGCGGAGCCGAGATAATCTCGGTATCATCAGAGGAACGCGGGATATCGTTCCCCCTCGCATGAATCATGAATGAACAAGGAAATCCCATGTCAAAGAATCCCGCCGTCGCCATCGCTCTTGTCGCTGCGATCGTCTGTGCTACTGCCGAAGCCCGTCAGCCGCGCGGCGGTGTGGGTGCGGGAGCCGGTGCGCCGGGTGCTGGCGTGACCCGCGGCGCGGGTGTGGGAGCAGCGGGTGCTGGTGTTCGACCCGGCGTGGGAGTGGGCGCGCCTGGAGCGGGTGTGGTGCCAGGTGTCGGCGTCGGTGTTCCCGGCGCGGCGGTGGTTCCCGGCGCAGCCGTTGTCGTTCCGGGGACGGCAGTCACGCCAGGCGTTCGCGCGGTCCCTGGGGCCGGTGCGCCGGGCGCGGGTGTTCGTCCCGGAGCAGGAGTCGGTGCCCCTGGTGCCGGTGTTCGTCGGGGCGCTGGAATGAGGAACGGCCGCGGGAGGCGGTAGGGCTTTGAGACGAGGCAGTGCCGTGGGCCGATGCATCCTTGCCGTGCCGCAGCGGCTGCTGGAGATTCAGCCCTGAAGGGCGGCCTCGATCGCGTGAGCGGCCGTGATGCACTGCTCCCCAAGCGAAGGAAATCGGTCAACAGGCATCCGCGACACGGGGGCCATGATCGTGACCGCGGCCAAAGGCGTGCCATGGAGATCGAGGATCGGAGCCGCCACGCAGTGGATGCCTTCGAGCCCCTCGGCATGGTCGACGGTGTAGCCGCGGGCCCGCGACGCGACGAGGTCACACTCGAGTCTGCCGCGGTCAGCCAGCGTCGTGGCCGTGAACGATTTCAGCGTGCGGCCGCGAAACCATTCGCTGCGGCGTTTGTCGCTCCACCAGGCGAGGATCGCCTTTCCCGGTGCGGAGGAATACAGCGGCGTCCGCAGCCCCACTTCACCGCAGACCTGCAGCGCATGGGTGCCACGAAGCTGTTCGAGCACGAGCGCCTTGCCCCCCGACTCGATCAGCAGCTGCACCGTCTCGCCGGTCGCATCACGGAGCGCCCGCAGCGCCTCGTGACCGGCCAGCACGAGGCTCTGGTCCCCCGACTGCGGACCAGCCATCTCGAGCAGCTTGCCCGAGAGGGTGTAGGTCTTCGTCGTGCCGTGCTGGAAACAGTAGCCCAGCGCGACGAGCGTCTTGAGGATCCGAAACACGAGGTTGGGCGTGATGCCCGACGCTCGCGCCGCCTGCGCGGCGGTGATGCCACGCGGATGCCGCGCAACGAGATCGAGAATCGCCAGCGTCTTGCCACAGGTGGGCGAGGGAAGGCCATCGAAGTCGCGGGCTGATGACGTAGTGCTTTTACGCCTGGAGGCAGAGGCGGTGCGCATAGAAGAATGTCTGTAGTCTTGATGACGAACGAAAACGAACCAACACACTATTGATTCTTATTTCAGACTACGTTCTCATACAGGGAATGACAAACCGAGCGGATGACTTCCCGTTCCCTTGCGTGCGCGCCGCTGCCAGGCGGTTCGCTTGGTTCGCGTTCTTGTGCGTCATCGCTTCGGTCGATGTCGCGGCCGCCGGCGAGGGCGAGGACCTCTTCGAGAAGGTCATCCGGCCGTATCTCGTCGAGCGGTGCTACGAATGCCACGGCACGCATGGCGTTCGTAGCGTTCATGGCACCCGCGAGCACGACCTCTCGCTCGACTGGGTAGGCGGCATGCGGGAGGGCGGGTTTTCAGGACCAGCCGTCGTGCCGGGGAAGCCGGCCGAAAGCATGATCATGGCGGCGCTGCGGCATGAAAACGACCTGCTCATGCCGAAGGGCGGCCCCAAGCCGTCGGCCGAGATCGTTCGAGCGTTCGAACGATGGATCGCACTGGGTGCGCCGGATCCTCGCAGCGTGCCCCCCTCGGCCGACGAACTCGCCAAGGAGACATCGTGGGACGCGATCTTCGCCCGCCGCAAACAGTGGTGGAGCCTGCAGCCGATCCAGCGGCCGGCCGTGCCACCCCGCGATTCGGGCACTGCCACCTGGCTCGCCGCGAGCGACCATCCCGTGGACCGGTTCCTTGCGGCGAAACTCGTCGCCGCCGGCATCGAGCCGGCCGGCGAAGCCGATCCCGACACGCTCCTGCGTCGGGCCACCTTTGCCCTGACAGGCCTGCCGCCCACGCCTGAGGAACGGGCCGCGTTTCATGCCGACACCGCCGCCGACCGCTGGGAGAAACTCGTCGACCGGCTCATCGCGTCGCCCCATTTCGCCGAACACTGGGCCCGTCACTGGCTCGACTGCGTTCGCTACTGTGAGACCCACGGCAGCGAAGGAGATCCGGCGATCCCGCATGCCTGGCGGTACCGCGACTGGTGTATCCGCGCAGTCCAGACCGATGTGCCGGTCGACCGGTTCATTCGCGAGCAGATCGCCGGCGACCTGCTCGCCGACCCGCGAATCGATCCTGCGACGAGCGTCAACGAATCGGCCCTCGGCATCGGGCACCTCCGGATGGTGCCGCATGGCTTCACACCCACCGACGCGCTCGACGAGATGGTGACCTTCACCGACAACCAGATCGACGTGATCTCGAAGGCCTTTCTCGGGCTCACCGTCTCCTGTGCCCGCTGCCACAACCACAAGTTCGACGCCATCTCGCAGGCCGATTTTTACGCGCTCTTCGGCGTGCTGGCGAGCTGCCGGCCGGCGCTGATCCACGCCGACGCCCCGGGCTCGCGAAAGGAGCACCGCGCCGAACTCGCCACGATCAAGGCCGCCATTCGACCTGCGCTGGCAGACGCCTGGACACGGTCCACCGACTCGTTCCCGGCGGCGCTCGACAAGGCTGACAAGGGAGTCAAGGAGTTCCACGCGGCCAACCATCCATTGTCAGCCATTGTGCGACTGGAGGGTCTCACCGGCGAGCCCCGGCAGGCTGCCTGGAACGCGCTCCGGGCCGAGGCAGGGCGTTCGAGCGGAACGGAGCTCCAGCCGGGCAACGTACCGCCGCCTGAGACCTGGCTGCGGTACGGCGTGGGCATCGACGGCCCATCGCGGTCGGGGGAATTCCGGATCGAGCCCACGGGCGATCGGTTCATCACCCGTCTGCTGCCGGCCGGCATCCACTCGAACCTACTGGTGGCAAGCGACGGCGCCGTCCTGCACTCGCCGAGATTCTTCGTCGAAAACGACTCGATCCGACTGCTCGTGGCCGGCGAGGGGCAGGCCCGGGTGCGGCTGGTGGTGCGAAACTTTCCCCGCGACCAGCGGCTGCTCTATCCGGCCGCGACGCTCGAAAAGGGCGTGCCCTTGTGGATCACACTCTCCACAAAATACTGGCGGGGCGAAGAGGCCCATCTGGAGATCGCGACGGCCGGCGACCTGCCCGTGGAAAAGGTCGATGGCACGCGGTCGTGGTTCAGCATCATCGCCGTCGATACGGGCAACGGCGAGACACCGGCGGTCGGACTGCCCCCCGCGTCGCTCTTCGACGTTTTGCCGGCCGACGAAGCTGGCATCACGGATGTCGCTCCAGCCGACAACGCTGCCTTGGCTGCTCTCTACCAGCGGGCGGTCCGGCCAGCGATCACCGCCTGGCGCAACGGCACCGCAACGGACCGCGAAGTCCGACTGCTCAACGCGTTGCTCGACATCGACGCATTGCCCGCCGATGTGGCCGCAGTTCCCGATGTCGCCTCAGAGATTTCCCAGTTCCGCAAACTCGACTCGGGCCTCGCATCTCCAGTAAGGGCGCCGGGCGTTGTCGAAGGCACGGTGTTCGACCAGCCGCTCTATGTCCGCGGCAACCACAAGCAGCCGGCGGATCCGGTGCCGCGACGCTTTCTAGAGGCGATCGACCCGAGGCCGTTTGCTGCGAACGAGAGCGGTCGTCGTGAACTCGCCGACCGCCTCGTGGCCGCGGACAACCCGCTCACGCCCAGGGTGTTCGTCAACCGCGCCTGGCATCATCTCTTTGGCCGCGGCATCGTGGCCACGGTCGACAACTTCGGCCAGATGGGTGATCTCCCCTCGCATCCCGAACTGCTCGACTTCCTCGCCTCGCAGTTCGTCGCGCCGACCGCCGTCGACTCTACGGGCTCGCCGCCACAGCCGTGGTCACTCAAGTCGCTCGTGCGGCTGCTCACCACGTCGCGGGCCTTCCGACTCGCCGTGCAGCCCTCGGAATCGGCCCGCCGCCTCGATCCCACGAACACGCTTGTTTCCCACGCCCGACTCCGACGGCTGGAGGGCGAATCGATCCGCGATGCCCTCATGGCCGTGTCAGGCCGACTCGACCGCAGGCCGTTTGGCCCGAGTGATCCCGGCGGCACGTCGCGGCGAGCCCTCTACATCGGCGTGATCCGCAACCAGCCCGATCCGTTTCTGTCTGCGTTTGATCCTCCGAGCACACAGTCGACGCAGGGCCGCCGCGACGAATCGCACGTGCCGGCCCAGGCGCTCGTGCTGATGAACAGCCCGTTTGTGAGGGACCTCGCCACAAAGCGGGCCGAGCGGCTCGTGGCGGAGTGCCGCGACCTGTCCACCGACCAGCGGGTCGAGCGGCTCTTCGTCGAGATGCTCGGCCGCGA
This sequence comes from Planctomycetia bacterium, assembly GCA_026401075.1. Taxonomy (GTDB): domain Bacteria; phylum Planctomycetota; class Planctomycetia; order Pirellulales; family UBA1268; genus CAMCQY01. The sequence goes on from JAPLNQ010000108.1 coordinate 16,488, forward strand.
GCCAACGGCGGCCGAGCGAGCAGCATCGCTCGCGTGGATCGACGATCTTGCTAAGCAGCATGGCATAGGCACCGAGAGCGTCGCAGCACACGCCCCGCTCTGGGCCGACGTCGTGCATGCCCTCTTCAATGGGGAGGAGTTCATCCATGTTGACTGATTTTCCTGGGCGGGAACTCGGCCTTCTGCCCCATCTTGCCTCGAGGCGGCAATTTCTCGCCCGGTCGTCGGCCGGCTTCGGCCTGGCGGCACTCGCGGGCATCCTCGGCCGTCAGATAGCCACCGCAGGCGTGGCCACGGCGACGCAGCCGCAAGCGAAGCGGGTGATCTTCCTGTTCATGAGCGGCGGCGTGTCACACGTCGACTCGTTCGACCCGAAGCCGGCCCTCGTGACACACGCCGGAAAGCCGCTTCCCGGACCGATCGAGCGGACGCAGTTCAACCAAAACGGCCTGATCATGCCGGCCCAATGGGAGTTTCGCCCGCGTGGTGAGTGCGGCACCGAGATCAGTGAACTGTTTCCCGAAATGGCGAAGCATGCCGACAAGCTCGCCGTAGTGCGGTCGATGACGGCGAAGTTCAGCGAGCATGCGCAGGGAAACCTGTTCATGCACACAGGCTTTCCATTTCTCGGGTTCCCGAGTGCCGGCGCCTGGGCCGTCTACGGACTGGGTCGCGAGTGCGACGAGCTGCCGGGATATGTCGTCCTCAAAAGCGGCGACGCGGGCGTGCCCCACGGCGGCGTCGCCTGCTTCGGCAATGGCTTTCTGCCAAGCGATACGCAGGCCTCGATGCTCGCCTGCGATGCCGACCCAGCCCTTCGCAATATCCGGCCATGGGAGCCGGCCGACCGCCAGCGGCGCAGGCTCGACTACCTGGCAACGCTCAACCGCGGCTTCGGTGCCGAGGCAGCCGCGGCCGATGCGATCGAGGCGGCGATCCGCAACCATGAAACCGCCTTCCACATGCAGGCCGCTGTGCCCGCGCTCACGGACATCTCGGGCGAGACCGAGGCGACGAAGCAGCTCTACGGCCTCGATGCCAAGGACCCGAAACAGGCAGCCTATGCCAGGCAGTGCCTGCTCGCCCGCCGGCTCGTGGAACGGGGCGTGCGGTTCGTGGAGCTCTCCTGCCTGGCCTACAACATCGGCGGTGGCAACGGCGCCAATCCCTGGGACCAGCACGGCGAGGTGAGAAAGGGACACGAGGCGATGGCCCGGCAGGTCGACCAGCCGATCGCGGCACTCCTCGCCGACTTGGACGAGCGCGGCCTGCTCGACGACACGCTCGTGGTCTGGGCCGGCGAGTTTGGCCGCACGCCTTTCTCCCAGGGGAGCAACGGCCGCGATCACAACCCGATGGGATTTTCGATCTGGATGGCCGGTGGAGGCATGAAGGGGGGCACCGTGCTCGGGAGCACCGACGAGTTTGGCTACCGCGCCGTCGAGGACGTCACGACCGTCTACGACCTCTGGGCCACCGTGCTCCACCAGCTCGGCATCGACCACGAAGACCTCACGTTCCGCCACGGTGGCCGCGACATGCGGCTGACCGACGTGCACGGCAACGTCATGAAGAAAATCATCGCCTGATTCGTTTCCGCCTCTCCCTCTCTTATCAACACGAGGACTTTCGCCCCATGGCCTCCGGCTTCAGGTCCGAACTCACCGGCTGCTTCTCAACCCCCTGCGAGGACAACCCCACGGTCGTCATGCTCGAGGCGGCCTTCCGCCGCCTGGGACTCAACTGGCGATACATCAACGCTGAGGTACAGCCCGACGGCCTCGCCGCCGCCGTCGCCGGTGCCCGCGCCATGGGATGGAAGGGTTTTAATCTGTCGATGCCGCACAAGGTGGCGGTGATCGAGCACCTCGATGGCCTCGGCGAGAGCGCAAGGCTCATTCATGCCGTCAACTGCGTCGTCCGCCGCGGCAACACGCTCATCGGCGAAAACACCGATGGCAAGGGGTTTCTGTCGTCACTCGTGCCGGTCCGCAATCCGCAGGGGGCCCACGTGATGCTCCTCGGCGCGGGCGGCGCCGCCCGCGCAATCGCCGTCGAGCTCGTGCTCGCCGGCGCCAGGAAGCTCACGATCGTCAACCGTTCGGCAGACCGCGGCGAGGACCTAGCAAAGCTCGTGCGGGCGGCGAAGCCGATCGAGGTGACCGCGACGGCCTGGACCGGCGACGTGGCGATCCCCGCCGACGTCGACGTGATCGTCAACTGCACGAGCATCGGGCTGGGCGACGCCACCGCCCGCGTGCCGATCGCCGTGGAAACACTGCGTCCCGGCCTGATCGTGGCCGACGTGATCCCAAACCCTCCGCAGACACGCTTTCTGACCGAGGCCAGAGCAGCCGGCTGTACGACGCTCGACGGCCTGGGCATGCTCGTTGGGCAGGGGGTGCTCGGTGTCGGCTATTGGAGCGGCATCGACGTCACGTCTCCCGCCACGGCCGACATGGCCGCTACGATGCGAAACGCACTGGAGGAGGTGTTTTCAGGAGTTATCTCAGCTTGCAGCGTCGTAGCCTGACTGCGGTGATTGTGGTTGCCGGCGGGCTTCGACCGCGTGACATCGATCGCCGGAACAGATCACCCTCGCGGCGGGATCAGGAGCGACCGTGACCGTGCCGGTGCGGCATGAGTTCGTTCTCAGCAAGCCGAGCAATCGCTGACAACACAATCGCTGACAATAGGGACTGACAAATGATTTCGTCGATGTGGCTCAGAGCCTGCGTCATGCTCGCCGCATGCGGACTGTTCCTCGGCTGCGGGGGATCCGCAGACACGCCGAAACTCACCGCCGCGTCGCGCGGCACGATCTGCGTCTCGCTGCTCGCGCTCGACAACCCGTTCTTCAAGGTGATCGGCGACGCGATCGCCGCCGAGGCGACAAAGCAGGGCTTTCAGGCCACCGTGGTCAGCGCCGACAAGGACGTGGCCCGCCAAGGCAACCAAATCAAGGACTTCATCGTCAAGAAGGCGGCGGCCATCGTGCTCTCCCCCTGCGATTCGAAGTCGATCGTGCCGGTGATCCGCGAGGCCAACGCGGCGGGCATCCCGGTCTTCACCGTCGACATCCCTTGCAACGAGCCCGGCGTCACGATCGCCACGCAGGTGGCCACCGACAACGAGGGGGGCGGCCGCGAGGCAGGGCAGGCAATGATCGAGGCGCTCAGTACAGATGGCCGCGCTGCCGGGGGCAAGATCGCCGTGCTCCACTTCAAGCAGGCCGAATCGTGCCAGCTGCGAGTCAAGGGGTTTCGCGCCGCGATCGACGCCTACAACGCCGCCGCGCCGGCGAAGATCGACATCGTCACCGAACTCGAGAGCAACGCCGCCAAGGACGTTGGCTTCAAGGCGATGGAAGACGCACTCCAGGCTTTTCCCGACCTTCGCGGCGTGTTTGCCATCAACGACCCGGCGGCGCTCGGCGCACGCGCCGCCCTCGAAAAGGCTGGCAAGACGGAGCAGATCGTGATCGTCGGTTTCGATGGCCAGCCGGAGGGAAGGCAGGCCATCCGCGATGGCAAGATCTACGCCGATCCGATCCAGTTTCCCGACAAGATGGGGGTGCAGATCGTCGAGGCTATTCAGCGATGGTCTCGCGGTGAAACGCTCCCGCCGCAGATGCTCATTCCCACGAGCCTCTACCGCAAGGCCGACGCGGAACGGGATCCGACACTCGCACCAGAGGCCGGCCGATGAGCGACGATCACGCTGACAGGGCTCGGCTTTTCTTCGTCGGACACCGTCGCCACCAGCGTCGTGGCCGTCTACGACCTGCCGCCGGCTTCGCCAAATTCGTCGATCGTCACGCCGATCTCCGCGAGCGTGAGCCGCCGGCCTTTAAGCACTTGAATCCGACGACAGCGATCGACGGCCTCGGTAGAAAAAAGCTGGTAGCCAGCGGGCGTCGACTGTGCCGGATGCAGCAGGCCGAGCTTCGTCCAATGGCGGATCGTTGGCACCGACTCACCGACCGCCTCGGCCAATTGACCAATTTTCAAGAGTATCCCAGCCGGCGAGGCCGCAGTCTGCCGGCCGCGACCGGCCCCGTCGCCCGCGGCGTCGAGGTAGATGTCGAGCGACCGGTCCACCGCGCGAATGATGATGCTGTCGTAGGCCGTCCTGGGACCGCCGAGCTGTGCTGTTTCGAGAGCCCCCAGATATGCCGCCCGGTCGCGAGGACGGATGATGGCCGGGGGATAGCCGTGGATCATCAACAGACAATTCATGAGCAGCCTCGCGGTACGGCCATTGCCGTCGATGAAGGGATGGATGCTCACGAGCCGGTAATGCGCCTCCGCGGCGAAGTGCACCGGGTGGAGGGCGGATCCGGATTGGAGCCAATCGGAAAAATCCCGCATCAGATATGGCACCCGTCGAGGATTCGGCATGACGACGGTCGAGCCGGCGATCCGTACCGGCACGGTCCGATAGGAGCCGGCGCCGGCATGATCGATGCCTTCGAGCACCAGTTCATGCAGGCGGAGGACTTCCTGCTCGGCAACGACGCGCTGACGGCCGATGAGTTGGGAGACGAAATCGAGCGCCCGCGCATGGTTGGTCGCCTCGAGATGTTCCTTGAGGCTCTTGCCGCCGACGGTCATTCCCTTTTCCAGAACCACGGCAGTCTCTCGGCGGGAGAGCGTGTTGCCTTCCAGCGCATTGCTCGTGTAGGTCAACTCGACCCGAAACCACG
>JAPLNQ010000108.1:21200-23444 GCA_026401075.1 Planctomycetia bacterium
GCAGGCGGTCAAGTGCCTGTTTTTTGGCGTCAATCGAATCGAATTTCATACATAAACCATAACGTCACGGTTTATTGTTTTCAAGGACTTTCCCGATGACCTCTGACCCCTCCGCGATCCCGCTGCTCTCCATGCGGGGAATCAGGAAGTCGTTCCCCGGGGTGCAGAGCTTGCGTGGGGTGGATCTCGACGTGCATGCCGGCGAGGTGCTCGCGCTTCTGGGCGAGAACGGCGCGGGGAAGAGCACGCTGATGAAGGTGCTCGGAGGGGCCCATCGGGCCGATGCCGGCGTGCTGGAGATGGATGGTGCGAAAGTCTCATTTGGCTCACCGCAGGAGGCCCGCGCGGCCGGTATCGCTGTGATCTACCAGGAGTTCAATCTGGTGCCCGGACTCACGGCTGCCGAAAACATCTTCCTCGGGCAGGAGGCGACGCGGGCGGGCATCGTGGCACGCGGAGAGGAACGCCGCCGGGCAGCGGATCTCTTCCGTAGGCTCGGCGTGGCGATCGACCTCGACACTCCTTGCTCTCGGCTCACCACGGCGCAGCAGCAACTCGTCGAGATCGCCCGGGCCTTGGCTCGAGACACGAGGATCATCGTCATGGACGAGCCCACTGCCGCCCTGACGGCGGGCGAGGTGAGCCGGCTCTTCGAGATCATTCGTGACCTCCAGTCGCGTGGCATCGCGGTCATCTATATCAGCCACCGGCTCGACGAGATTTTTGCCTTGGCCGACCGAGTGGTCGTGCTCCGTGACGGTCGAAACGTCGGCACGCGGCCGCTCGAGGGACTCGGCCGGACCGAACTGATCAAGATGATGGTCGGCCGCGAACTGGCCGACGAATATCCACGGCGCACGGCCACTCCCGGCCCCGTACGACTGGTCGTCAGCGGCCTCTGCCGGGGCAAAGCCGTCCGTGACGTCTCGTTCACGGTGCGTGCAGGTGAGATCCTGGCGATCGCCGGTCTCGTGGGCGCGGGCCGCACGGAGACGTTGCGGCTGATCTTCGGGGCTGATCGCAGACATGCAGGCGATATTATCCTTGATGGATGCAAGCTCGACATCCGCTCGCCCCGCGACGCCATCGCGGCCGGCATCGGCCTGCTCACGGAAGACCGTAAACTGCAGGGTCTCGTGCTCGGCCAGTCGGTCCGTGAGAATTTTGCCTTGCCAAACCTTGGCCCGCTCTCGCGGCTTGGATTCGTGGATGGTCGCCGCGAGCGGGAAGCCTTCGGCCGCCACGTCGACCAGCTGCGCATCAAAGTGCCGCATCAGGACGAGCGGGCCCGGAATCTCTCCGGCGGAAACCAGCAGAAGGTGGTGCTCGCCAAGTGGCTCGAGCGCGACTGCGAGGTGCTCTTCTTCGACGAGCCCACCAGGGGCATCGACGTGGGCGCCCGGCATGAGATCTATCTGCTCATGAACGACCTGGCGGCCCGTGGCAAGGCGATCGTGATGGTCAGTTCCGAACTGCCCGAGGTGCTCGGGCTCGCCGACCGGATCCTCGTCATGCACGAGGGCCGCATCACCGGCGAGATCGCGAGCGGCCCCACCGTCACCCAGGAAGAGATCATGCGGCTGGCGATGGCCTGACGCGACACCGGTTCCAAAAAGGACTTTTCCATTCATGCAGTCTCTCCTTCGCCGACTAGCCTCCGATTACGGAATGCTCGCCGTGCTCATCCTGCTCGGCGTCATCTTCAGCGGGCTCACGCTCGAGGAGCAGTCGGCCACTGACGCCGCCTCCGCCAGACGGGTTGCCCAGGCGATCCGGCGGCAGGTCCCCGGAGACGCCCGCGTGCTGGTCGCCGTTCGCCCCACGCCGGAGGACGGCATGCTCGCCGAGTCCCTCCGCCGTGAGATCGCTGCCACCGGAATGAAGGTTGCCGACGTCGTGCGGGGTGAACCGCAGGCCGTGCGGGCCTCGCTCGAGAAGGTCGCGGCGGAAGGCGGCCGGGTCGACGCGGTGGCAGCCACGGAGCGCACTGGTTCGTGGCTCATCCTTACCGAGATGAAGGAGATCTTCCCGTCGCTCGGGGCACCTCCGATCTTCGTCCCGGAAAGCTATCGCTGGCCCACCTTCCTCAAGCGTGACAACCTGCTCAACATCGCCAACCAGATCGCGGTGATCGCGATCATGGCGATCGGCATGACGATGGTGATCATCACCGGGGGTATCGACCTCTCGGTGGGCAGCCTCGCGGCATTGTCGGCTGTCACGGCCGCCCGGCTGATCCGCGAC
>JAPLNQ010000052.1 GCA_026401075.1 Planctomycetia bacterium
CCGACGCCGTCGAGGTGGGCACCGTGGTCGAGGTCGAGGGTGATCTCATCCCCGCTGGCTTCAGTCCAGCCATCCTGCCGCGTGCCATCCGCGTCATCGAGAAGGCAGCCCTGCCGCCGCCGAAGCCGTTCGATGCGGAGCGTTTCTTCAGCGGGGCGGATGTCTGCCACATTGTCCAGGTGACCGGCGTCGTCCGGGGCGTGAGCATGGAAAACCATCGCTATAGGCTCACGGCAGAGACCCAGGGCCGCACCTTCGAGGCCACGCTCGGCGAACTGGCTTCGGAAAAGGTCACCGAGCCGCTGCTCGATGCAGTAGTTCAGTTTACGGGCGTCGCCATGCCGGTCCACAACACGCGCGGCGAACTGGTGCAGATACGGCTCTATATCGATCACCCCGAGTGGCTGACGGTCGTGACGCCTGCAGGGGACGATCCCTTCGCCGGTCCTTTCGTGCCGCTGGCGTCGCTGGGGCGGTTTCGGCGGGAGCCGCTGCGGGGCCACATGATTCGTACGGAAGGAACCGTCGTGCATGCAGTGCCCGGGCAGGCGGTCCATCTGCAGGAGGGAATCAACGGAGTTGTCGTGCAGACATACTCGACGGAGGCGTTCGAACCTGGCGACCGGGTTCAGGTCGCCGGGTTCCTCGACCACTCGGACCGGGTGGCACGCCTCGCGGGGGCGCTCGTCCGAAAAAGTGGTCGCCACGCGCCGCCGACGGCACACGCGGTCACGCCCGATGAGGTCTTGCAGGTCAATCAGGTGGCGACCAACTCCGGCCTCATGGCCCTGCCCGGCGATTACGACGGCTGCCTGATCACGTTTGAGGCGACGCTCGTCGAACGGCAGTCAAGCGACGACCGCGGCATATTCGTGCTCGCCAGCGGCAAGACAGGGGCCGTAGCCTATGCCGATCCGCTGGTGTTCCGGGCGTTGGAACACGTCAAGGATGGGAGTCTGCTGGCCGTCACGGGCATCGCGGAATCGGTGCCGGCGGTCAACGCGGCCAGTTCACCACTGCGGAAGATCGACCGTATCGCGCTCCTGCTGCGGTCGGCCAATGACATCCGGGTGATCCGTGCCCCCTCGTGGTGGACGCCGCGGCGGGTGATGATCACGCTGGCCTCCGCACTCGCCGCACTGGCCGGCGGGGCCCTTGCGGCCGCAGGCTGGATCATCCTGCTGCGATCCGAGGTCGCCAGGCAGTTCGCCGTGATCCAGGACAAGCTCCATGCCGAGGCGGTTGCCGAGGAGCGGCGGCGGATCGCGAGGGAGTTTCACGACAGCCTCGACCAGGGGCTGGCCGGGCTTTCGTTGCGACTAGACGCGGCGGCACGGCAGACGGGCGACGCGGAAGCCCGGGGAGTGCTGCTCCAGCAGCACCGATTTCTGGCGAGCCTGCAGAACGAAGCCCGCAATTTCCTCTGGGATCTCCGGTATCCGACCCACGTCGAAGGCCTGCTCGCCGACTCGATCCGTGCCCAACTTCTCTACATGGGGCCCCTCACGCCCTTGCCTCTCGAACTCGAGGACCAAGGTCCTCCCATCGCACTGCCGCAAATGGAGCACTACCAACTGGTGCGGATCGTGCGCGAGGCTGTCAACAATTCCATCCGGCATGCCCGTGCCCATCGCATCAGCGTTCACCTCGACGGTGCCGTGCCCGACAGCGTTCCCGGATTCGTCCAGGTCGTGGTGCAGGACGACGGCGTCGGCTTCGACGTGGCCACCCGGGCGAATGCCGTTGGGCATTTCGGCGTCCGTGGGATGCAAGAACGGTCCCGGCGGATTGGCGCGGAACTGCTGGTCGACAGCGTCCCAGGCCGCGGCACCCGGGTGGTCGTCCGCCTGCCCCTGCGAAAGAGTGCAGCCGACGAGCATCGAGCGGCCCTCACCGCCGGGGCATGACGGTTCCGGCAGTTGGCAGACACCGCTGGCCGGTGGCATAGTGGTCGGCATGTCGCCCGCCCAGCGTATCCGTCTCTTGATCGTCGATGACCATCCGCTGTTTCGCGAGGGGCTCACCCACGCGCTGGCGGCGGAACGGGAGTTCGTCGTGGTCGCTCAAGCCGGCGACGGTGAGACCGCTCTCCAACTCTGGCAGCAGCACCAGCCCGACGTGACCATTATGGACGTGAGCATGCACGGGCTGAGCGGCATCGAGACCCTCCGGCGCCTGCTCGAGGACGCACCCACCGCGCGGGTGCTCATGCTCACCTCCTCCGAGGAGCAGCAGGACGCGCTGGAGGCCTTGGCGGCCGGGGCGGCCGGCTATATCACGAAGACCGTCGGCTTCGAAAAGCTGCTCGACGCGATCCGCGAGGTGAACGACGGCGGCCGGCCGATCGGCGAGGAGATCGCCCGTCGCATGGCGGCCGCTGACAAGGGCTCACCGTTGTCGCACCGCGAGGTGGAGGTGCTCATTCATCTGCGGGACGGGCTGTCGTATCAGGACATCGGCCGACGAATGGCGATCGCGGAGCGAACGGCCCGGGCCCACGTGGCGGCAATCAAGGAAAAGCTGGTGGCGGCCACGGCCGCTCAGTGCGTTTCCCGCGGCTACGAACTGGGTATCCTCCGCCGTCACCAGGGATCGGGTTCCGTACCACGCCTGCCCCGCACCTGACCCTTGCCCGGTCCCAGATGACGTTTCCGTCAATTGCGGCGGCGCACGCGGCCTTCTACAGTTCAGAGAGAGGGTTTCATGCCACTGCTGCCGTTCCTGCCACGCCTCCAGTCTGCCGTGCTCGTGCCTCTGGCCGCCAGCCTGACGGTGCTGGTGATGGCGTTCACAGCGGCCGAAGAGCTGGACCCGGGCGCGGTCTTCTTCACGGGCCGCGTCGAGCCGATCCTCCGGGAGCGGTGCTACGGCTGCCACTCGCACGACACCGAGATCAGCGGCGGTCTCGCCCTCGATGTGCGAGGCGGATGGGAACAGGGAGGGCAGTCGGGCCCGGCGATCGTTCCGGGAGACCCGCAGGCGAGCTTGCTGATCACGGCGGTTCGACACGGCATCGACGGCCAGACGATGCCGCCCGAGGATCCGCTCTCCGCCGGCGAGATCGAAACCCTCGTCGAATGGGTGCGGCGTGGAGCGCCCGATCCCCGCCGCACGACGGCCGGCGAGGCGTGGGAGAAGGTCTACCGCAGCCGGCTCGATTGGTGGAGCCTGCAGCCTGTGAAGTCGGCGCCGGTGCCGGAGATGCGGGAGGCCGTGTGGCCGCGGTCACCCGTCGATCGGTTTATCCTCACCCGTCTCGAGGACGCGGGCCTGCGGCCCGCCCCGGATGCCACCCGACGACAGCTCGTCCGTCGGCTGGCCTACACGCTCACGGGGCTGCCCCCCACGTCCGCGGAGATCGACGCCTTCGTGCGTGAAGACTCACCGGCGGCCTACGAACGGCTCGTGGATCATTTTCTGGCCAGCCCGCACTTCGGCGAACACTGGGCCCGCCATTGGATGGACGTGGTGCACTACGCCGACACGCACGGCTACGAGTGGGACATCCCCTCGAAGCACGCCTGGCGGTATCGCGACTACCTCGTCCGGGCCTTCAATGCCGATGTGCCCTACGATCGGCTGATCGTCGAACAGCTCGCGGGCGACCTCGTGCCGCCGCGGATCGACGCGGCGAGCGGCATGAACGAGGCGGTCGTCGGTACGATGGCCCTGCGGATGGGAGAGCGGTGGCATGGCGACAATGCCGCCGCCGAGGCGACCAGCGCCCAGAACATCGGCGACACGGTCGACACCGCCACGAAGGCATTTCTCGCCACCACCGTGGGCTGCGCCCGCTGCCACGACCACAAGCTCGACGCGATCGCCCAGGCCGACTACTACGCCCTCTACGGCACGCTTGCGAGCAGCCGCTGGGGCGTGTGCGGCATCGATACGGCCGATCCCAACGGCCCCGTGATCGAGCAACTCCGGGGAATCAAGACCGCGATCCGCGACCGTCTCGTCGCCCGCTGGCTCGACGAACGCTCCGCCCTGCTCGAGCGGCTGCAGACCATCCCGAAGGCGGCTGACGCGGCCACCAGGTTTCCAGAGTCGCTTGCCGATCTCCTCCGCCGCCCGGCTGAGCAGCCGATCACACCGGAGGCGTTCGCCGCCGAACGCGACCGCCGCATCGCCGCCAACGCCACGAACCTGACGCTCCTCGCCGACTTCACCTCGAGCGACGCACCCGCCAACCGCTGGCAGTGGGAGGGTTTTGGCATGCGGCATGGACTCGTCGCGGATGGCGAGCCCGTGATCGCCGACGCGGGAGACGCCGCCCTCGCCCACCTATTGCCGGCGGGACGCTGGTCGCACGTCTACTCGATGCGGCTCGGTGGCGCGATTCGCAGTCCGGAGCTCGCCCGCAATCCGACGCTTCATTTCTCGGTCGGCTACGCAGGAGGCCACAAGGCCTCCCAGTGCCTGATCGTGGATCGTGCCTTCCACTCCGAGCGGGTGAAGTATGCGGACATGCCGGTCACAGGCTGGCTGAAGCTGACGGCCGGCAACTTCACGCGGCTAGCCGGTCCGCCCGACACGGCTGCGCGACGGGTCTACCTGGAGCTGGCCACGAAGGCCTTCGACAACTATTTCCCTCCCCGCACCGGCTATCCAGGCTTCAAGAAAGAGGACGAGCACGACCCGCGATCCTGGTTCGGGGTCACAAAGGTGTTTGCCCACGCCCCCGATCAGGGGCCGCTCGACGAACTGGGGCGGCTTGCTGGCCTGTTCGCCACTCCAGCCACTCCCGGGGAGGTCTCACGCCAGCTGCCAGCCCAGCTGCCAGACCGGGTCGCCGACCGGATCCTCGCCGCTGTCCGCAGCTGGGCGGACGGCCGCGCGGATGCCGACGACGTGGGCGTGATCAACGAGGCCCTCCGGGAAGGATGGCTCGACAACCGGGCGCTCGCCGACCGCGGGCTCGCCGCGCTCGTCTCCGACTATCGTGCCGCGGAGCGCCGCCTCGAGCCGGATCGCACGATCGGCGGACTGCAGGACTGGGCCGAGGCGGCGGATTCCCCGCTCGCCCTCCGCGGCGACCCTGCCAAACCGGGTGAACACGTGCCGCGGGGCACGATCCGCTTTCTGGAGGACATCTCGACAAGACCGGCCGGCCACTCAAGTGGACGACTCGACGTGGCGAAGTCGATCGCGGATGCCCTCAATCCCCTGACCTCGCGTGTCTTCGTCAACCGCGTGTGGCTCCATCTCTTCGGCGAGGGCCTCGTCCGCACGCCGGACGATTTCGGCCACTTGGGCGACCGTCCCTCCCATCCCGAACTGCTCGACTTCCTCGCCATCCGCTTCGTCGAGGCGGGCTGGTCGCTGAAAAAGCTCGTGCGGATGCTGGTCACGTCGGCCACATGGCGGCAGTCTTCCGTGACGGCCACGGAAGCGGTGGTGACCGACCCGGAGAATCGCCTCTGGCATCATTACCCGCGGCGCCGTCTGGAGGCGGAATCGATCCGCGACGCGATGCTCGCCGTCTCCGGCCGGCTCGATCCGACGATCGGCGGCGAGCCGATCGATCCGTATCGGATCAAGGAGGATCCCGCCAAGCGGCTCTTTTCCGGACCGCTCGACGGCCACGGTCGGCGGAGCCTCTATCTGCGGATGACGCTCATGGAGCCGCCGCGGTTTCTCGCGCTCTTTAACCAGCCGAGTCCGCAGGGCACGACCGGCAGACGCGATCGCTCCAGCGTTCCCGAGCAGGCGCTCGCGCTTTTGAACGATCCGTTCGTGCACGAGATGGCCCGCGCGTGGGCCGCCCGGCGGCTGGCGGCAGGCGACGCCTCCCTGCAAGTGGGCATCGCCGCGATGCTTGCGGAGGGCCTCGGCCGACCGGCCACCGCCGCCGAAGTCGAACGGCTCACGGCCGTGGCAGAAGCCTGTGCGACCGCGCGGGGCGTGCCAGTGCGGAAGCGGCCCGCCGCGGAGGCCGTCTGGAAAGACGTGGCCCACACCATACTTTTGCACCCAGAGTTCAGCCATGTGGAATGAGCAGCGGCCTCATCATCCTTCGCGGGGAGCGGGGCGTTCACTCGCCGGCGGGTGTCCGGGCGGCCTGGGCGTGCCCCGCAGCCGCCGCAGCTTTCTCACCGACACGAGCCTCGGCTTCGGCTGGCTGGCGTTCTCCGGCCTGGCGGCGCAACAGTTCCAGGCGGCCGCGGCGGCTGATCGCGCGGCCGGCGGCCTCCATTTTGCCCCCCGCGCAAAGCACGTGATCTTCCTCTTCATGGATGGCGGCGTCTCCCACGTCGACACCTTCGACTACAAGCCCGAGTTGGCCCGGCGGTCGGGGCAGCCGGCGGAGTGGAAGGCCGACGAGAAATCGCAGGCCGCGGGCCAGAATCGCAAGTGGCTCGGGCCCCTCTGGGAGTTTCGCAGGCGCGGGCAGTCGGGGCTCTGTGCCAGCGACCTGCTGCCCCACATGGCCGGCGTGATCGACGACATGTGCGTGGTACGATCGCTCGTGGGCGAGACGCCGCTGCACGGGGCGCAGAATCTGCTGCTCCACACCGGCCGCTCCCTCGGCGCGGCGCCGAGCATGGGATCCTGGATAGCCCATGGGCTCGGCACCGAAAATGAAAACCTGCCGGGCTACGTGCTGCTCAACAACGACTGGATTCCGAACGGCGGCCTGCAGAACTTCACGAGCGGCTTTCTGCCCGCGACCTGCGAGGCCACGCTCGTCCGCGCCGAAGGCATTCCGGTCGCCAGTCACACGGACGGATAAGCAGCCAGTAATCGCCGGGCGCTTCAATCGGCGAGAGAAGATCA
>JAPLNQ010000179.1:0-39887 GCA_026401075.1 Planctomycetia bacterium
ACTGTTGGTCGTGATTGCGATCATCGGCACGCTGGTCGGCCTCCTGCTGCCCGCCGTGCAGTCCGCCCGCGAGGCGGCCCGCCGGGCCCAGTGCACCAACAACCTCAAGCAGACCGGTCTCGCGCTCCAGAATTATCACGAGGCTCGGCGGCAGCTGCCGGAAGGCTGGCTCGCCGACGGTACGGCGGGCGACGGCGATGGCGACGAGGGCGTTGGCTGGGGCTGGGCATCGCGACTCTTGCCCTACGTCGAGGAAGACGCGACCTATAAAAGCATCGACATCAAGACCCCGATCGCCTCCGCATCGTCAACGGTGCTCGGCAAGGTGATCCCGGGCTTCCGCTGCCCTTCCGATGGCGCTGCTGGCTCGCCAATGTTCAATATCGGCACCGAGGGAGGGGCTTGCGACCACACGACTCCCGACGCCAATCCCTCGAGCCCCGCGGTCATGGTCGCAAGAACCAACTATGTCGGCATGTTCGGGACGAACGACGCCGAGGTGGAAGCATTCAGCGGGAATGGGATGTTTTATGCCAATAGCAGGATGCCCTTCCGCCACGTTACCGACGGCTTGAGCAAGACGATCATGGTGGGAGAACGCGATTCTGCCATGGGAGGCAGCCTCTGGATCGGGATGTTCGAAGGCAAGTGCGAGGCAATCGTCCGGGTCGTTGCCATCGGTGACCATCCGCCGAATGGTGATCCAGCGGCGCGTCATTTCGAGGACCTGTCGAGCCGCCACGTTGCAGGCGCCAATGTCGTGTTCGCCGATGGCCACTGTGACTTCATCGCCGAATCGATTGCGACGAACGTCTATCAGGCCTTGTGCACGCGGAAAGGCGCAGACTGACCGTCAGTCGAGGGCCACGTCGTCCACACGGTAGCCCTCGAGCGAGTCCCGTGTGGCGATCACGATGAATCCCTGGTTGCCGTCGCGGTAGCCGCCGATTCCCACCAGCGGTGCGCCGTGGCGATAGCGGTCGACGACGCGGCCGTCGGCCCAGGCGACGGTCACTGATCCGTCGGGGGCGGCGATGAGCCACTGCCGCCGCGGCGTGCCGAGCAGATCGGCCCAGGCCACCGGCTCGATCGGGCCATCGCGGTGCACGCCGTCGGGTAGATCGAGTTCCCAGAACTGGTCAGGGAGCGGACCGAGTCCCACCGCCGTGTTCGTGCCCACGCTTGGGCTGGCCAGTCCCAGAAAGGCCCATCCTCCATTGGGTGCCACAGGCCCCGCGAAGAGTGACGCGACCGCAGGGCTCGCTGACCAATCCGGCTGCCTTCGGCCCTCCCCAGGCCCTTGCCCAGCCCCTTCCCCAGGCCTTGCCGCCGCGCCCCTGCCCTCCATCGTCACCGGAACGAGCCTGCCGTGGCCGTTCACGCAGACGAGCCCGCGGCTGCCCGCCTGATGCGGTGCATCCGGTACGACGTCGAGCACCGTGTCGAACGAACGTTCCCGCCACAGCCGGTGGCCTTCGAGGCTGGCGGCCTGCACGCCCACGGTGCCGTAATAGCCAACGACGATTTCTGGTGCGCCATCGTCATTGAGGTCGACGAGTTGCGCGGTTCTGATTCCGGCGTGGGCTGGGCTCTCCCAGGCGGGATAGGAGGCGTGGAGCTTCCACGCCTCGTCAAACACAAAGACCTGCTGGCCGCCGCGGTTCCCGCCGAGCCACCAGCGAGTGCCGGCCGAATCAACGGCTGTCCGCAGGAAGCCGACGGCGGCATCGGCCGGCATATCGAGTTCGTGTCGGGCAAGTTCCCGGCCGCTTGGATCGAGCACAACGACGGTCCGCCAGCCGTCGAGGGCGACGATCCTGCCGGCGGAGGCATCGTCGAAGCAGACTACGTTTCCCGGCATGGCAACGCCCTCGGCCCGCCAGGCCCTGACGAGCTTGAAGCGATCCGGCTGCCGACGGGGTGCGATCTGCTGCGGAGGCATCCGCTCCACCGCACCACCCCCGGCGACCTTCTCAAGCAACTCGCGGTAGTCCCGGAGCCGGGTCTCGAAGCGATCGCGGAGCAGCGGCCCGGTGGGCGTGCCGGCCGCCACCGCGGCGAGGGTCGCGGAGAGATCGTTGGCCACCTGGTGGTCGTGGCCCAGGAGCACGTCGGCAACGGTGCCTGTGGGCGTGAGCACCACCACGGCGGGGAAGGTCGCGATCTCGAAGGCGGTCGCGGCGACGCTCCGCGGGTCTCGCAAGATGGTGCCTGCTCCACCCCACAGTGTGACTTTCTCGCGGAGTGCGTCGTCTGGCACATCGGTCTCGTCAACGCTCACGGTGAAGTGCTTGATCGGGATCACGCGGGCAGCCGATCCACTGCCGGCCGCTCCGGTCGTGAACGCTTCCACCGTCCTGATCACCTGCGGCATCGACCGTCGGCAGGCGTCGCAGCCGGTGTGAAAAAACTCGAGTACGACCATCGACCCAGCGAGGCTCTCGCTCGACACGGTCGTGCCGTCGAGAGCGGCGAGCACGAACGGCGTAGCCGCCTTGCCGACCAGGGCACTTGGCGGCTGGGGCGTTGGTGGCGGCTCCAGCCGGTCCACACGGGATGCACCTGCGGGCACCTCGAATGCGAAGGCCTCCGACGGCACCGAGACCGGAAACGTCGCCTCCAGAAAATCGACCACGACCGAGAGCCCGCCGACCGGCCCGCCCTGCTGCGTGAGAAACTGCCCGTAGGCCGCGGTGGGCAGCGACATCCGCCGCAGCAGCTTTGACTTTCGGTCGATCCAGAGCACGAGCGGTCCATCGGGCTTAGGGATAGTCAGAACGGTGCAGGCATGGCCTTCGATCTGTTCGGTGCCCGTCACACGCGGCTTGTCCACGGCGTCGGCGACGATCAGGTCGACGGTATCGTCGGCGAAGAGCAACGGCAGTTGCGTTGGGCAACCGGCATCACCCTCGGCCAGCGTCAGGCGGACCTGCTCGTCAGCGAAGAGCTGGTCGAGCGTGAGCGGGCTCTTCACGGGTTCGTCCAGCACCTGGCCCGGCACGTTGCCCACCGCAGCGCGAAGCGATGTGCCATCGGCGGCGATCCGCGCGTCGTAGCATTCGATCCGCAGCCGGTCAGGCCGCTCAAAGGCCACGCGAAACGGGATCGACTGATCCACCTCGGTCCCTTCGCGGGTGTAGCGGATGCGGACGCGGGCGTTGTCGGAGTATGCCTGTGCCTTGCGGTACGTGCGGCTCATCTCGTCGAGCAGGCTGCGGGGGTCGGCGTTGCAGCCGGTCAGCGACATCGTCGCGAGGAAAACAACAAGGGGGGCGAGACGCCGTGCCAGCGATGGAAGTGGGGTGTTCATTCGCCCATCATGGCCAAAACGTCGCTGTCACGGCCAGAGCACTCAGGACACTCGTCGGCAGGGTGTGCCAACGGGTAGCATGAAGCGAAAGGATGTTCCGACGGTGAAATGCATTCCGCTCGATTACGGCGCCGACGAGCCGCTGCTGCTGGAGGTGAACGACGACGCGCTCGTGGCCGACTGCCGCGGGCCGGAGGGAGTGGCTGGCGAGGCCGCCCGGCAGCTGGTCACGGCAGCGTTCAGCTCGACCGAGTCTGGGCCGCCACTCGAGTCGCACGTGGTCCCGGGCGACCGGGTCGCCATCGGGATAGCTGGTGATGTTTCCCAGGCGGCCGAGGTTGTGGCTGCGGTCGCCACGCGGCTGGTCGCGGCAGGGGTGGAACCGGCCGACATCACCTTGCTGCGCGCGCCGCCGCTCGAGCCACTGGGCTGTGGCGTGCCTGAGCAGGCGGAGGACGTGCCCGCGATCGGTGCCGCGACGGCGTTCGATCCGGCTGACGAGCCGCAGACCTCCTATATGGCCGCGGATGAGGCGGGCAGGCCAATCCATCTGGCGCGGGCGCTGGTCGACGCCGACGTCGTCGTGAGCATCGGCCAATGGGGATGGGATGCCGCGTTTGGCGGCCGCTCGCTCGAGGGCGAACTCTGGCCCACGTTCTCACGGCGGTCCTGCCGAGAGGAGATCGTGCGGTCTCTGACAAGACGCGGTCGACGGGCGCTCGACGCCTGGATGGTCAGCAACCACGAGGCGACCTGGCAACTCGGCGTCTGTGCGAACCTGCGGCTCGTCGCCGGCCGGGCTGACACGCTCGCCGCGGCGGCGTTTGGGCTGTCTGATGCCGCGGCCCGTCAGGCGCGGAAGCTGGCTGCGGGCTGGAGGCCCGGGGTGCGGGCGGCGGCGATGCTCACGATCGCATCGCTTTCGAATCCTCGGGGCGGGACGGCCATGCTCCTGCGGGCCGTGGCGGCCGCGGCGCGTGTGACGCATCCCACGGGCACCGTCTGCGTTGTGAGCCGGATGGCAGAGCGGCCCGGCGTGATCTTCTCTCGGTGGCGGGAGGGAGCACCACTCGACGCGCTCGTCCGGGAGGCGGTGGGCACTGGCGACAAGGTACTCATCGCCGATGCGTTTCAGACCCGGTTCTTCGCCCGGGCCCTCGGTGAACGGCGGCTCGTGCTTCTCTCCGACCTGGATGAGGCAACAGTCGAGGAACTTGAGCTTGGCTTTGCCGCGACGCCGGAGGTGGTGGAGCGTCTCGCTCACCGCTCCGACAGCGTCACCGTGCTTCACGAGGCCGACCGGATGCTGCCGCGACTGGCGTAGGGGATTCCGCTCAGTCCAACGGCTGCGCACGGTTGCAAAAAACACTGCGGCCGAGCGGCCCCCAGTGCCGGGAATCACGACTTCCTGAAGGAAAATCCCCGAGCACAAAGAAGGCGTGGGATCCAAGTCGCCACTCCACCAGGCCATCGGCTGCCGGGCGATGGAGGATGTCGCGCCACACGGCCATCTGTTCGATCATGGCGTCGGCATCGCCGCAGCTCATCGGGCTGCCAGCCGAGGTGAGGCCGAGACCAAGGCTTGGTGGAGTTTCATCGGCGTCGCTGGTGACGTTGTCCGGCCAAGGGCGAATAACGTCCCAGGCCATAGGTGCCAGCGGCGGCAGGCAGAAACGAGCATGTTCCTGCCGAGCGTCGGCATCTGCGATCGGCCACACCACGCCGACCACGTGGCCGTCGAGCCGGCCGGCGACCACGGCGTAGCGGCCGCTCGCTTTGAGTCGCCACGGCACGACGAACCCACCGACGCGGGCCAGCACACGCACGGCCGCATGGTCAGCTAGCGACTCAGGGAGGCGAACCACCGCCGCCAGCCCGACGTCGCGCACGGGGAAGAGCATGCGCCGCTCCTCGGGGGCGAATGCTGCATCGTCGAGCACGCTCGACAGTGAGACGGATCTCTGCCACCGGCTACCGGCCGCCTCATCGGAGGCCGTGACGATCGTCGCCTCGGGCACGGCCGATGCCACCTCGGCGAGGAGAGACGGCGGCGTGAGAACCGTCTGGCCACCGATCGTCAGATCGCCTCCCTGGATCGAGATCGTTTCTCCGGGCAGCCCGACGACACGCTTGATGGCGGGCGAGCCATCGGGCGACGTGAGAATCCAGCGTTCATGCCGCCGTGGCTGCCGCAGCCGGTCGAGCGACGGAAACCAGCTGGTGGTGACGACATCGCCCGGCCGCAGCCCGGGCGCCATCGACAGGCCATCGACCTCATACCGGCTTGGCGGCGCCAACACCGCCAAGCCGCACAGAATCACCACGACGGACGCCACGACGCAGGTCGCGACTCGATTCATTCCACGGTGACCCACTGGTGACTCTTGGCACTCGCCAGGACCGCGTCGCAGACCTTCTGGGTCTCGAGTGCGTCTCGGAACGTGGGATGCGCCGGCTGCTTTTTCGCGTAGGCCTCGAGGAAGTCGGCCACCTGGTGAACGAAGCTGTGCTCGTAGCCGATTGCGAGGCCTGGCACCCACCACTTGTCCATGTAGGGGTGATCGCTGTCGGTCACATGAATGCTCTTCCAGCCCCGCATCGGGCCCTCGTCCTTGTAATCAAACACCTGCAGCCGGTGAAGATCATGGAGATCCCACTTCAGGCTCATGTTCTCGCCGTTGATCTCGAAGGTGTAGAGCGCCTTGTGGCCGCGGGCATACCGTGTGCTTTCGAAGAGGCCGAGCGATCCATTCTTGAAGTGGCAGAGGAAGGAGCAGGCATCGTCGATTCCCACCTTTTCGACCTTGCCCGTGAGCTGGTGCGTTCGCTCCTTCACGAACGTCTCCGTCATCGCGGTGACATCATTCACTGAGCCATTGAGCCAGATCGCCGTGTCGATGCAGTGGGCGAGCAGGTCGCCCGTCACGCCGGAGCCGGCGGCGGCGGCGTCGAGCCGCCAGAGCGCCGCGCCCCCCTGCGGGAGGTCGGCGTTGATCGTCCAGTCCTGGAGAAAATTGGCCCTGTAGTGGAAGATCCGGCCGAGCTTGCCACTGTCGATGATGTTCTTCGCGAAGGTAACGGCCGGGATGCGGCGGTAGTTGTACCAGACCATGTTCGGCACGCCGGCCTTCTCGACGGCGGCGCACATCTTCTCACCCTCGGCCACGTCCATCGACAGCGGCTTCTCGCAGAGGATCGCCTTGCCATGCTTGGCCGCCTCGATGGCGATCTCGGCATGAAGGTTGTTGGGCGTGCAGATGTCGACGGCGTCGATGTCATCGGCGGCGACGAGCTTCCGCCAGTCGGTCTCGACCCGCTTGTAGCCCCAGCGGTCGGCGAAGGCTTTTGCCTTCTCTGGGTCGCGGGCGGCGACAGCCTGCAGCACGGGCAAGTATTCCAGGTCGAAGAAATCCTTGACGCGGTTGTAGCCGTTGGAGTGGGCGCGGCCCATGAAGCCGTAGCCGATCATGCCGATGCGGAGGGGTTTTGCCATGGTGTGGTTACCTCGTGGAAAGCGGGTGAACGTCGAAATGAGAAAGACAGTGTGAATCTGGAACGGTTTGTCGCCGGGCCGGCAGAAGTCTCGTCGCGGAGGCCGCGGAACCCGCGCGGCCTATGCTCCTCGAGCTTCCGCCGATCCCGTCGCCTCGCTACCCCAAGAGCGGAAGCGACGGGATAGGCTTGCGTCCATGGAAGCCCGGAGCGTCAGCGATGGGATAGGCTTGCGTGGGATGGCACGGTTCATGCGTTCCAGCCGTGGGCGTCTCTGACGGCGATCATGGTCTTGAGGATGGTGTTCCAGGTGGAGGGGTTTTCGAGCGTTGAGTTCGGGAACATGCAGCCGTCCCAGCAGATGTGCTGGATGCCACGCTTGGCCGCGCCTTCGAGCCAGTAGCCGGAGCACTTCACGATGTCGAGCTTGCCGTTGGGGTCGTCGGCATGGCAGTGCTTGCCCGTCTTGTCGTGCGCGCCGGCGCCGTGCACCTCGCCGTCGTTTTGGGCAACGTGGAAGTCGATCGTCCATGGCCGGAGCTTGTCGGTCATCTGCTTGTAGGCGGCGTAAAACTCGGCCTCGGTGTGGCCAGGCTTCACCAGGGCATATTCAGGCGCGTTGTAGCCGAGCAGGTAGAGGTAGGTGTGGGCCAGGTCGGCCTGGAAGCCGAGCGTCTCGGGCATGCCAACCTCCTCGAGCAGGTCGAGGACGTCTTTCCAGGAGTGCATGCCAGCCCAGCAGATTTCCCCCTCGGCGGCCAGTCGCTGGCCGTTGTCGTGGGCGATCTTCGCCGCTTCCCGGAACGTTTCGGCGATCTTCGCCGTGTTGGCCTTGGGATTCTCCCGCCACGTGTTGACGCCAAACTCCGCCGAGTCGATCCGGATCACGCCATATTTCCGCACGCCGTGCTTCTCGAACACCTTCGCGATCCGGCAGGCCATCTTCACGGCCGACAGGAATTTTTCCTTGGCCGCCGCATCCCCCATCGCCGAGTCGCCTACGGTGCCCGGCCAGACCGGAGCCACGAGCGAGCCGACCGTGAAGCCGTGCGATGCAATCTTGTCGGCGATCTGCGTCAGTTCGGCGTCGCTCGCCTCGGGGTTCGTGTGCGGCAGAAACAGAAAGTAGTCGATGCCGTCGAACTTCTGGCCGTTGACGTTGGCAGCGGCGGTCAGCTCCAGCATCCGGTCGAGGCCGATCGGCGGCTCCTGGCCGGCGTCGGTGCCCTTGCCGAGGAGGCCGGGCCACATGGCGTTATGAAGGTTGGGGGCGGTGTGCGATGGCATCGGTTGGTTCCTGGGATGGGGCGTGGTTGAAGGGCTGTTGGGTACTGCGCCGCCGGGCCTGGCGGCTGTCTCCTCGCGGAGGCCGCGGAACCCGCGCGGCCTATGCTCGTCGAGCGGCCGCCAGGCCCGGCTACGGTTGCCGGTATAGCGGCCGGAGGGCTCGTGTTGCCTAGCGCTTCTTTCCGTGTTTGGGGAGGTCGGCGTGGACGTCGGGGCGGCCGGTGTTTTCCACCGTGTAGCCCGCGGCGGCGGCGTCGGCCGAGATAAAGAGCTCGTCGCTGGTCATCTGGCCGAAGCGGATAAGCGTCGGGGTGGCGACGTCGTGCACGCCGACCTTCCCTTCGCCCTGCACTGTGATCCAGCCGCTGGCGCCAGCGTCCTTCACCGTGATCTTCGCGCTCGGCTCGAGCGTGAGTTCCTTGGCGCTGAAGAGTTGCCGGCCATCGACATGGCCGTAGACGATCCAGCGGTCGGTGGCACCGGGAACGCTTCGCTTTTCATCGACGAGCGGTCGAAGAAAATTGCTCTCCTTGTAGTGGGTGTCGATGTTTTTCTCCCAGTCGAGCTGACCGATGATGAAGTCGAGATCGTGGTGCTTCTCCTTCGGCATGTCCTTGACGAGCAGGCTCCAAGGCACCGCCCGTCCCTCGACGAGCGACTGGAACATTGCGAACACGTCGCTGCCCCACTGCGGCTCGTAGGTGAGAAGCGAGCCCGGCGCGTGGAGGACGCCCGGCGGGATCAGCCAGCCGGTGCCACGCTCGAGCCGGTAGGCCTTGGCGAGGTCGATGATACCGTTGTCGCCACGGTTCCAGTTCTCCAGGCACTTCCGCACGTCGTCTTTCGTGGTGCCCGGCTCCAGCCCCATGAACGTGTAGGGAAAGTGGTTGTCGCAGTTGTTGTATTGCGGCGGGAAGTAGTAGCTCTCCGGTTTGCCTTCCTGTCCGACGAGCTTGGCATCCTCGAACGACTGGTGCATGTGATGGGGGATCGGCCCCATGTTGTCGAAGAACTTCGAATAGACGGGCCACTTCTTGTAGCGGTCCCAGATCGCCTTACCGACGAGCTTCGCGGCCCCCTCGCTGACGGCGTCGCGTAGGAGGAACCGCTCACCGTCGAACACGCACCACGATAGGCCCTCGTCGGGCACGCGGCCTTCGTTGGCAGCCTCGGTCGTGCTGGCAAACCAGCGCTCGTCGATGCCGCCACGGTCGAGACCGTAGGAGTAGTAGTCGTCGGGGGGGAGGCGGACCCGCTTGCCGGGATGGAGGAAGCTCCGCGGCACCCAGGTGGGCGACAGTCGGAGGATGCCCTTGCCGGCGGTGAGCGCCCGATCGAGCGCGGAGCCGACATTCTTCGACTCGGGAAGCTTGGCGGAGGTGCGGGAAGCGGTGGCGGTGGCCATGGAAAACCCCTGTCGTGGACACGCGGAACTTGAGAAAGCAAGTTGTACGAGTCCAGTTGTACGAATCCAGGGAAAGGCCCGCAAGCAGCGGCGGTGGGTCGTGGCGGCGGGAATCGGCTATGCGTACGACCGATTTCGGTCAGCCAGCAGGTGATGCGCCGCTCGACGTCGGTGCGGAACGCCGTGGCATACCCTATTCGAGGAGTCCAGGCAGCCTGCCGGTGCTGTCGCCGAGTTGCTCGACCGACACGTCCATGCGGTCGAGCAGCGACAGCCAGAGATTGCTCAGCGGCGTCTCCGTCGGGAACGTGAGGTGGCGGCCGGTCGTGATCGTGCCGCAGCCGCCGCCTGCGAGCAGGATCGGCAGATCCTCGTGGTTGTGTTTGTTGCCGTCGTGGATGCCGCTGCCGTAGACGATCATCGCGTGGTCGAGCAGCGTGCCATCCTCCTCCGGCACCGCGTCGAGCCGCTGGAGCAGGTGGGCGACGTGGCCGGCGTGGAACAGGTTGATACTCCGGATCTTCGCCTGCTTCTCCGGGTTGCCGCCGTGGTGCGAGAGGTCGTGATGCCCTTCCGGCACCCCGATGAATGGATACGGCTTGTTGCTCCCTTCGTTGGCCAGCACGAATGTCGCGACGCGGGTCACGTCGGCCTGGAAGGCCAGCACCAGGAGATCGCACATCAAGCGGATGTGTTCGGCGTAATCGCCCGGAATGCCCGCGGGCGGTGCCATGGCGGGCAGCTCCACCGGGGGCAGCGCCGCGGCTCGTTCGATCCGCTGTTCGATGTCACGGACCGACGTGAAATACTCGTCGAGCTTCCGTCGGTCGCCCGCCGCCAGCCGTCGCTCCAGGCCACGGGAGTCCTCCCGCACGAAATCGAGGATGCTGCTGCGGCGGGCGGCGCGGGCCGCGGCGGCCGGGTCGCCGTCACCGAACAGCCGGTCGAAGACCACCTTCGGGTTGACCTCCTTCGGCAACGGCTGCGTGGGCGACCGCCACGACATCGTCGAGGAGTAGACGCAGCTGTAGCCGGAGTCACAGTTGCCGGCCATCGCGCCTTTGTCGGCGCCGATCTCCAGAGAGGGGAGCCGTGTCTCGCTGCCAGCCATCGCGGCCGCGATCTGGTCGACGGAAGTGCCGCTGCGGATGCTCGTGCCGTCAGTCTTCCTGGGGTGCACGCCGGTGAGAAACGCCGCCATCGCCCGGGCATGGTCGCCGCCGCCATCGCCATGAGCCCGGGCCTTGTCGGCCGCCAGCCCCGAGAGCACCGTGAGCTTTTGCTTCAGTCCCGCCAACGGCTGCATGATCGACGCCAGTTCGAAGTCGTGGCCTTCCCCGCAAGGCGTCCAGTCGGCCATGTGCTGTCCATTGGGCGCGTAGAGAAACGCAACCCGGTTGGGCGGCGCGGACTGGGAGTCGGGCGCGGCCCGCGACTCGGCGGCCGCGGCCCGTGTCGTGAGCCTTCCCATCGCCTCCAGCCAGGGAAGCGGCAGGGCGACGCCGAGGCCCCGGAGCAGGGTGCGGCGCGAGAGCTGCCTGACAGCGACGTTCATCATGAGAGACCTCGTTCGATGGTGTGAGTTATTCCACGGTGCCGCCACCGCGACGCTGCCGGAAGGCGTCGCTGGTGACGATCCCGGCCACGAGGGCCGATACCTTGTAATCCTGTGATTCGAGGCGGTCGACGATCCGCTCGATCGTCGACCGGTCGGCCGGTTCGAGGCCCCGGCCGAGCGCGAAGATCATCATCTTTTCGGTCAGGCACCGGCAGAACTCCCGTTTCTTCGCCAGCAGCACGTCCTTCAACCCCGCGGGGCCGGAGAAGGATGTGCCATTGGGGAACGTCCCTTCGGCGTCGATATCGAAAGTGCCATCCTTTGTGCGGAATGCTCCCACCGCATCGTAGTTTTCCAGGGCGAATCCGATCGCATCCATCCGGGCATGGCAGCCGGCGCAGGCAGCGTTCCTGCGATGCACCTCCATCCGCTCCCGGAGTGAAGCTGTCGTTGACACCCCTTCGTTCTCCTCCAGTTCGGGAACGTTGGGTGGTGGTGGCGGTGGCGGCTCGCCGAGCAGTTGCTCCAGCACCCAGCGGCCACGCTTGACGGGCGACGTGCGTGTGGGATTCGAGGTGGCAGTGAGGATGCCCGCCTGCGAGAGCAGGCCGCCACGCGTGCGGTCGCCGGTCGTCACGCGGCGGAAGTCCTTCCCCTTGCCCCCAGCCTTGCGGTAGGCGTCCTCCAGGCCGTAGTGCTTTGCCAGCGGCGCGTTGACGAACGTGGAATCCGCATCGATCAGTTCCAGCACACTGCGATCCTCGTGAAACACGCCTCCCACGAAGAGCTCGGTCTCCTGGAGCATGGCGGTTCGCAGGTCGTTGTTGAACGTGGGAAAGAGTTCGCCGTCGGGCGAGATGAACTCGATTCGCTTGAGTTGGAGCCACTGCATGGCGAAGCTGGTCACGAGCGTGCCGGCACGGGGATCGGCGAGCATGCGCCGGACCTGGGCATCGAGGTTCTCGGACAACTGCCCGCGGTCTGCCAGGTTGAGCAGTTCGTTGTCGGGCATCGTGCTCCAGAGAAAATAGGCGAGCCGCGAGGCGAGCTGGAATTCGTCGAGCGACTGCACGCCCTCGGCATCCGGCCGGTCGTCGGATTCGACATGAAAGAGAAATTTTGGCGAGCAAAGGGCCGCCTGCATGGCGAACTGCACACCTGCGTGCCAATCGCGGCCGGCTTTCACGGCTTTGTCCATGAGCGCGACGTGACGGTCGAGTTCACCCGGCTCGAGACGGCGGCGAAACGCCCGCCTGAGGAACCGCCCGAGCACCTCCCGTGTCTGGTCTTCCTGAGACCCAGTGGCCGCACATGCCAGCAGTCGCTTCTGCGTCGCTGGCCGGGAATCGAGCGGACCGGTGAGGTCCAGGCCTTCCACGAACACTGTCGTGGCCGGAGCGTCCGGGGGTTCCTTGTCGCCCGAGGTTTCCTCGCCAGTCGTGGCTTCCGTGTTTTCCGTGGCCGGTTTCTCGATGGCGATCAGCACTCTGTCGCGTCCCGGCAGCGGCGGCACGCGAACCGTGAACTCGTTTGCCGTCTGCTTCGAGGTGCCGGTGACGACGAACGACCCGAGGATTCGCGCCGTGCGGAGCACGGCGCCAGACAGCCGGGCCAGATCTTCTTGCGCGGCGGGCTGTGGCAGGTCCTTGCCGCTGACGAGGAGCGTCACGCGAACAGGCTGCGGCGTGTCGGCCGCGGCGTAGACCTTCGTGCGCAGCTCATACTCGCCGTCGGCTTCCCATTCGAACGGGGCATTGATCGGTCCGAGTTCGATCGCGCCTTCTCCGTCAGTGGACATCCGACGAAACCCTGCGACGATCAGCCGTTTAACGTCCGGGCTGGCTGGCTCGGTGTACTGCGCCTGCCGGCGACGCTTGACCACCGGCGGAGGCGTAGTGGGAATGGCCCGCTCCATCACCGCCTCGGCCGCATCAAGATACCGCTCCATCAACAGCGGTGAGACCGTGAGCACGTCGCCGATCGTGTCGAAGCCATGGCCGATTTCATCGCTCGGAAAATCGGTCGTCGGGTCGAAGTCGACCCCCACGAGGTCCCGGATCGTGTTGCGGTATTCCAACCGGTTGAGCCGTCGCATCGTGACCCTGCCGGGATCGGCGGGGGCGCGCAAGTCGGCCTCGGCGTAGCGCTGCCGCATGCCTGCCACGAAGGACGCCGCCGCCGCCGCCTCGGGCCGCGGCTGATCCTGCGGAGGCATCTCGCCCGTCTCGACCCGGCGCACGGCCGTTTCCCAGACCTTTCGCTGCGCGAGCAGGCTGGCATCGTCGGCCGGCCATGAGAGCGTGACATCGCCTTCGGGCTTGCTGTCGCCGTGGCAGTCGGCGCAGTGGCGGGCGAGGAACTCATGCATGCCTGCCGCGATAGCGTCGTCATCGCCGGCTTGGACTGGCCGCAGGCCGGCTGTGGGGTCGACAAAGACGGTGGCCACCAAGAGCCACGGTACCGCCATGTGGAAGCCGCGGCGACATGCACCGTGGGCGACGGTCGAGGTGCAACCAAGCTGTCGCGGATGGCGGTTCATCGGCTTCCTGCTGCCAGGGGCAGATAAAGAGACTACCATCCCGACGAAAGCCTGTGACGGGAGTCATTTTCCCGGTTAAAAAAAAGCCCCGTCCAAGGACCATGCTTCCATGCCACAACACTTCTTCCAGATCACGAACACGGTCGCCCTTTTGGCGTGGATCGGGCTCGTGCTGTTTCCTGGCCGACGGGTCGTGTCGCATCTGCTCTGTGCGACCGTGATCCCTGGCCTGCTGGCCGTGTGCTATGCCGGCGTGATCGGCTGGAAGCTTGCCTCGAACGGCCCGCCGCCCGGCGACGTGATGACGATCGACGGCCTCCGCGCCGTCTTCGCCGACGACTGGGTCTTCGCCGCCGCGTGGACCCACTATCTCGTCTTCGACATGGTTGTCGGCGCCTGGATTGCGCGGCCCCCCCCCCGCCTCGGCATCCCCTGGCCGCTCCGCACGATCGCGCTTGTGCTCACGTTCCTCTCAGGCCCGGTCGGGTTTCTGTTGCACCTGGTGACGCGGTTTGTGCTGCGGCGGGCAGTCGCCACCGATGGCGATGCAGTCACCCCATGATCTGCTCCGCCAGTCGTTGCACGGAGAGCGGGGCGGAACCCTCGGCCTTGTTGTTGACCGTGATGAAGACGTCGCGGTCGGCCAAGGCCGCCGCGCGGGCCAATCGCGCCAGGGCCGCGCGGCTTGGCAGGTCCTCCTCCATCAGGCGGTTGAACGGAAAATAATCGGCCTTCGCATCCTCGTAGCCACGGCCGGCATGGAGATTCCAGCGGGCCACGAGCGGCTGGCGTGCGGCCGGCTGCGCGAGTCGGAATACCTCGGCCTGCTCATCCACGGGGGGCATCCGTGCGTGCACGGCGAGGCATGGCACGGCGCCGGCATCCTCGAGCGACCGCGCGAATGCCTCGCAGACGAGCTGCGGATCGCGGACCTCGACGGCGTAGAGCGGCCCGCGTGGCAGCACGGTCATGAAGGCCGCGATTCGCGCCGCGAGTTTTGGCACGTCGGACAGGAGCCTCCGGCCGAGCGGCGGAAACTGAAAGATGAGCGGACCGGCGTTGGAGCCGAGTCCGTCGACAGCCGGCCGGATGAACGTTGCGGCTGCCGTGGTGGCATCGAGGAAGAGCGGATTGTCGCGGGCCGCCTCGCCCGAGCCTGGTTTGCGCACGACCGGATCGGTGATCGCGGCGGGCGCCTTCACGACGAACCGGAAGTGGGCGGGCACGCTCGCGGCGTAGCGGGCGAATTCCTCGCGCGTAAGCGGCGCGTAGAACGTGCGGTCGAGGCTGACTGTTCGGAAGAGCGGGTGCGCCGCATAGGCGGCGAGCCCGTGCCGTGCGAGTGTCTGTTCATTAGCCGGATTGCCGTTGCGGGCGGCGTAGACGAGCCCCGTCCAGCCGGGAAAGGACCAGCTCGACGTGCCCAGATGAACGCGTGGGGAGAGCATCTCGCCCAGGATCTTCACGGCCGGGTCCACCGCAGCGGGATCGATCGCGTCGGCATCGGCGAAGAGAGATAGTTGTTCGTGCGTCATGCAATGGCTGGAAAAGCAGGCGGCAAGAAACGTAAAAGTTTGTTCCCGGTGCGAGACCCTATCATGATGGACGTGGCATGGCATCGCAGGACAGGTCGATCAGGTGCATGGGAGCGTATGAATCCGGCAACTTCAACACCGCCGTTCGCGACTCTCGCGGCCCGTCTCGAGGGCGATCTGCTCGTCGACGACCTCACGCGGACGATCTACTCGACCGACGCGTCGGAGTATCAGGAACGGCCGCTGGCGGTGGCGCTCCCCAGGACGGAGGCCGACGTCCGCGAACTCGTGCGGTTTGCCGCCGCGGAACGCATCGGCCTGATTCCCCGCGCCGCCGGCACGTCGTTGGCCGGGCAGGTGGTGGGCAGCGGGATCGTCGTCGATGCCGGCCGCCACCTGAATCGGATCGTGGCGGTCGACGTCGATCGCCACACCGTCCGCGTGCAGCCGGGCGTGGTCCGCAACGCGCTCAACCAGCATCTCGCGCCGCTTGGGCTGTTCTTTGGCCCCGAAACCTCGACCGCGGCCTGGGCGATGATCGGCGGCATGGTCGGCAACAACTCCTGCGGCTCAAACTCCATCGCATACGGCTCGACCCGCGACCACCTGATCCGCGTGAGAGGGTTTCTTGCCGATGGCTCGGAGGTGACGTTCGGCCCGCTCTCTGCGGAAGAGTTCGCGGAGAAGGTCGCGGGGCCCGACTCGCTCGAGACGCGGATCTACCGCGAGATCCATGATCTGCTCGGCAATCCTGCCAACCGCCGGCTCGTCCGCGATTCCTATCCGCGACCCGAGGTCACTCGCCGCAACACCGGCTACGCCCTCGATGCCCTCATGGACGCCTCCTGTTTCGATCAGATCTTCGACAGCCGGGGCGAGCGGCCTTTTAATTTCTGTCGGCTGCTGGCCGGCTCCGAAGGGACGCTGTTCTTCGGCGTGGAATATGAACTGAGCCTCATCCCGCTGCCGCCGCCGGGCGCGCTCCTCGTGGTGCACTGCGCGACTGTGGACGAGGCCCTGCGGGCCACGCTCGTCGCGATGCGGCATCGCCACAAGCCGGATACGTCACGGATGCCGGCGTGTCTGGATTCAGTAGATGCATGCGTGCTCACGGCCTGCGAACGGATCGACAAGAAGATCCTCGACTGCACGAAGGACAACGCCGAACAGTCCCGCAACCGTTCGTTCGTGGTGGGCGATCCCGGCGCGATCCTCGTTGTGGAGGTGAAACACGCCGACCGCGAGGCCGTGGCCGCGAAGCTCGGCGTGATCGAGGGTGAACTCCGTGCCGCGGGCCTCGGCTACGCCTACCCCGTGCTCGTTGGTGGTGACGGCGACAAGGTCTGGGAGCTGCGCCGGGCCGGCCAGGGGCTCGTGAACAACGTGCCGGGCGACGCCAAGCCGCGGGAGATCGTCGAAGACACGGCCGTGGCCGTCGAGGATCTGCCGGCCTACATCGCCGAGTTCGACCGGCTGCTCGCCGAGAAATATGGCATCGAATGCATCCACTACGCCCACGCCGGCGCGGGTGAACTGCATCTCCGGCCGCTCTTCGACCTCCGCACGCCCGCGGGGCTCGCGATGTTTCGCGATGTGGCCACCGACGTGGCGGCGCTTGTGAAGCAATACCGCGGGAGCCTGAGTGGCGAGCACGGCGATGGCCGGCTCCGCGGCGAATTCATCCGCACGATGGTGGGCGACGAGTGCTTCCAGTTGCTCGTGCAGGTGAAGCGGCTGTTCGACCCGCAGGGGATTTTCAATCCAGGTAAGATCATCGACACGCCGCCAATGGATACGTCGCTACGAATCATTCCCGGCGAGTCAGAGCCGCACCATGACACGGTGTTTCGCTTTGCCGACACCGGCGGCGTGCTTCGCGCGGCGGAGAAGTGCACGGGCGTGGGGCAGTGCCGCAAGACGGCCGTGATGGGGGGGACAATGTGCCCCAGCTACATGGCGACGCGGGACGAACAGCACACCACGCGGGCGCGGGCCAACGTGCTGCGGCAGGCCCTCTCCTCGACCCGCGAGGCGGCCAACCCCTGGGTCCAGCCCGAGATCGCCGACGTGATGGATCTCTGCCTCTCCTGCAAGGCCTGCAAGAGCGAGTGCCCATCCAACGTCGACATGGCCCGGCTGAAGGCCGAGTGGCAGCAGCATCTGCACGACGTGCGTGGCGTGCCGCTGCGGAGCCGGTTGATCGCCGGTTCGGCCGCCGCGATGCGGTGGGCGAGCCTCGCGCCGTGGGCCTACAACTTCGCCGTATCGGCGCCGGGCGTGTCTCAGCTCGTCAAACGGTTCATGGGCTTCGCAACGGCCCGGTCGCTGCCGCCCCTGCATCGCACGACGCTCACGGCGTGGCTCAGACGCCGGGAGCAAAAGGGAGATGTGCAGCAAACACGTGGCGGCAAGTTTTCAACTTGCCGAATCCGGCCCCGAGCCCAACAAGATGAAATCTTGTCGCCACGTTCGGAAGCCCAACAAGATGAAATCTTGTCGCCACGTTCGGAAGCCCGACAAGATGAAATCTCGTCGCACGATTCGTCAGCCCCCAGAAACGGCCGCGTGCACCTGTTCGTGGACGAGTTCACCGACACGCTCGACATGCCGCTGGGCATGAAGGCCGTGGAACTGCTCGAAGCCCTCGGCTACGAGGTGGTGGTTCCGCGGCACGTCGATAGCGGCCGGGCCCAGCTCTCGAAGGGGCTCGTGCGGGAGGCCCGCGACCTCGCCACACGCAACGTCGAACTGCTCGCCGATATCATCACCGACGACGCACCGCTTGTCGGCATCGAGCCCTCGGCGATCCTTGGCTTTCGCGACGAGTATCCCGACCTCGTGCCGGAGCGGCTCGCCGCGGCCGCGAAGCGGCTGGCATCGCGCACGTTCCTTATCGATGAGTTTGTGGCGCGGGAGGCGGCCGGCGGCCGGATCACGGCTGAGTCATTCACAGACCAGCCGCGCCGGATCAAGCTGCACGGCCACTGCCATCAGAAAGCGATCGCGTCGCTCGCTCCCACGGTGCAGTCGCTCTCCCTGCCGCGGAACTTTTCGGTCGAGACGATTCCCAGCGGCTGCTGCGGCATGGCCGGGTCGTTCGGCTACGAGCGGGAGCACTTCGAGCTGTCGATGCAGATCGGCGAACTCGTCCTCTTTCCTGCCGTCCGCGGTGCGGCCGACGACGTGCTCATCGCCGCGCCAGGCACGAGCTGCCGCCATCAGATCAAGGACGGCACCGGCCGCACGGCCCTGCATCCGGTCGAGATCCTGCACGCGGCGCTTGTTTGAGCCAGGGCTGTGGTCGCCGTCAGGCTGCCGCCGACGCGTCGATCGGTTCGATTGCGGTGACGTGCAGGAGCGAGACGGTGCGGTGCCGCGATGGGATGCCGTTTCGCTCGGCGAGACCGATCACAATCTCCGTCCGCGTCAGAAAGGCCATCTCAGGGTGCCGGACTTCATACGCTTCGCCGTCCGATGTCTTCACAATAAAGGGCTGGAAGGGCCGCTTCTGCAACCACTCGCGAAGGCTTTCAGCTGTCATGAGTGAACTCTAAAGGTAGCGTTTGTATAAAACAGGGTTTGTACTGATGTACACTCATGCTATCGGTCCGGTCCAAGCGTGTCAACCGTCCCTCGAGCGACCCGCCTCGGTCACGGAGTCCCGATGCAGACGAGCTTCTCCTGCCGCATGTCGCCCGTGCCGGTGACGACCCGCATGAGGATGCGATCGCCGCAGATCGCGGGCGTCGCCCAGGCCTCGTCGCCGAGCTTATTCACGGCGAGCGACTCGAACCGCTCGGGGCTGGCCCGGAACACGTGGGTCTCACCCGCCTCGCTCGCGGCATAGATCCTGTCGCCCAGCAGCACGGCCGACGCGCTGAAATTGCCGCCGAGCCGGTGCTTCCATCGCTCCTTGCCGGTGGCGGAATCCCAGCAGACGGCGATGCCGGCATCGAGCACGCCGTAGAGGTGGCCGTCGCGGACGATCATCGACGGCACGTACTCCCGTTCGCCGTTCTCCCAGTCGATCGTGGCTGAGCCGTCGGCTCGCACGGCCGAGACGTGGTTCTTCGGATAGCCGCCCGACGTAAACACGCGCTCGCCGTCGGTGACCGGCGTGGTGACACATTCGGTGGTCGCCCCCTCACGCTCCCAGAGCGTGTCGCCGGTGGTTGGGTCGTAGCTGATCACCTTGTCGCAGCCGGTGAGGATCAACTGATCTCGGCCGAAGAGCCGGAAGATGATCGGCGACGAATAGTTGGGGAACGGCGGCCGCGGCTTCTTCCAGACGACGTTTCCCGTGCTGCGATCGAGGGCGGCGACGGCCCCGCCCCCCTTGTGGTCGGCCGCCACGAGCACCGTGTCTTTATAGAGGAAGGGCGACGCACCGTAGCCCTGATGAATCAGATACTTGCAGAGCATCGTCTGCCAGAGTTGCTCGCCGGCGAGCGACAGGGCGGTGATGACCACGGCTCCAGACGTGGGAAACGCCACGAACAGCCGCTCGCCATCGCAGGCGACGGAACTCGACGCGCCGGTCGAACGCGCGTTCTTCCGCATAGCACCGGTGGCGTGCACCTGTTTTGTCCAGACGAGCCGGCCGCTGGCCCGCTCGTACGCATAGACCGACTGGCTGCCGACGGCTTCGTCGCAACTGGTGAGGTAGACGCGGTCGCCGACGACCGTGGGGGAACTCGAGCCACGTCCGGGCACATCGACCGACCAGATCACGTTTTCTGTGTCGGACCAGGTGAGCGGCACCGTCTGCGATGCGGCCGCGTGGCCGTCGTGTGCGGGCCCGCGCCACGACGGCCAGTCGCGGGCGGAAATTCGCGAAAAGGCCCCATCGGCGGGATCGGCTGCCGCGGAATTTTCCGACGCGGTAAAAGGATGGAGGGCGGAGGCGACCGCGACCACCGCGCGCCACGACCGCGTGAGCGTGCGCCGAGCCATGAATGGTACGAATGTCACGAGAGTCTCCTGCGTGTGGTGACCATCGGGTTGTCCTGCATGCCGGGAACGGCACTTGCGGCCGGCCCCCGCTGGCACCATAGTGTTGACGGGAAACAGACGTCAAACCAGGAGCAACGACCATGGCCAATCGCACTCGCGCGACACGGAGAGGTTTTCTTGGAACTTCCGCTGCCGGGGCTGCGGCGGCCGCCACGACCGGCATGGTGCCGTACATCCCCTCGACGGCGACCGCCTTCGCGAACCAGGAGGCCAACGACCGGCCCCGGATCGCCTGCATTGGAACCGGCTCGATGGGCCTGGGCGACGCGGTTCAGCACGGACAGTTCGGCGACATCCTCGCCGTCTGTGACGTCGACAAGGATCGGGCCGAGCGGGCGAAGTACGACGTGCGGATCGGCAAGGGCAAGGCCGATGCCTACGGCGACTACCGCAAGGTGCTCGAGCGGAAGGACATCGACGTCGTCAGCATCGTCACCACCGACCCGTGGCACGTGAAGATCGCGATCGAGGCCCTGCAGGCGGGCAAGCACGTCTTCTGCCAGAAGCCGCTTTCGCTCACGCTCGAAGAGAACCAGCTCGCCTGGGCTGCGGCTGAAAAATTTCCGAAGCTCCAGTTCTTCATCGGCACGCAGCAGCGGGCTCAGAAAGACCAGTTCTGCCGCGCCGTGAACATCGTCCACAAGGGCCTGCTCGGCGAGATCCAGAAGGTGACGGCCAGCATCGGCTCGAGCCCGGTCGGCGGACCCTTCGCGATCGAGAACGTTCCCGGCGGCCTCGACTGGGACATGT
Source organism: Planctomycetia bacterium (assembly GCA_026401075.1). GTDB lineage: Bacteria > Planctomycetota > Planctomycetia > Pirellulales > UBA1268 > CAMCQY01. Next base: position 20,890 of record JAPLNQ010000179.1, read on the forward strand.
GGCTCGGCCAGGCACCCAAGGTGCCCTTCCGCAACCGTCGCTGCCACTACGAGTTCCGCTGGTGGTACGAATATTCGGGTGGCAAGTTCACCGACTGGGGTGCGCACCATGTCGACATCGCGCAGTGGGCGCTGAAGGAAGACGTCAAGGGCAAGGGACCGATCGAGATCAACGGCGTCGATGCCCGCCACCCGGTGCCGTTCAAGGATGGCTATCCGACCGTCGACGACGAATACAACACGGCCTACGACTTTTCCGTTCCCTGCAAGTTTGCCAGTGGCGTGGAGCTGATCGTGACCAGCCGCGGCGATAACGGGATTCTCTTCGAGGGCACGAAGGGGCGGCTCTTCGTGAATCGCAGCAAGATCACCGGCACGCCGATCGAGGAGGGCTGGGACAAGGACGCCTTCGGCGACGACGACTTGAAGGCGCTCTACAAGGGCAAGCCCTTCGAGGGGCACAAGCAGAACTTCTACCGCTGTATCCGCGAGGGCGGCCTGCCGGTGTCTGACGTCTATAGCCACATCATCGCGATGAACACCTGCCACCTGGCGGCGATCGCAGCCCGGCTCGGTCGGACGATCAAGTGGGATCCCGCCGCGGAAAAGATCGTCGGCGACGATCAGGCGGCGGCGTTTGCCTCCCGCAAGCCCCGCGAAGGCTACGAAATCCCGCGGGTGTGAGCCTGCTAGTCTGCGAGCCCGCGTCGGATCGCGTCGGGAGGAATGCCGAGTGCCGTGGCCACTGCTGCGGCCACGGTCGCCGGATCGCCCGGAGGCTCGACCGCGATCACGGTGCGGCCGCTTCGGGCTGCGATGTCGGCGGTGGCGGCGTCGGCATCGACGAGCACGATCGTGCCGGCGGTGATGAGGGTATTGACGAGGGCCTCGATGACTGCGAGCGGCGACACGCCGACCGCCACGTCGGCACGCGACACCTCGGCCGCCCGAAGTCTGTCGATCACGAGCACGTCGCAAAGGTCGTATGGAAAGCCCCTGGCGGCGAGCGACCGCCAGTCAAGTTCGCAGACGGCGGCGTCAATGTCGGGCGAGACGAGCAGATCCCGTGCGGCATCGGCGGTGACGTTCGGCTCTGCGGAACATTGCCAGCCAGCCAGCCACTTGCCCGTTCCGCAGGTGAGCCCGGGCGTTCTGCCTGCTGCCAGCAGGATCCGCTCCAGAATCCTCGCGGTGAGCGTGGCCGAGGCGGGTGCGCCGATGCCATGGTCCGCCGCCTGCCCTGATCCAAGGATCGCCGCGATCGGGATCCGGCCGGGGGCGCTCGTTGTGAAAAGCAGATCCACGATCGCCTCGCCGACCGGCTGGCCGGGCCCCTGGGAAGGGCGTGCATGAATCATCAACTGGGGCCCTGCATTGACCTCGCAGACCGCCGCACCCTGCTCGCGTGGCGAGCGGTCGATGTCACGAGCAACCAGATCGATCCCGGCGATGTCGAGGCCGACGGCCCGCGCCGCCCGCACGGCGATCGCGGCGATCTCGGGATGCACGCTGGCCGTCACGTCGAGGCCATGCGTGCCGATCTGCTTCACAAGCACACGGCGGCCATCTGCCGGAACGGTCTCCGGCGTTACGCCCTCCTGGTCGAGTTGTGCCAGCACGGTGGCATCGAGATCGACCGTTTTGTTCGGCATCGCCGCGGAGCGACCGCGACGCGGATCGGAGTTGATTTGGAGATCGATCAGTTCGGCGATCGTCGCGCGGCCGTCGCCGGTCACGTAGATGTGCTCCCCCTTCGCGCAGGCCACCATCCGGTCGCCAACCACCAAGAGGCGGTGTTCAACGCCGGGTACGAACTGCTCGACGACGACGGTCTGCTCCCGCCGTCCTTCACTGGAAGCCACGGGAAAAGCGCGTTCGATCTCCTCGCGGCAGGAGAGGTTCAAGAACACGCCCCGTCCGTGGTTCCCGTCGGCCGGCTTGACGACGACGGGCATGCCGACTGCCTGCGCGGTTTCCCAGGCCTCGGCGGCCGACGAGACGACACGGCCAAGGGGCACCGGTACGCCTGCCGCCGCGAGCACGTCCTTCGTCAGTTGCTTATCGACCGCGATGCCCTCGGCGATCGACGACGTGCGATCGGTCACCGCGGTCCAGATACGGCGTTGGCGGATGCCCTGGCCGAACTGCACCATGCTCTCCCGGCCGATCCGCCGCCAGGGAATGCCGCGGGCTGCTGCGGCACGGACGATCAGCATCGTGCCCGGGCCGACGCAGACGTCGTCGGCGAGATCCGTGAGGCGATCGATGGCGGGCATGAGATCAGGCGGGTCCCCCGCGAGTTCGTCATCCAGGATCGCGGCAGCCTCGCGAAGGCAAGCCTCCGCGAGCACCGGGTCGTGGGCTTCGAGGACGATCCGAAACAATCCGGGCTCGCCCGCAGGCATCACCCGCAGGAATGCAGTCACCGGCGGGCGTGCCTGCGACTGGAGTGCCAGCGCAACCTGACCGAGCAGCAATGGCCAGTCGGTGCGGAGGTCTTCCCGGACTGACGGGTCAGTCGGGGCGAACACCCCGAAAAGTTCGCGCCGCTGCGGCAGCGCGGCGTCGATCCGCGCCAGCGCCGCGGCAATCGCCGCCACCGGGGCGGCCGCTCCCAGCCGAACGGTCGCATCGTAGATTTCCGCCTCCCGTGCCCAGACGTTTGGCGCCAACACATGCCGGCCTACGCAGATTTCCATGCCACCCGCCCGTTTTTGTACCGCGTGTTGCCGTTCTGCCCAAGACTGTCCCGTCCTGAAACCGAAGGTATAATAGAATATTATGAAGGCAGGACGCCATCCGGATCCGCGTCAGGCAGGTGCTGGTGCACCTCTGGCGGCGAAGCGGGTGTTTTCCAAGGGAGTGATCCTATGGTGCACAGCTTTGCGGGCCGGTGCGGCCCTGTGGCAATGGCCGCGGCGGCGTATCTGTGGGCCGCGTCGGCCGCGTCGGCGGCGCCGGTATCTTTTAGTCGCGACATCCGGCCGATCCTTTCCGACAACTGCTTCTCCTGCCACGGCCCCGATGCCGGCCATCGGCAGGCCGACCTACGGCTGGATGTCCGGGGCGACGCCGTGACGGCCGGTGCGATCGTGCCCGGCAAGCCTGCCGAAAGCACGCTCGTGTCGCGGATCAACGCGACCGACTCAGACGAACTGATGCCGCCTCCGGAGTCGCACAAGAAGCTCGACGCGAAGCAGAAGGAACTGCTCACGCAGTGGATCTCGCAGGGGGCGGAATATCGGAAGCACTGGGCCTACGAGCAGCCAGTCAAGGTCGCTGTGCCCGCCGGCACCACTGCCGTGGATCATCTCGTGCGGAAGCGTCTGGCCGCGGTCGGCCTCGCACCGTCGCCCGAGGCCGATCGGCGAACGCTCATCCGCCGGCTGTCACTCGACCTGCTCGGCCTGCCGCCCACTCCCGACGAGGTTGCGGCATTCGTCGCCGACACACGTCCGGATGCATACGTATTCCTGGTAGACCGCCTGCTTGCCAGCCCGCACTACGGCGAGCAGATGGCGATCGGCTGGCTCGATGTCGTCCGCTTCGCCGACACGATTGGCTACCACAGCGACACCCCGCGAAATGTCTGGCCCTACCGCGACTGGGTGATCAGGAGCTTCAACGACAACCAGCCCTTTGACCAGTTCACGATCCATCAAGTGGCCGGCGACCTCGTGCCCGATGCGAATCAGGAGACCCGCGTTGGCTCGGGGTTCAACCGGCTCCTGCTCACGACCGAGGAAGGGGGCGCCCAGGCCAAGGACTACGAGGCGCGGATGCTCACCGACCGCGTTCGCGCGATCGGTGCCGCCTGGCTCGGCCAGACAACCGGCTGCGCGCAGTGCCACGACCACAAGTTCGACCCGTTCAAGACCCGCGATTTCTACGCGCTCGGCGCCTTCTTCGCCGACATCAAGGAGCCAATCATCGGCCATCCGGAGGATGGGATGATCGTCGGCACGCCGGAGGAAAAGGAGCGGCTGGCGGAGCTCGACGCTGCCCTCGCCGAGGCGAAGAAAAAATTCGACGCGATCGTGCCCCAGCTCGATACGGCGCAGCAGCAGTGGGAGGCCGACATCGTCGCCTACAGCGTGACGCTTCCCGAGCTGGCCGCCGATGCAAAGGCGACCGACGCCGAGAAGAACGTTGCCAAGCAGGTGGCGGCCAGCCTCGCCAAGGAGCCGGCCAAGCGTGATGGGAACGACAAGAACAGGCTGCGCGACTATTTTCGCGCGAAGGCCACCAAGCTGTTCCAGGCGGAGCGGGATAGCCTGGCGACGGCCGAGAAGCAGCGCAAGGAGTTCTACGACCCGCTGGTGAAGTGCCTCGTCAGCGTCCACGCCGACACGCCTCGGACCGTCCGCATCCTGCCCCGCGGCAACTGGATGGACGAGACGGGCGAAGTGGTGAAGCCGGCGCTCCCGGCCTACCTGCCGCAGCCCGCGATCGAAGGCCGCGAGCCGAACCGGCTCGACCTCGCCCAGTGGCTCGTCTCGCGGGACAACCCGCTCACCGCCCGGGTCGTGATGAACCGGCTCTGGAGGCAGTTCTTCGGGACGGGGCTTTCCAAGGTGCTCGATGATCTGGGCGCCCAGGGTGAGCCGCCTGTCAATCCGGAACTGCTCGACTGGCTGGCCTGCGAGTTCATGGATTCCAAGTGGAACATGAAGCACATGGTTCGCACGATCGTCACGAGCGACGCCTACAAGCAGACCTCCGTCGCCACGCCTCAGCTGGTGGCCGCCGACCCCTACAACCGCGAGCTGGCACGGCAGTCAACATTCCGCGTCGATGCCGAGTGCGTGCGTGACGCGGCGCTCTCCATCTCGGGCCTGCTCGTCCGCACGATCGGCGGCCCAAGCGTGAAGCCCTACCAGCCTGACGGCTACTGGGAGAATCTCAATTTTCCGGTGCGGACCTACCCGAACGACACGGGCGAGAAGCAGTATCGCCGTGGTCTCTACACCTGGTGGCAGAGGTCGTTTCTCCACCCGAGCATGCTCGCCTTCGACGCGCCGAGCCGTGAGGAATGCTGTGCCGAACGAAACCGCTCCAACATCCCCCAGCAGGCGCTCGTGCTCCTGAACGACCCCAGCTATGTCGAGGCGGCGCGGAGCCTGGCGGCCCGGATTCTCAAGGAATGCAACGGGTCCCCGGAGGAACGCATGGCATGGGCCTGGCGTCAGGTGCTGCAAAGGCTGCCTCGCGTGGAGGAGATGGAGACAGTGATGCCGCTCGTGCGGACGCACATCGAACACTACAAGGCCGACCCTGCCGCCGCAGAGTCGCTGCTCAAGACCGGCCTGACGGCCGTGCCGCCCGACGTCGACAAGTCGGAACTGGCCGCCTGGACCCACGTGGCCCGCGTGCTCTTGAATCTCCACGAAACAATCACGAGGCCATGACCATGAATGTCATCAATGGCATGACGATGCAGCAGCACAATTGGATCGCTCGGCGGGCCTTTCTCGGGCAGACTGCTCAGGGCGTGGGGGCCGTGGCGCTCGCATCGCTCTCCTCATCACGGTTGCTCGAGGCCGCGCCGCTCCGCGGAGTGCTGGAAAAGCCGCCGCTGCCGCAGCAGGCGAAGCGGGTGATCTGGCTGAGCATGGCTGGCGGGCCGTCGCACCTGGAGACCTTCGACCACAAGCCGAAGCTGGCGGAGCTCGACGGCAAGCCGATGCCCGAGAGCATGACGAAGGGGCAGCAGCTCGCGCAGTTGCAGGGGCAGAAGCTGATCTGTTTCGGCCCGCAGCATCCCTTTTCGAAGATGGGACCAAGCGGCACCGAAATCTGCTCGCTCTTTCCCCACATCGGCTCGGTGCTCGGCGACATCTGCCTGATCCGTTCGATGACCACCGACGCCATCAACCACGACCCGGCCCACATGTTCATGAACACCGGGTCGCAGATCGCGGGCCGGCCGAGCATGGGGGCGTGGGTGACTTATGGACTGGGGAGCGACGCCGCCGACCTGCCTGGCTTCGTGGTGCTCACGTCGCTCGGCAAGGGTGGCCAGAACCAGCCGATCGCTGCCCGGCAGTGGTCGAGCGGATTCCTGCCGAGCCGGTATCAGGGTGTGCAGATGCGGAGCAAGGGGGATCCCGTGCTCTATCTGGGCAACCCTGCCGGCGTCACGCGGGAGCGGCAGGGGGCCGACATCGCCGCGATCAACGCCATCAACGCGCAGCACGACGCGCTGACGGGCGACCCCGAGATCGCCGCGCGGATCGCCCAGTATGAAATGGCCTTTGCGATGCAGGCGAGCGTGCCGGAGCTGATGGACACGAAGAACGAGAGTGCCAAGACGCTCGAACTCTACGGCTGCCAGCCGGGCGATGGTTCGTTCGCCTCGAACTGCCTGCTCGCGCGGCGGCTGGCCGAGCGCGGCGTGCGGTTCATCCAGCTCTATCACAAGGACTGGGACCATCACGGCGGTGTGAAGGATGGCGTCAGGCTCAAGGCGGAGGAGATCGACCGGGCATGCATGGCCCTGATCACCGATCTCAAGGATCGCGGCATGCTCGACAGCACGATCGTCGTCTGGGCAGGCGAGTTTGGGCGGACGCCGATGTCGCAGGGTGGCAGCGGCCGCGACCACCACAACAAGGCGATGAGCGTCTGGATGGCCGGTGGCGGGATAAAGGGCGGGCTCGTCTACGGAGCCAGCGACGAGCTGGGCTATGCGGCGGTGGAAAACGTCTGCACGGTCCACGACCTCCATGCCACGATGCTGCACCAGCTCGGCATCCAGCACGACGCATTCAGCGTGAAGTTTCAGGGTCTCGACGCCAAGCTCACCGGCGTCGAGGGAGCCAATGTTCTGAAGGACATTCTCGCATGAGCCGCACGTTCTCGCTGCTGTTGTGCATCACGGTCGCACTGGCCGGACTCATCGCGGCACGCCCCTTGGCGGCCGCCGATCCATCCCCGTCTTTCACCCGCGACATCAAGGGGGTCCTGTCGAACCGCTGCGTGCGGTGCCACGGTCCAGACGCGGAGTCGCGGCACGGCGGCGGCGACGAAGGCCTGCGGCTCGATACGTTCGCGGGGGCTACGGCCGATCTGGGCGGCCATGCCGCGATCGTGCCGGGCAAGCCGGACGAGAGTGAGATCATGAAGCGGATCACCTCCGACGATCCCGACCTCATGATGCCGCCGCCCGATGCGGGCGAACGACTGCCGGCGAAGCAGGTGGAAATCTTGAAACGCTGGATCGCAGCGGGCGCCACCTACGAGCCGCACTGGGCGTATGTCACGCCGAAGAGGCCGGCGTTGCCGGCGGTGAAGGACGCCGCCTGGCCGAAGAACGACGTCGACCGTTTCATCCTGGCGCGGCTCGAGGCGGAAGGGCTTGCCCCGCAGCCGGAGGCCGACCGGGCGACGCTCGCCCGCCGGCTCGCGCTCGACCTGACAGGCCTGCCGCTGTCGCCCGAAGAGATCGATGCGTTCGTGGCCGACCGCGGTCCCGATGCGGTGGAAAAACTGGTCGACCGGCTGCTGGCCCACGATGGCTACGGTGAGCACATGGCCCGGCAGTGGCTCGATCTGGCCCGCTATGCCGACAGTGCCGGCTACGCCGACGACCCGCCGCGGACGCTCTGGGGCTGGCGGGACTGGGTGGTCCGCGCGTTCGATGCCAACATGCCGTTCGACGAGTTCACGCTCCGCCAGATCGCTGGCGACCTCCTGCCGAATGCGACGCTCGACGACAAGGTGGCCACCGGTTTCCATCGCAACACGCTCACCAATAGCGAGGGAGGCACGATCGACGAGGAGTTTCGGACGGTGGCGATCGTCGATCGGGTCAACACCACGATGAGCACCTGGATGGGCACGACGATCGCGTGCTGCCAGTGCCACGACCATAAATATGACCCGCTTTCGCAGCAGGAATATTTTGGCCTCTACGCGGTCCTCAACAACACGGCCGACGAGGACCGAAAGGACGAGACCCCCTTCGTGCGGATTCCTTGGGAGCCGATCGATGCGCGACGGGCGGCGATCGAGCAGGAGATCGCGGAAATCGAACGCCAGATCCCGCCGCCCGCCAAGGGCGTCACCGAGCCGCCGGAGTTTCGACCGGCCCGCGACCTCGTCAACGGACTGCGGAAGAAGCTCGATGACCAGAAGCTTGCCACCGTGCCGGTGCTCCAGGAGCTTGCGGGCGACAAGCGACGAGTCACGAAGCTGCAGCATCGCGGCAACTGGCAGGATCTGGGGCCCGTGGTCGCCGAGGGCGTGCCAGCCGTCTTTCCGCCGCCGGACGTGGCCGAGGGAGGCCGTTTGGACCGCATGCTGCTGGCCAAGTGGCTCGTGGACTCGCGGAATCCGCTCACGGCCCGTGTGGTTGCCAACCGGTTCTGGGAGCGGCTTTTCGGCATCGGTATCGTCTCAACCAGCGAGGAGTTTGGCAGCCAGGGGGATTTGCCGAGCCATCCGGAACTGCTTGATTGGCTGGCATGCGAACTGGTCGATCGCGATTGGAATCTGAAGGCGATCATTCGACTGATGGTTACGAGCACAGCCTATCGGCAAACCTCCCGGGCTACCCCTGAACTCGTCGCGCGTGACCCGGAGAACAGGCTCGTGGCGTGCGGACCCCGGGTGCGGCTGTCGGCGGAGGTGATCCGCGATCAGACGCTCGCCGCGGCGGGGCTGCTCTCGCGGAAGAAGGGGGGGCCGAGCGTGCATCCCCCGCAGCCCAATGTCGGCTTGAGCGCGGCGTTTGGGGGCGGCATCGACTGGAAGACGAGCGACGGCGAGGACCGTTACCGCCGCGCACTCTACACGACCTGGCGGCGGAGCAATCCCTATCCCTCAATGGCGACGTTTGACGCGCCGAGTCGCGAGGTCTGCACGGTCCGCCGGCCGCGGACGAATACGCCGCTCCAGGCGCTCGTCACGCTCAACGACCCCGTCTACGTCGAGGCGGCGCAGGCACTGGCCCGGCGCATGGTGCGTGAAGGGGGTTCGACGGACCCCGAGCGGGCCGGGCGTGGCTTCCGACTCGTGCTCGCCCGGCAGCCCAGTGCCGCCGAGATTGACCGGCTCGTCAGGCTGCACGACGACGCTCTGGCGGGCTTTCGGAACGATCCCGACGACGCGAAGAAGATGGCGACCGATCCGCTCGGCCCCGTGCCGGCCGACCTGACGATCGGGATTGACGATCTCGCCGCCTGGACGGTCGTCGCGAACGTCATTTTGAATCTCGACGAAACCTTCATGTGCCCGTGACGGGAGAGCGATTCATGGATCCGATTTTCGAACACAAGCTGCTGGCAACCCGTCGGCATTTGCTCGGCAGCATGGCTGGCGGCATCGGTGCGATGGCGATGCAGGATCTGCTGGGTGCCGGCACAGCGACGTCTGCGATCGCGACCGATCCGATGGCTGCGAAACAGCCGCCGCTGCCCGCCAAGGCGAAGCGGATGATCGTGATCCACCTGACCGGCTCGCCACCGCACCTCGATCTCTATGACCACAAGCCGGAACTCGTGAAGCACAGCGGCGAGGATTGCCCCGCCGAGGCGATTGCAGGCAAGAAGTTCGCCTTCACCAGTGGCACGCCGAAGCTGCTCGGCACGCCGCGGCAATGGGTGCGGTGTGGCGAGAGCGGCATGGAGTTGTCCGACGCGATCCCAAACCTGCACCGCGTGGCCGATAAGCTCTGCCTCGTGAAGAGCATGTTCACCGACCAGTTCAACCACGCGCCAGCGGAGTTGATGGTCTACACGGGGAGCCCGCGGGCAGGCCGGCCGAGCCTCGGCAGTTGGGCGACCTACGGCCTCGGCAGCGAGAATGCCAACCTGCCAGGGTTCGTGGTGATGATCTCGTCGGGAGTGCAGCCCAACGGTGGTACGAGCAGCTTTGGCTCGGGGTTTCTGCCGAGCGTCTACCAGGGCGTGCAGTGCCGTTCGAAGGGCGACCCGGTGCTCTATGTCTCGGATCCGCCGGGCATGGACCGGGCGTTGCGGCGTGCAAGCCTCGACGCCCTCAGGGACCTGAACGAACTGCAGGCCCGGGAACTCGGTAATCCCGAAACCGTCACACGGATCGCGCAGTATGAACTCGCCTTCCGGATGCAGGCCAGCGTGCCTGAGGTGATGGACATCTCCCGAGAGCCGCAGGAGGTGCTCGATGCCTACGGTGCAAAACCAGGGAGCTCGAGCCTCGCTAACAACTGTCTGCTGGCCCGTCGTCTCGTCGAGGAGGGGGTGCGGTTTGTGCACCTCTTCGACTGGGGCTGGGATTTCCATGGCACCGGGCCACAGGAGGACATCCGTGACGGTCTCACCAAGAAGGCCGCGACGTTCGACAAGCCCGCGGCGGCACTCATCGAGGACCTCGAACAACGGGGGCTGCTCGAGGATACGCTCGTGCTCTGCACAGGTGAGTTTGGCCGCACGCCGTTTCGTGAGGGCCGCACGGCCGGTGGCGGCATCCTGGGCCGCGACCAGTATCCCGACGGTTATCCCGTCTGGATGGCTGGTGGCTGCGTGAAGCCGGAATACGTGCATGGAGCCAGCGACGACCTCGGCTTCAAGGCGGCCCGCGACCAGGTGCACATCCACGATCTGCAGGCGACCATCCTGCACCTGCTCGGCTTCGATCACACGAAGCTGACCTACCGCTTCCAGGGCCGCGACTTCAGGCTCACGGATGTGCACGGCAACGTGGTCAAGGGCATACTTGCCTGATTGCCGGGCCGGACGCCCGGCGGCGTACCAGCGACCTGCGGTCGCCAAGCAAAAGGCGGCAGGATGCCGCGGTTTTGCGTGTAGACAGCCGTGCACGGCAATGTGGTCAAGGGAATCCTCGCCTGATTGCCGGGCCGCGGTCAGGCAGCGACGCTCGTGTTCATGACGGCCGGCCATAGAGGCCGAAGGCCTGCGTCGGTAGCAGGGCCTGCGTCGGCTTCAGCTTCTGACTGGTCGCAGCCGGCTGGCCCCATGACTGATCGACAACGCCCTCCCAGTAGACGCCCGCATGGAACGGGATGTTGCCGTTGTAGACCGTGTTCCACGGACCGCCGGTGGCCACCTGCGCAGGATCCGCGTACGACGACATCAACGCGTAGGGCAGATCGGCTGAATAAAAAGGCTTCGTGTCCGTGGTGATGACGCCCGTGAAGGTCGAGTTGTACTGCTGGCCGAAAAATCCATCGATCAGCTTGTTCTCATAGGCCAACGACAGGAAGTTCCATTCACCGCCGGACGGCGGGGCCGGATCCGTGGGAAGGGCCTTCAGACCCAGCGACGCCAGGTAGGGCGTCGATCCGGTGCCCTTGATGATGTGATCGGAACTGTAGAGCCCCTGCTGTGCAGGCGTATCGTCGCCGAGCGTCTTGAACAGGCTGCTCGACGGCACCGGGTAGATCGGGAACGCATCGCCGAGCACCTGCCTGCCCGCCCACATGACCGCTAGAACTCCAGCATAGACTTCGTCAGTCGGCGCATTACCGGGGAGGAATTCGAAATCCTGAGCCCAGAACACATACCCGCCCTTGGCCGTCGGCTTGGCCTCGGCAGGACTGGGAAACTCGTCCTTCGACGAGAGGCCTGGGTTCGTCAGCACGTTCGAGAGGATGCTCTGCGCCAACGCGAGTTTGTCGGCTTCGGCCACCGGCGTCGTCGAAGTGAACAGATCCTTGATCAGCGGCCAGATGTTGTAGCCGATGGCTTTGGAGTTATTTTTCAGCGACACCGACTCGCCCACGATTCGGCCATTTGTCGTGAGCGTGCCCCTCGCCGTGGCCGAGAATTCACCAATCATACCGTAGCCCGCCGGCACATGAGTGGTCTGGGTCGTATCGTCTAAGAAATAGATGAGCGAATTGTCGTCCGGTGCCGCGATCGACACCCAGACCTGTGACGAGACCGCCGAGGCCTTCTGGCCATCCCAGGCGTTGACGGTGAACGCCGCCGTTGCGCCGACGGCATTCTGCGGCGCGATCCAGCGGAGTTTTTGTCCGGCGGCGACGATTCGGGCGGCGAGAGGCGTGTGTGCTCCGATGGCGGCCCATGCCTTGCCATTCCACTTCTCGACCTTGCCCGCGGTCACGCCATCGACGATGAACGCGATCCGCTTCGAATCGACGTCAGCCGCGGCGGTCGCCGACTTGAGCATCGTCTGGTTGATCACGAACGGCTTATTTTTGGCCGCACCGATCACGATGGAGGCAGCGTTTTGCATAGGCGCGTCGTTCACCGCCTGGATGAGGATCCTGCTTACGACTCCGCTCTGCAACTGCCCATCCGAGGCCGTCACGGTGAGCGCCCGCGGTGAGGTGTTGTCCAAAGCGGATGTGTACTGGATGTTGCCCGGCTGCCGAACGTAGAAGTTCAGGTCGGCCGGCGCTCCCCGAAGGGTCAAACTGGTGGCCGTGCCGCCCACTGCGACCAGCGGCGTTCCGATTGCGGCCAGCGTCCCGTCGGCCACGGCGAGCGTGACCGTGAGGAGCGACGAGTCGATGTCGGTGAAGGCAGCGGGAGCGGCGGGCCAGACGAGGCTGCTGGCGACGTCCTCGGTGACCCGGAACACCGCCGGTGCCCAGACCTTGGGGGCGTCGTTCACGGCGGTGACATCGATCGTGCTGGTGGCGGTCGACGATTGCCGGAATGTGCCGTACGACTCGCTGAGGGTGATCGTGAGCGGCCGACTGTGGATGTTGTTAGCCGCCGCCGTGTAGGAGATCCGCCCCGGCACGGCCGTGAAGTAGTTGTTGAGCGCCGTGAGCGACCCGGTGAACGTCCTCGCGGTGGCCGGTCCGGCAACGGTGACGCCAGCCCCGCTCCGTGCGGCGATGACGCCGTCATGAACCCGCAGCGTGACCGTCATCGTCTTGGCAACCGACGAATCGGTGTCGGTGAACGGCACTCCGGAGAAGAGCAGCGGCGTCCGGGTGTCTTCGACGACGGGGAACGTCGCCGGCACGGAGATCTGCGGCGGTGCCGGCAGTTCGAAGACGTCGGCCACGTTCACCGTGACCAGCTTTTCGGCCGAGAGCGCGGGCGTGCCGCCGTCGGTCGCCATCACGATGAATTGATACGTCTTCTTGGCCTCGTAGTTGGCCGAGGCGAGCAGGCGGACTTCCCCGGTGCGTGGGTTGATCGCGACGCTCGCGGCATCGCCGGTGCCCGGCTTGATGCTGAACGTCACGTCCCGGTCAGCGACAGTGGCGCCGATGTCGGTGGCGTCGACCGTGTAAATCACCGTGCCCGTGGGGGCGTTCTCAGAGACGGACCCCGTGAGGCCGCTCACGAGCACAGGAGCGGCGTTCGTATCGGCCCAGCGGTTGGCATTTTGCTTGACTAGCCACTCGACCGGCAGGAAGGCGGCGTCGTAGATCTGGAATGTCACATCTTTCGCAGTCATGCTCCCGGCGGGAGCGGCCGCCGCGATGATCTTTGCTGCGGAATTGAGGAATGTGACGAAGTTCTCGTAGCTCAGGCTCGACAGTCCCGCAAAGGTGCCGCCGAGGGTGTTCGGCACGCTCAGGTTCGCGTCGCTTTGATACCTGGAATCGAGGCTGGTTCGGGCGGGGCCCGTGAAGTTGCCGCTGGCGTCAAATGTGTTCGAACGGTTGAGCGACTCGATTGAAAACGTGGCGATCGCCTGCTGCGCTGTCTTTGTGCCGTCGGTCGAGTTCGTCGTATTGAAATCATTCCATTGCAGCGGCCAGTAGAAGGCCTCTTTCAGCTTCGGCAGGGCCACGTCCTGATAGAGCGGATCGTTGAACATCGCCGCCAGGAGCTCAGGACTGTCCTTGTAGAAGTCGTAGACCGTGTTGAGGGCAGCCGGGCTGATCTCCTTAAGGTCGCCCAGCGTGGCCGTGGCCGTGGCCCGGGTGCCGTAGCCAATCTTGATCATCGGCGGAGATGTCGTTGAGTAGCCGTAGCCGGCGAATGTGATGGCGATGCCAGACACGGTGCCATCGAACAACACGGTCGCGGAAGCCCCACTGCCGCTGTCGTCCGCTGCCGCTGTGAACGCAAGCGTTGGTGCGGATGCATACCCCGACCCGTAGTTGGTGACCGTCACCGCCACAACCTGGCCCGCCTGTGAGCCTGTTCCGAGAACGGCGATGCCCATCGCCTGCGTGCCGCCGGGGCCTGGCTTGCCGAAAGCGACCGTAGGGGCCGTCTTGTAGTTGGCACCGCCACTCACGGTGATCTGCAACCCCATCATCGCCAGACCCGTGGCAGTTTTGCCCCCGGTCGGTGCAGGATCAAACGTCACGAGAGGCGCGGACGCGTATTTCTCACCCGCAGCCGTCATCGTGATGCCGGTGACCTGGCCCGGGCCATAGCCATTGGAGATCTGCCAGTTGTAGGCGTTGGCCCCGCCCTGGATCGATGAGCCTTGCACCGTGATCGTCGGCAGCGATGAGGCACTGAACTTCGACGCGAGCGCCGGCAGGGCCTGGACGGTGGCCGTCTGGTTGCCGGCCCCCGCCTCCGGCGGCGAGATGGTGAAGGTCGGGACGGTGGCGTAGCCGACGCCCGGATAGGTGAACCCGATTCCCGTGACGATGTATCCCGTGGAGGCATTGCTATTTTGCGGGTTTTTGGGGTCGGTCGGCCCGGTGATCACGTACGCCTGAGCCGCCGTGCCTCCGCCTGCGATGAACGTGCTTGCGTCAGGGGCAGAGAGCGACACCGTGGGGAAGTTGCTGAGATACGCCTTCGCCGTCGCGGCTTTGCCGCCCGTCGGGGCGGGAATGGTGACGTTCGCCCCATCGTCGACATTCGCGTAGCCCTGACCGGGATCGGTCACCGTGATCCCCGTCGCATACCCGTTCGAGTCGACATTCAGCAGGCCCTTAGCCGTCCTTTTAGTGCCCTGTGTCGCCGCAGGCTCCGGGAACGTGACGGGGTAAACCATCTTGTTGTCGTAACCTGCGCCCGGGTCGCCGAGCACGGCGCCGGCACTGTAGCCGAAGCCCGACTCGATGACCGTGAGCGAACTCCTGCCCGTGTCGTCTACCGGAAACGAGCCGGCGGCGTTGATCGCTGGCACGTAGGCGCCGTTGTAGTTCGGATTCACGCCGTTGTTGTTAGGGCCACCGCTCAGCTTCTGGATCGTGGTGGGATCGTCGTTGAGCATGTAATAGGGACTGTTCTTCCCCGTGTCGTAATGGTCGCCGAGGACTGTGACCACGATCTGCGCGATCTGCGACTGGCTGGCGTTCACCGGGGCGTGCAGGGCCGGCGTTTTGACGAGAGACTGCCGAGCCTTCGGGTATTCGCCCACGACCGGGCTAAAGTGGTAGGTTTCATCCACCGTCGTATCGAACGTCACCTCCAGGCCGCCCGGCCCTGCCAGAGGGCCTGACGCAGTCGCGTACCCGCTTGACGGCTGCGGTGTTACAGTGATGGTGGGCAGCGCGGAGGCGCTGTAACCACTGCCTGGTGTGAGGATATCGACGCTCCCGACACGATCCCCGATCATATTGACGCGGAGCGTTGGGCCGATTCCGCCTTGTGGCTTGTAGATCGAGATTGTTGGAGCGCTGGTGTAACCCGAGCCCCCGCTGGTGATGGGCAGCGTTTTTCCCAAGATCCCACCGGTGGTGGGATCCAGCGGCAGGGGTCCGAACGTCACGGCTGTGCTGGGCGTGTAGGCGTATCCCGTTCCGGGGTCGAGGATGGTGAGCCCGGCGATGCCTCCGAGATACGACGTGTTGCTCTGGGGGATGACCGTCACGAATCCCGTGGCCTGCGTGCCGGGCCCCTGCGGCGCGGGGAACTTGGCCTGCGGGTAGCCGTCCTCGGGCAGCAGGAGCACCAGCGGACTGGCCGGCGTGCCGAGGGTTGCCGGCAGATTGATGGTGGGCTCGTGTGTGTAGCCTTCACCCGGATCGGTGATGGTGATGCTGGTGATCGCACCACTGCCGTCGACCGCGTCGATGTATCCGACTGCGGGGCGGGTGGGTTGAGGGTCGCCCACCTTTGGTGTGAACGACACGTTCAGGTTGTCTTTGGTGCCTTTTGAGTAGCCGCTGCCTCCAGCCCCCGCCGTCGCCGGGATCCAGA
This sequence comes from Planctomycetia bacterium, assembly GCA_026401075.1. Classification (GTDB taxonomy): domain Bacteria; phylum Planctomycetota; class Planctomycetia; order Pirellulales; family UBA1268; genus CAMCQY01. The sequence goes on from JAPLNQ010000179.1 coordinate 36,929, forward strand.
CGCCTGTGCTGTATCCCGAACCGATGCCGTTGCCAAAGAAGCCACCGAAGCCGTTGCCCAGCGCCGTCTGGTCTATGCTGCCCGTTCCCATGATGGCATAGCCCTGCGCGGCGGTGCCGATTAGCTTGCCGTTGCCATCGCGCGGCTGATTGAACGTGACCGTGGGCGTGGACGCGAAGGTGTTGCCGGTGGCGGGCGGATTGAGGATCGGCGTGGCCACATAATTGATCGTGGCGGTGCCGTCGGGGGCGATCGCCGAACCTGGGCCCGGCATGTAGTGGTTTTCGCCGAACCAGTAGTTCTCCGTGTAGGCGACCATTGGGCCCGGGCTGTATGCGAGCCACGAGGTTTGTGCGTACTTGATGATGCCGAACTGGTACGGCAGTGCATTGCCGGTGGACCAGGTGGTCGGGTCGATCGCCTGCACGTCGGTAAAGACGACGTTGGGCACGCCGTTGCTGACCGTGTGCGGCAACGCCGTCCAGAGCCATTTCGCGTAGCCGTAGCCGGCGACCGGCCAGCCATTCACCGCTTGCGTCGTTGGATTCCAGGACCAATCGTGGCCCGGCGTGACTGGCAGATTAAGCGGGTGATACGGGTCTTTCGGCGCGGCCGGCCCTTCAGCGAAGCCGTAGTAGGTGTCGGTCTCGAAGGCTCCGGCGCCTTCTCCATCGGCCTCATAGTGCGTGAAGAATTTCGTGCCACCCTTGAGCAGCTGCTTGACATTGATGGCGTTCACCAGTTGGAACGACTGGTACATGTTGTTCGGTGCCGGACTGGTCGGCAGTCCATCCGTTGTTAACGTGTTTCCCGCGAAATTCGGGTTCGGGGGTGGGGCATTGCTCGGCGTGTCTTTGCTCGGCGTGCCGTCATAGAGGTGCCACGGATTGGCGACATCGAGGTAGGCGATCACACCGGCCTCCACGCCGGAGGGGAGCTGGTCGAGGAAGTCGGTCACGACCCACGGCACACCATCCGTGCTGAATGAGGGGTCCAGATAGTCGTAGAAGTGTTTGTTGTCAGTGTTGTAGTCGCCGATGTTGATGTAGGCGACGCTGGCTCCGCTGTTGGTGATGAAATTGATGTAATCGGTGGCCCAGTTTTGGAACGTGCCCCTGTTGGAGAGGTCAACGTTCAACGTCGCACCAGCGCCCGAGCCGCCGACGCCGCTGATCGTGACGCTGGCGGTGCCTGTGTAGCCGGTGCCGTGGGCATCGACAGAGATGCTGACGACCTTGCCCGCGTCGGGGCCAGTGCCCAGAACGGCAGTGGCGGATGCCCCTGAGCCTGCGCCGTTGGCGTTGATCGACACCGTCGGCACACTTGTGTAGCCGGAGCCTCCGGCGGTGACCGTGATGCTCGTGACGGGGCCGCTCGTCGCCACGAACGAGATGTCCTGACCGAAGTGCGACACTTCAATCTTGGGGATGAGCGCCACCGGAGAAGCTTCCGCCGCCGCGTTCGACAGCGGGACGATGCCTTGTCCATACTGCGAGGATTGGCCCGTGAGCGCGTGTCGCTTCTCGAGCAGTTCGAAGAGGGATGTGCGGCGGGGTGCGGCTCGCCGCAGGCTGGTCTTCGAGCGGGGCGAGTGCTTCTTCGATTTCATGGCAAGGACTTTCTAAAGGCGAGTTCTTGACCGCTGACGAGCGACGAAGACCGGAGGAGTTGACGGAGCTCAGAAAGTTTTCACGGTGAAAACCCCGACACGACAGACTAACCCACGTTTCGCCCTGCTCCTAAAAGATTAAATGCCGGGAAAACGACTTGAGGAAAGGACATGCTGCCCTGAGCGACAGGCTCCAGATGGGCTCGCCGGGCACGGATCGCCGCCGTGGGACAGTCTGACGTGACGGCGGCCTGCGCCGGCGAGTGCGTCGGCCACGGGGCGACAGCCTCACGTGGCGATGAACTTCCGCTCCAGGTTGCCGAGCACTTTCGAGATCGGCAGGGGATCGGCGCCAGGAACCCGCTTGGCGGCCTCCACGCAGCGGCGCAGGTCGGCCACCATCTCGCGGATGTCGGAATCGCGAAAGAACGACTGCACCCAGAGCACGGCCACCCGCCGCTCACCCGCAGTCACCGGCAACACCTCGTGGATCACCGTCGTCGGATAGGCATAGGCCCAGCCGGCAGCGAGCTTAGTCGACTGTCTCTCCGCGCCGGAGTGATGGAGGCACAACTCGCCGCCTGCATAGCTCTCCGGCGGCGACAGGAAGATCGTCATCGAGATATCCTGCCGGATCGGAGGCATGCCGCTCATCACCGCATCGACGTGCGGGCCATACCCGTCGCCGACGCCATACTTCGAATAGATCGGCTGGGAATACCCGCTCGGCGAGAGCGCTTCGCGAAAGAGCCCGCTGCGGCGGAGCGCTGTTTCGAGGATCGCATCGAGCGACCCGATTCGGGGCCCGCGTCGCGACACCTGCCTGTTTGCCTTGACCTCGACTGCCATCCCCCGCGCGGTGGTGCGGCCGTCGTCATACTCCGCGACATCCATCAGCGCGTTGATCTCTGCGAGTTCGGCGGGGAGCAGGAGGTCTGGCAGCGTGAGCATCGATGTCCTTTTTCGGTGGCTGAGGAACGGAGGCGGGCAGGGCGATAGAGGACTCGACTGTCGGGCTGATTGAAAAAGGGTACCATCACGGCCAGTGGCACGGGCTTCCGGCACGTGGAAGCGCCGAAACGTTCGCAACGAGCCCTCTGGAAAAACGATGGCCCCCGTCACGCTCGTCTGGTTTCGTCATGATCTGCGGCTGGATGACAATCCAGCCCTGGCCGCCGCCGCCGCACGTGGTGCGGTCGTGCCGGTATTCATCTGGGCTCCCGAGGAGGAGGCGCCCTGGGAGCCGGGGACGGCCTCGCGGTGGTGGCTGCATCAGTCGCTTGAGAAACTCGCCGCCACGCTCGAGAGGCTGGGCACGCCACTGGTGATCCGTCGTGGGCCGTCTCTGGA
>JAPLNQ010000179.1:39914-40702 GCA_026401075.1 Planctomycetia bacterium
TGGGCTGGCCGCCGAGTTTTCAGCGACGCACGTCGTCTGGAACCGGCGGTATGAGCCGGCGGTGATCCGACGCGACACGGCGATCAAAAAGGCCCTTGGTGACGACGGGCTCGCCGTCGAGAGCTTCAACGGCTCGCTTCTCTTCGAACCGATGCACGTCGCCACAAAGGAGGGCAAGCCGTATCAGGTGTTCACGCCCTTCTGGCGATCGCTGCTGGCCCGCGAGGAGCCTGCCGAACCGGTGGCCGCACCTAGAAAGCTTCGTGCCGCCGTGGCTCCAGGGAAGGCAGGAGCAAAGCCGCTCTCCATCGACTCGCTCGGCCTGCTGCCCCCGATCGACTGGGCCGGCACGATGCGAACGACCTGGACACCTGGCGAAGAGGGAAGCCGCCACGGTCTCAAGGCATTCCTCGCCCGCGGCATCACCTCCTACGGCACAGAACGCGATCGGCCGGATCACGTGGGCACCAGCAGCCTGAGCCCCCACCTCCACTTCGGCGAGATCTCGCCGCGGCGGGTCTGGCATGCCGTCCGCGAGTCCCTCGGAGGCACCGCTGCGGCCAGGATCACCGGTAGTCCGGAGGTGTTCCTGCGGGAACTCGGCTGGCGTGAGTTTGCTAACCATCTGCTCTACCATTTTCCGCATACAACCGACGCCCCGCTCCGCGCCGACTACGCGAAGTTTCCCTGGGCGAACGATCCGGTGGGGCTCCGCGCCTGGCGCCGGGGTCGGACCGGGTGTCCGATCGTCGACGCCGTCATGCGGCAACTCTGGGCCACCGGCTGGA
>JAPLNQ010000015.1 GCA_026401075.1 Planctomycetia bacterium
GCAACCAGCTCCGACATCCCGCGTATGCCAAACCGCAGTTGACCCCTCCCTCCGACACACCACGCAGAGTCTTGTTCCCCAACTCTCTCATGAGCACTGGTACAGAAACCGGGGAGGGGTCACATTGGGCACTACGGCAAGAATACCGATCGTGTTTTGGGAAACGAACGCCGCGATGTTTGAGGTGTCTTTGGCCGAACTGGCACTCGAGCCACTCGATGCAGGATTCACCGACAGCATCTGCCGGGGCTCGAGCGACTCAAGGGAAATCTGCCGGGCTGGTCGCCTCGTACGGCGGCGGCGAGTCTGAATCTTGCCGGGCTGGGGTGCGTTGATAACCGTTTTTTGAAATGCTCGAGCGGCCCAGTTGGAAAACGGCAGTGACATTGAAAACCCTTCTTGACGTGTTCCGAGTGGAGTGAAACCCAAGGACTCAATTAAAACTAAGCCTCTTTCGGGGGGGTAATAAGCCCGCACGAGGTAAAAATTCCCAATAGCTCAACATCAGAACCTAAGGGTTGACGCCCTTCGCCACGGGGATAGCCCAAAGCGAGACTATTCGTCGTAAAGGGCTTCGTTGTCTCGGATAGGTGCATGACGACCGCGACACGATTCGAGAGTCGCCCGACGAAATGCCCGCGATCGATATCCACTGTGAAGCAGGTGGCACCATAACCTCGAATTTCGCAGTATTGGTGAGGTTATGGTTCCGGTGCCACCCTCACAGGATTTAAAAACGTGAATTGGTACCTACGCCAGCCGTCCGTTGACGATGGCAATGATCCGCCTGCGATCGTCGTCTGTGAGCAGGCCCCAACTATTGATGATGGCATCTAGGCACATAGAGCGTGCGTCGGATTCTGCGCTGGATTCTGCGCTGTCTTGACTAGAGAATGGTGTGTTTCCCGAGTAATACCGTGAAGGTTCGAGTCCTACCGGGCCTACTTCGCTTGTGATCCGTGTTTCCAGTGCGGATGGCTTCTCTGATGGTGCGGCATCGACACTCCCGGAAGGGGCACTGTTAGCAAACGGCCCCGCAGCCGGCACGCCGTGGACCCGCGTGCCGCGATCAGCCCGCCATGAGCGAGCGGATCATTTCGGCCCGCTTGGCGAGAGTCCGTCGCCACTTTCTCGCGAAGCGAACAACTGAGACGGGGAGTGGCTGCGCCGCACGGGCCGCCTCGGCCGCTGCTGCTGCCATCAACGTGCCGCAACGCCGGGCACCCGCTGCCGCCGTGCAGGCCTCCGCCACGTTCCGCACGCCGAGGGTCTTTGCATCGCAGACGAGCCAATTGCCATACAGGCCTGGTGGGCCGATAAACCACGTCTGTGGGGAAGTCCGGCGAGGATGCTTGTCGACCCGCTGGTCGAATACTTCTCGATCAGCGACTGTCTCGAGTGTATCGCGGATCCGCGCAACCCGCGTTTGCCCGACGTCATCCAGTAGCCACACTCCTCGCAGGCAGTGCAGCGCGATCTCCAGCCGGGTTGGCCGGAAGTCGATTCCACTATCGCCAAGGCGGTCGCGCACCAGCAGCAGGCCATCAAGTATGATCCCTGGGACTGAAAGCGCGTCAGGCACGCTCGGGTGCCCGGGAATCACTTCCGAGGCAGGCATCGAGTGCACCTCGTCTTTTGTTTCTTTCCCATGGCTGGTGAGCAACCACCGCATCGAGGCGCTTTTTGCCGAATAACCATTGATAGACAGCGGCGATTCGACGGTTGCGAAATAATCGGTGTGAGCCGCCAGCAGGATGCCCGCGAATGTGTCGGGGTAATTGCTGCAGAAGATGTCACCTGCTGCTGCCGCACGGTTCAGGACGGATCGGCTGATCCAACCGTGATACGGCAGCGGTATCGGGCAGGTCCACGGAGCCTGCATCATCTCGGCCAATGCATCCCGGGCCGCCGTGAAGTGAACTTGTTCGCCGATCGGCAACTGGAGCCTGTTGGCTTCGCCCGTTGAGTCGGCGCATGGCCATGTGTAGAGCCCTAACAAATGCCGGATCGAATCGACGGAGTGAGTCGTGATGATCGCTTCGACGTCGCGCAGCGCCGATGGCATGAGCCCGTCATCGTCGCCGAGGTAGGTGATCCATTCGCCACGGGTCGCCGCCAAACCGCGCATCCAGTTCGCAGCGATCGTGAGCGGCGATTCGCTGCGCACATACCGGATCTTTGGTGAATTGATCGCCTCGACGACAGCGCGTGTTTCGGACGAGGAGGCGTTGTCCGCGACGATCACTTCGAAGCTGTCGTGATCCTGATTGAGGATCGTGGCCAGCGTGTGTGGCAGCGTGTGTGGCCGTTGTCTGGTCGGCACGACGATGCTAAATCGAGGACGATTCACGACAGGGGCTCCGCGGTCTGTAATTCTTCGCAGCGTGAAGGCACCCCGGCGCAAGGCGGGGTGAACGCCATGAGACGCCCACGCGGCGACACTAGCAGCCTCTGCGCCCCACACAAAGATCGGTTTCCAGGACGCCGCCGGCGTGCCCTGGACATCCAATCGCGGGGCGGCCTGAAGGCCCGGTGCGCCGGCCCGATTTTGCCGTTTCGTCGGCGGTCGGCCGCTGGTACTCTACCAACTCATCGAGTGGAGTGATCAGCCAGTATTCGACTGGAGGACGCTTTCCGGGAAGCATTGCTTCGGACTGCAGTCTTTGCATGTAAGGAAGGAATCGCGAATGCGTGTAGCAATCCTTGCCGGTGGTCTCGGCACACGACTGGCCGAGGAGACGAGCGCACGACCCAAGCCAATGGTCGAGATCGGCGGTCGTCCGATCCTCTGGCACATCCTCAAACGATATTCCCAGTTTGGTCTGAACGACTTCGCCATTGCGCTGGGGTACAAGGGCGAGTTCGTCAAGCGATTCTTCACTGAATACGCCGGACTCGTGGGCAGCCTCTCGGTCAATCTCGCCAGCGGACGAATCGATCACCACGAGAAGACGCACGAGGACTGGCAGGTGCATCTGGTCGAGACGGGCGACCTCACCAACACCGGCGGCCGGGTACGACGGCTCGCGCCATGGCTCAAGGACGGCACTTTCCAACTGACGTATGGCGACGGCGTGGCGGACATCGACATCGATGCCCTCGTCCACTTCCATCGCCGCATGGGCCGGGCCGTCACGCTCACAGCCGTCCGCCCACCTGCGCGGTTCGGCGGCATTCTCTTCGATGGCGACACTGTCTCGGGCTTCACCGAGAAGTCGCAGGCGGGCGAGGGCTGGATCAATGGTGGCTTCATGGTGTGCGAGCCGAGGGTGCTCGACCTGATCGCCGGCGATGACTGTAGCTTCGAACGCGACGTGCTGGAACGGCTTGCGGCCGAAGGTCAGCTTGCCGCCTACCGCCACCACGGTTTCTGGCAATGCATGGACACGCTGCGTGACAAGAGGCAGTTGGAGGATCTCTGGGCGTCGGGGACGGCCACGTGGCTGGATCCCGTCACCGCGGATCGTCCGCAGACGAATCGCAGGGCCGCCTAGGCGGAGGAGGCAGGCATGCAACGATTCCGCTCCGTTCTCGTCACGGGCCATACCGGCTTCAAGGGCGGCTGGCTGTCGCTCTGGCTCGCCCACCGCGGCGCCGCCGTGCACGGCTACGCAGCGGCAGCGCCGACCCGCCCGAGTTTCTTCGAGGTTGCGGA
>JAPLNQ010000092.1 GCA_026401075.1 Planctomycetia bacterium
GGATGTCCTTGAGGCCGTCGAGGCTGCCCGGCGACTCGGTGCCGCGGAACGCCACGACGATGTTCGCATCGTCGACGGCCAGCCAGGCCTGCGTGTTGCCGACGCTGAAAAGCCGCGCGGAGAGCCCCAGCCGTTCCGCATAGGCCCGCGTGCCCTCGGCCTCGGGCATGTAGGCCAGTTGGCTGGCCTCACAGAGAAACCGGGCGCTGGCGGGATTGCCGAGCGGCTCCTCGACGAGCTTCCATTCAATTGACATAGCGTCGTTCTCCGTCGGCGATCCTCTGGGGGCCTTCGTGCCCGTCGTTCTGCCCCCCGGCGGCGTTCTTCCACTGCCGGAGGATGCTCGTGGGAATGTCGTTGCCCGACACATCGATCTGCCGCAGTCGCGGCGGCGGCGCGGCCAGGAAGGCCCGCACGCCCTCCGCTGTCACCTGCGTGCGGGCGATGCGAAGTGATTCCAGTCGCGGCAGGTGGGCGAGCTTGGCCAATCCGGCATCGGTGATCGACGAGTCGTTGAGTGTGAGTTCTTTGAGCTTGGGCAGGTCGCCGAGCATGGCGAGTGTGTCATCGGTGACGTCCTCATTGCCCATCTCCAGGATCGCGACGTCGGCCTTATCCTTAAGGATCTCGTAACCGTTGCGATCCCAGCCGGTGAGGTTCAGGGCCCGCTCCCCGCCGATCACCCGTTCGCGTTCACCCAGGCCCACGATCGCCAGATAGGCATGCTGATAGGCGAAGGGCACCACGCCGACGACGAGCCCTGCCGTGAGCAGCAGCAATGGCTGCAGGAGTTGCCGCACCGTTCTGCGACGCACGAGCACAGCCAGGCCGCGGCCCACCAGCCAGAAGAGGCCCGCGACTGACAGCAGCAGCCCGAGAAAAATCAGCGTGGCACCGATGATTTCGTTCATGCCCTGAGCATACGGCACGAGGCTGTTTTTAGCCCAGTGGTTTTCAGCCCAGCGCCAGCACGGCCTCGGCGCAGGCCCGGCCGCTCGCGAGCGCCCCGTTGATGGAGGCCGTCGTGCACTGGTCGCCGCAGACGAACAGGCCGGGAGCCACCTGCGGTGCTGTCGCGCGGCTTCGCCGCGCGGCTGGCGATTCATCCGGCAAAGCGTGATCGACGCGGACCGTCTTCAAGTGCCGCCAGGCGTGGGCCGACTGGCCAAACCACCCAGCCGCCTGCCGCCGCACGGCGTCGTGGAGATCACCTTCATTCTCCTGCCAGTCCTGCCGGATGGAGACGTAGACCACCGCCGCGCCCGGCGGCGCGTAGCCGCCCGCCACGTCGGAGGGCACCGTGACATTGTCGATCGGCCCGCCCTCCTCGGCGCTCACAACAACCGTCGGGCTCGAGAGCGGCGAACGCGTGGCGGCGAAGGCGACCATCCGCGTCGACTTCCAGTCGCGCGACGCGACCGCCCCCCGCTGCCCATCGGGCAACAGTGCCGCCACGGCCGAGCCTTCAGTGGCCACCACGATGTTCTTGGCGGCGAGTTCGCGGCCGTCGGCCAGCACGACGAGCCCCGGCTGCACGCGCTTCACGGGCGTGTCGAGCAGGATCGTGCCCGCCGGCAAGCCTGCCGCCAACTGCTTCGGGATCGCCTCCATGCCACCACGCGGCAGGCAGGCCCGGCCAAGCGAGAACATCGCAAACGTGAACTGAAACACGGCGGCCGACGTGTCGAGCGACCGCTCCAGAAACACGCCACCAAAGAACGGCTCGAAGAACCGCCGGATGAAGGCCTCCGAGAAGCCGCGGGCATTGAGCTCCTCGCGGGTCGATCGCTCGGCCGCGGGGCTGGGGCGATTCGGATCGGCGGTGCCGTTGCGAAACGTCCTCAGACAGTCGCTCCGCAGCCGCGCCGTCCGCAGGCCGTCGGCGATTCCCACGCTGCCCGAGAGGATCGATCCCACGGCCGCGAGCGGCCGCCGCCACGGATCGCTCACGCCCCGCAGTCGTCCCCCTTCCGACACGAGGGCGCCGGGCTCGAAGCAGCCCAGGCCGAGCGCCGCCAGGTCGAGCTGCCGGCGGCCCTCGGGATAGGCGTCGAGATAGACCTGGAAGCCACGGTCAACACGAAAGCCATCGACCGTGTCGGTCGCCACGCGGCCTCCCACGCGATCGGCAGCCTCGACCACGAGCACCCTCCGGCCGGCCCGCGCGAGTGTCTTCGCGCAGGCGAGGCCGGCCAAGCCGGCGCCGACGATGATCGTGTCGCCGGCAGCGGTCACAGCGGACGCACGACCGACTGGCTCCGCCAGTAGTCGAAGAGCGTTTCGATCGAGTTGACGCCGCCGCCCGTACCACTCTTGTTCACGCCGCCGTAGGGCACGCCCTTCGGAAAGAGGTTGTGGGCATTGATCCAGCTGTTACCGGCGATCATCGACTCGGCCACGCGGGCGGCCCGGCCGAGGTCACTCGTCCAGACGCTGTTGGCCAGGCCGTAGTCGGTGTCGTTGGCCATGGCGACCGCCTCGTCCTCGTTGGAGAACTTCGCAAGGTATGCCACCGGTCCGAAAATCTCCTCACGGGCGGCGATGTTGTCGAGCGTGCCCGCAAGCAACGCCGGCTTCACATAGAAGCCCTGGTGCCCCGAGACCTCGGCCGGCCCGCCGGCGACGATCGTCTCGGCCCCTTCCTTTGCGCCCTTCTCCAGGTAGGAGAGAACACGCTGCCGCTGCTTGGCGTTGACCACCGGCCCCATCTGCGACTGCCCGGCGAGCTGGTAGCCCACCTGCACCTGCTGCATCCGCGACCGGCACTCATCGACGAACTTGTCATAGATCGACGTGTGCACGAGCCAGCGGGTGGCATCGCAGCAGACCTGGCCGGTGTGGAACGTGATCGCGCCCACGAGCTTCTCGGCGGTCGCGGCGACATCGACGTCGTCAAACACGACCGCGGCACCCTTGCCGCCGAGCTCCAGCTTCGCCGGCACGAGATTCCGACCGCAAGCCTCTCCCACGAGCCGCCCCACCTCGGGTGATCCCGTGAAGCTCATCCGCTTGATGCCGGGATGGGCCGAGAGCGCCGCGCCGGTCACCGCGCCGGTGCCGGGGATCACATTGATCACGCCGTCAGGGATGCCGATCTCGCGGGCCAGCCGTGCCAGATAGATCGCCGACATCGGCGTGTCTTCGGCCGGCTTGATCACCACCGTGTTGCCGGCGGCGAGCGCCGGGGAGATGCCCCAGCCGATCAACAGGAAGGGGAAATTCCAGGGGAAGATGAAGCCGCAGGGACCCCATGGGTGGCGGATGGTCCAGGCCTCGTGCCCGGCGACGGCGAGCACGTTCCGCCGCTGCACGTGCTGGGCCATGTCGGTGAAGTAGCGGAGAGTGTCGACGAAGTTCTGCACGTCGCCGGCCGCCTGGCCGAGAATCTTGCCGGCGTCGAGCGACTCGATCTGAGCGATGATCGGCTTGTGCTTCTCGACGGCGTCGGCGAGCCGCTGCAGGTGCACGCCCCGCTCGTTCGGAGCCATCGTGGCCCAGCCCGACGTCTTGAAGGCGCGGGCCGCCGCGTGAATCGCCTGATCGACGTCGGCCGGCGAGAGCACGCAGAACTCGGCGATGGCGGCCCCGGTGCCCGGGTCGAGCGTGGCCATCGTCTTTCCATCGGATCCCGCCACATCCTTGCCGCCGACAACGCCCTTGAGCGGGGCGGTGGCCAGGAACTTCTTGACTTCCGGCAACAGATCGGTGGACGGTGCGGTGGCGATGGCCATGATAAAAAACTCTCCCCAGAAGAAGGTCGGGTGCAAACGCGAAAAAGCATTGTGCCGCGTGGGCGGTCGACAGTGCAAGCCTGGCGGGCGACCGCCGCTCTGCGCGGATTCCCCTCCCACGCTGACCGGAACCGCGCAGGCCCGCAGAAAGCGTCGCTCCAGGGCGAGCGATCGGCCGGTGTCTGACGCGTCGGTGACCGGTGCTACTGCACCCGCACCCACTCGACGGTCTTCGACATGAAGCCGGAACCAGCCACCATCTCGAAACCGTTGGCGGTGATTTTGATGGTCATCGGCACGAACTCGCCGCGCTTGAGTGCAAACACTTCTCCCCGCCACATGCCGCTGGCCGGGTCGAACTGGATCTCGCGAAGCATCTCCGAGTTGACGAGCGCCGGATTGGCTGCTTTCACCACGCCGCCGACGTACTTGCCGTCTTTGGGGAAGATGCGGATGTCAACATCCATGTCGGTTGGCTTCCAGTCGCCGACGATGGCGTCGGCGGCGCTTGCCGGCTGGGCGACAGTGGGCACCACGTCGGCGGCCCGCGCGGCCCCGGCACCAACGAGCGCCGCCTGCAGACAGAAAGCCGCCGCCATCGAAGCTTTGAACGCGCCGTAGTGAGTCGTGGTCATCATGACACCTTTCCCATGGATGGATTGAGGACGAACGTGCAGGAACTATCTGCTGGTCCGACGCGACAACACTAGGCCGGTCGTCGGCGCTGGAGCCATGCCAGTTATGGGCCGTGAAACCTGTCCCGACACTCGTCCAAGAGAGGCCGGTGGCGACCCGGGGGGGCCGCTGGTACTCTGGGCACCTTCGGCCATGATCAGGAAGGGGGCCACGCGTGGGAGTCGTTTTCGTGTCGTTCCGTTGTCGGAAGTTCATCCGCAATCCACTCTGGCTGCTCGGCCTCTGGCTCTGCGTCTCGGTCGCGCATCCCATCGCTGCCAACGACGCCGCGAAGCCTCCGCCCCCTGCCGCCGGCATGTCGATCGTGTTCGTCGGCGACATCATGCTCGACGGCGGCCCGGGCCATGCGATCTCCTCCGGCCGCGACCCCTTTGCGGCCTGCAGCCAGCTCCTGGCCGATGCCGACTACAGCGTGGGCAATCTCGAATGCGTGCTGGGAAAAGGGGGCGAGCGGATGCTCAAGCCGTTCTCGTTTCGAGCCGCCGCCGACTCGCCGCGGTTCCTGAAAAAACACTTTTCCGCCGTCTCGCTGGCTAACAATCACAGCGGCGACTTCGGCCCCGCTGGGCTGGTCGAGCAGATGCGGATTCTCGACGAGGCTGGGATCCGATCGTTCGGCGCAGGCCGCACGCTGACAGAGGCACGGCAGCCGCTCGTGCTCGAGCGGAATGGTTTCAAGGTGGCGGTGCTGGGCTCCAACGGCTTTCGGGCCCTGACCACGGCCGCCACCGCCGACCGGGCCGGCTCCGCGCCGCTCGAGGAAGAGCAGGTGCTGGAAGACATCCGCGCGGCGCGGACTCGCGCCGACGCCGTTGTGCCCTTCGTCCACTGGGGGCCGGAAAACACCCCCCAGCCGCGACCCGCGCAGGCCCGCCTTGCCCGGAAGATGGTCGACGCGGGTGCTGCAGCGGTGATCGGCTGCCACCCGCACGTCACGCAGACGGTCGAGGTGATTCGCGGCGTGCCGATCGTCTACAGCCTGGGTAACTTCGTGTTCGACTACTTTCCAGGCGATCCGCCCGAGTGGACCGGCTGGGTGGTGAAGCTGACGTTTCGGTCCGGACAGCCGGTCGATCTCGCGATGCAGTCCGTGAAACTCGACGGCAGCGGCATCCCGCACGCGATCGTCGAGGAGGATCTCCTTCCGAATGCCTACGGCAGCATGCCGACCGCGGCACCGGCGCTCTCGACCGGGCAGGCCTCTCCTGACACGAGCGGACCGTCACTGCCCGGCAAGTGATCCGCGGTCAGGCGGAACACCGACTCCTCCTCATCGCTGGATACCACGAACAGGTGTGTTTGTTAGCAATTGAGTTCAAACCGGTCAACCAACGCCCGCGAGCAAACGCGCGACCCAGCGGCCGGCGGCCAGACCGCTCGACGCGGCCCCCTCCACCTTCGGCCCGCCGAAGGCGTCGCCGCAGCAGACGATCGGTGGCGACGTGACCGCCGCCACGAGCGGCGCCGGAATGATCGTCGTCGGCATTGCAAACTTCCAGCGGTGCAACGACTGGCCGATGATGCCCGTCGCCGGATTGCCGTCGATCCAGGGCCGCACCAGTTCGATGAGCGCCGCGGCGACCTGCTTGAGTGGGTCGTCAAAGTGCTGCCGGCTGAAGGCCCCCGACGCATGCACGGTGAGTGCGGGCACCGCGGAAATCCCCTTCTGCTGGTTATCGGCGAGCCACGAGATCGGCCCGCCCGCAAACTGGATCCCGCCCGGCGGCGGCACGAGGCTGGGTCGATTCAGCACGAGCATCAGCGCGAAGCTGGGATCGTAGTGCACGGTGGCGAGCTGCTGATGGACCTCGGGAGTGATACCACCCTCGGCCACATGCAATCCTCCGGCCGCAAAGAGATCGAGCGACTGCGGCACGGGCAACGTGACGATCGCCGCGGCCGCATGCAGCGTGGTCGGTTCGCCAGCCTCCGGGCCGGGATCGAGCGAGATCCTGACGCGACCACCGTCTAGCCCGATCGCCGACACCTTCACGGCTGTTCGCACGACACACCTGTCCTGCGGAAGCTGCGCCGCGAGCCGCTTGGGCAGATCGGTCATGCCGTTCATGCCCCGCCAGCGGGCATGGCCATCCGTGGCCGGCGCTGCCGCCGCGTCGATCGAGGCCGCTTTCGAAAAACCCTCGCACCACGTCGCCACGGCCCCTGCCTCATGGGCCGCCGCGATCATGCCGCCAAACGCAGGGCCCCGCACCGTGAAAAACTGGGCACCGTGGTCGCAGACCGCCTCGCCAACGCGGCGAGTCGCCATCCGGCCGCCGACGCCACGGGACTTTTCGAGCACAAGAACCCGCCGCCCGCTCGCGACGAGCTCAGCCGCCGCCGCCAGCCCGGAGATGCCGGCGCCGACGATCACGACGTCGGGTTGGAACGGTATCGAACCGTCACTGCTATCAGTCATGGAATGA
>JAPLNQ010000075.1 GCA_026401075.1 Planctomycetia bacterium
CAGGCTGAACGCATTCTCGAATTGGTTCGCAGCAAGCGACTCGTGCGCGGCGTCGAACTCGATCGGCTCGGCATCCACCGCATGCATCTGAAACGGCTGGTGGACAGAGGCCTGCTCGTCCAGAGGTCGCGGGGCGTCTACGAGGCGGTCAAGCCCCGCATGAGCGGAAACGACAGCGTCGTGGAGGTGGTCACCCGCGTGCCCAGGGCCACGCTGTGCCTGCTCACCGCGCTGCGACTGCACGGCCTGACCACCCAAAACCCGTTCGATGTCTGGATCATGATCGACCGCAAGGCCCGAAAGCCGTCGATCGACTATCCACCGATCCGGATCGTTCGGGCGTCCGGTTCAGCACTCTCCGACGGCATCGAGACGTTCGTTCTTGATGGCGTCGATGTGCGTGTCACCACAATTGCCAAGACCATCGTCGACTGCTTCAAGTACCGAAACACCGTCGGCACCGACGTGGCCATCGAGGCGCTTCGCGATGCCTGGCGTCGCAAGAAGATTCGCATGAACGACGTCGTCGCGGCAGCAAAGACGAACCGGGTTGCCACCATCATGCGGCCCTACCTGGAATCACTTGTATGACCGGCGTCCCGCCGCCCAGGAGATCCGCGAGGAGCATGACTATGACGGAGTGCGAGTCACCGTCACGGCCTACCTGGCGCACGTTCCGATCACGGTCCGAATGGACATCGGCTTCGGTGACGCGGTCACGCCCCCAGCGACAGCGTTACCGTTCCCGACGCTCCTGGGGCACGATCCGCCTATGATCCGTGCATACCCGCCGGAAACGGCTGTCGCCGAGAAAGTGGAGGCGATGTGCACATTAGGCATCATCAACAGCCGCATGAAGGACTACTGCGATCTGATTACCATCAGCCGTGGGTTTGAAATCGATGGTCAGAGTCTCACCAAGGCGATCCGGGCAACGTTTCAGCGACGGGGCACGCCGCTCCCGGATGGCATACCCACGGGGCTGTCGGAGGAGTTCGCGGAAGACGTCGGGAAGCAAAGACAGTGGATCGGCTACCTTGGCCGCACGAAGCTCGAGACGGTGCCGCGGTCACTCACCGACGCGATCGCGGTCGTCAGGGGATTCGTCCTCCCAGCTTTGGCGGCTGCATCAGGCGTCGGATCGCCGCCAGATCGATGGAGGCCCTCAACGGGCTGGGGTAAGCACTGACGTTCAAACGTCCGCGCACAGCCGCACGAAACGCCAGAACCCGCGGTCACCACTCGGGTTACCACGGGTTCCTCGGGAATCGTGCCAGTTCTTGAAACTGGTCTAGTGGGCAGCACAGGATTCGAACCTGTGACCTCTACGGTGTGAACGTAGCGCTCTAACCAACTGAGCTAGCTGCCCGACGACGTGCCAACGGAACGCAAAACACCGCTTTTCCCGGCACGGAAATCGCATCAACGCCCGGTAGTCTACATCCGAGCACCCCGTGCGCAAAGTGCCGTAAAACCCGCCCGACGTGAGACCAGCAGGGCACAGACAGACTACTGGGGCAGCCGTTGCCATGCGCAACCCACCGAACCATCCCGCGGCGACCGCCGTAATGAGGGAGTTCGTATCGACGGCCACATACGTCGGTGCGATGTGCCCCGGCATGCGTCCCCTCGCACCGCCGGGGTTTTTTGTTGGCATGATGACGCAACGACCGCCCTACTCAAACGCAACCCGCTCGAACGTCACGAGAATCTGCCCGGTCTCGCGTCCACCGGCAAACGACTCTGGCACCGGCTTGTCTGCGGGGACAAAGCAGATCCGGCGGGTCGTCTTGTGCACCTCGTAGATGCCCCGGTAGTGCGTGCCACGGGCGTTTTCGACCGAACCGCGAATGCCTTTGAGTACGATGGTTTTCGGACTGGTCGTCGGATCGATCGTGCTCGTCCCCTCGGCAATGGTTTTGCCGTTGGCTAACAGGCTCCACTTCCCGTCGAGTCCGTTCACGATCGTGACACGTGCCACACCAAGATCGGCATTGGTGTTGCCATTGGCCTCGATGCTGACCACTCGCCACTCACCAGCCAGAAGGGCACGATCGGCGTTGATCGCCTCTTCCTTTTCATCAGCCACCAGCGGCCCGGCAGATGTCAGGACAAGCAGCACAAGCACGACTGCCCTGGAAACCGGGGCATACCCGCAAGAAGACCTCATGCGCGCCCTCAAGCCGCCGGCGGATCAGCAGGCGGATCGAACCGGGGAGCCGACACACTCCCGGCTCCGACGACGTCGTCGTCAAACCGCCGGGCCGGCCGGGCCGGTCGCACGTCGCGTCCCTCGAGATGGGCCGACACGTCGAGATCGCGGGAGATCGTGGTCCACTGCTTCCGCAGTTCGGCGATGCTCTGGCCCACCGACCGCCCCACTTCCGGCAACTTCTTGCCGTAGAGCATCACGGCCAACGCGCCGATCACGACGATCTCAAGAGGACCAAGCCCAAACATCGATACCGACCTCAGACTTTTTTGATGGAAGTGCGCCGCAGAAAGCAGCCGCCAACTCAGCGATGGCTCTCGACACGACCGGAATCGTGGGCGCGGTCGCCATGACCGGTATGCGATGCGTGCGAATCATCTTCGACCCCCTGCACGCCACGTTTGAATTCCACGATCCCTTCGCCGAGCGATCGCATCACCTTCGGCAGCCGCGAACCAAAGAGAAGGAGGATCACGCCGGCAACGATCATCAACTCGACCGTACCGAGGCCCATGAATGCAAGTTGCGGGGTCACGTGATGGATCTCCATGCTGAAAGAAGGTTCTCGCCATTCAAGTCTAACCCCGCGGGTCTGTGGGTCAAATTCCTATCACCAGGATGATGCCGATTGTGCCGCGAAAACCGGCTGGACTCAGGGCGGTGGCTGGATTCACCGCGGTGGCTGGCTGGGAACGCCGGCGATCGGCAGTGTCTGCCGATGCATCGGCAGATGCCGGTAGTAGACCTCGAGCGTCATCGCAGCCATGGCCGTCGAATAGACGCGGCCCCCATGACCGCCCCAGACAGGATCGGGATCCCAACTCCCGTCGAGCCCGCTCGACTCGCGGCGTTGCAGCGGCAGGAGCGCTGCCTGCAACTGCCTGTTCCATGCCTCCCACTGCGGACCACCCGCATGAAACGACGCCAGCGTGGCGTAATACCAGGCATAGGCGTTGGGGCTGCGGGTTTCCGGAGGCGATCTCGCCAACACTTCGACCGCCTCACCCACGCAGGGATGGTCGGCCGGCATGCCGAGAAACAGGCGGCATGCCAGGGCCTCGGCCGTCATCGCCATACTGGGTCGCTCGCCGGGCCGATAGGCCGCCAGGCCACCAGCCCGCCCCGACGAGACACTCTGGAGAAATGTCCGCGCCCGAGCCTCTGCAGACTCCATCCCCGTCAGTCCGGCCTGCCGGCCGCTTGTCAGCAGCATCACCTGCCAGCCCAACTGGCTCGTGTCTCCCTTGTCGCCCGCCGCATACCGCCAGCCGCCAGTGCTCGGGCTCTGCATCGAGAGCGTGTATCGCACCGCCTTTTCGAGCGGCTGTCGGAGCGACGCGTCGCCAGTCATCGCGCAGCATTCCGCCAGGGCGATCGCGGCCATGCCATGGCAGTAGAGCGCCGCGAAAAACTCGGCATCACCCGCAAGGGAGCCATCTGCCCGCTGGCGGTCCACGAGAAACCTGATGCCGCGGGCCACGGCTTCCGAATAGGGCCCCTCCTGGTGCGTGTTGCCTGCTCCCAGAAACGCCAACAAGCTGAGCCCTGTCACGCCGTGGTCGCTCTTGGCCCCGACGCCATGGCGATGATGCCCCGGCACCGATCGCTCCTCACCACCACCGTGGCGGGCGGCATTCCATCGTCCATCGGCTGACTGCGCCGCCGCCAGCCAGGCGAGCGCCGCCTGCACGGCCCGCTCCGTCTCCACCGAACCGCCCCGCGCCACCGCAGCTGCAGACCGCCGGCCTGCCACGCGGTCGGCATAAATTGGTGGCACGTGGCTCGGAGCGGCCGCCCCGCCAGCTGCCGGCAGGGCAGGGGAGTGGTCTCTTATGGCCGACGCTGATGCCGCCTCAACAGCCGCCAACTCCGTCGGCTCCGGCGTTTCGGGGTGGGGTTCTTCCTTGGCCTCGTCCTCACTGGCCACCTCCAGCAGTGGCACGTGATCCACCGGTGCAGCAGCCGGTTCTTCAGCCGTCACACTGCGAGTGGCTGCCTCCAGACCGGCCACGTCGATGCCATCCGCGACAGGCTCCGCCGCGACCGACGAACCGTCAGCGGCCAGCACCCGCTCCTCAGCCGGATCCTCGGCCGCCACAACCACCATCGTCATGGGACCGCTGTCACTCCGCCCCCACGAGGCCGGCGACAGGCCCCCGAGGCAACTGCAGACCGCCGCCACCACCGCGTGCAGCACCACCGACAGCAGCACGCATTTCGGCAGCGTGTGCGACTGCAGCCATTTCGTCCGCACGATGACGGCCAGCGACACCGCTGCCCCCGCAGCGAGCACTGCCCAGACGAGTCCGCTTGTGTGCATGGACCGCCACCATCACCTTCTGATGGTGCCACCGGCGGCCACCTTCGGCCGTACCGAAATCGCCACCCTGGTCACGCCCGCCGTCCGGCAGGCCTCGTAGACCTCCGCCATCCGTCCGTGCGGCACGGCATTCTCGCCACGGATCATCACCGCCAGATCGGGCCTGTCGGCATGCAATCCCGCCAGCCTCGCTGCGAGATCCGCAATCGCGACATCGTCGCCCGCAAGCCGTAGCCCGCCCGACGCCTCCACCTCCAGGATCTCCGGGCGGGCAGCGTCAACCGCAGCGGCACTGCCCGCCTCGGGCAGATCGAGGTCAAACTTCCGCTCATCGCCCGAAAACTTCGTGGCGCACATGAAGAAGATCGTCAGCACCAGCACGACATCGATCATCGGCGCGAGGTTTGGCGCCGGATCCTCGTCGTCGGAGAGTCGTACCAGCGGCATGGCTCACCCTGCGGCGCGGCGTTTCGTCTCGCCCAGCGCCTCCTGCGAGATCTCGTCGATCACCTGCTGGCAGGTTTCGTCGAGCCGCATCGCAAGCCGATCGACGCGGCTGGTGAAGAACCAGTGGAGCACCATCGCGGGAATGGCTACGAGCAGGCCCATCGCGGTTGTGATCAGGGCCTCGCCGAACCCCCGGGCCAAGAGGTCGGGCCGCCCCATCGCGCCGGCACCGGCCACGTCGTTGAACGATCGGATCAGGCCAAACACCGTGCCGAGGAGCCCGAGCAGCGGCCCTACGGTCGCCACGCCGTTGAACACGCGCCGGTAGCGGCGAAGGTGGTTGATCTCGCGCTCGCAGGCATCGATGGCCGCCTGCTCGATCTCCACGGCCGGCCGGCCCCAGCGGCGGACGGCGGCAGCAAACACCTTCGCGGCCGGGCTGCCGTTTTCTTCGCAGGCATCGAGTGCCTCGCCGCGGCTGATCTGTCGCGCCTGCAACTGTTCGATGAACCGGGTGACAAACAGCCGCGGAGCGACCCGCCCTGTCCGGAGATTCACCAGCCGCTCGATGCCAAACACGGCCAGGGCGAAGGAACAGCCCAGGAGCGGCACCATCAGGATGCCGCCGTCGCGGATCGTCGCCAGCAGATTGCCGGTGGGGATGAGCGTGTCACCAGCAGGGGGTGCCGCAGCCGCAGTTGCTGACGGAGCCGCCGCCATGCGGATCGCGTCGCGACCGCCTGCCTGAGCGGTATCGGAGCCAGCCCACGCCCGCGGCCCCTGGGCTTGCGCGACCGTCGGCAGCAGCACACAGGCAACGACGAAGAGAAAACCAACCACCCACGCATGGCAGACTGCCTGTGGCGACTGCCGCACGGAGATGGTTCGCCTTCGGGTTGTCATGGGAGAGAGGCCTGCCTGAGCACGGCGGGCCATGTGCTTCCATTCCCTCGGAACACTCCCCCGCCTGCTGGAGGATCGACATGCGCCACCCTCGCCAACGAGCATCACCGTCACGCCCACTCCCACCGGCACATCCGGCACGCACCGGCGGCGGCTAAAAGTTCGCGTCGCAGCCGGTGTCGACATCGCCGACCATGTGGAGATGGTCGTGGTCGATATACACCACTTCCTGGCAGTCTTCGTCCACCAGCGTGTGGGGCACCGGCCACCCGATCCGCTTCACTTCCTGGAAGTAGATCGTGCACTTGTAATGGGCGTGGTGCAGCTGCGCCGGCCCGGCGAGTGGATAGTGCCGCGGCGGATCCATGTAGTCGGCCAGCTTGCACTTCGAGATCCGCACGCGGTTCCGCTGGATCTCATAGAAGAACGGCCAGTTGCCCTGGACGGGACGGGCCTTCTCGAGCGCCCGCATCACCTCGTCGTCACTCGGTTCGTCGGTGGCTTCGCACGGTCCGCCGGGCGGGATCGGTCCCAACACCGGGGAACGCTCATAGCGTTCGTAATTCCAGAACTGGTCTTCCTTCTGCTTCTGCATGTAGACAGGCACGGGAATCGGGATGGCGAGGGGGCCCAGATTCGGTCCCTGAGAGGCGAGCCAAAAGCAGCCGCTCTGTGTCGCCGAAACCACCGCCACAACCAATGCCAGCGAGACGAACCGTGCTCGAGCCTTCATGGACAAAACCTCCTGCGGTGATCGGGCGGCGGTCAGCAGACCGACCCTGCAGGATGTATCGACTGTGCGGCCTCCCAACTTGCGGAATTTCCGGATTGGGAAGGGAAGCACGGTCAGTGGAAGTCGACCGCGCATGAAAAAACCACTCCCCCGGGCCTGCGGGGGAGTGGTTCTGTGTGATCCGGATGGCCCCAAGG
>JAPLNQ010000008.1 GCA_026401075.1 Planctomycetia bacterium
ATGGTCCAGCACGATCATTTGGGCCAAGAACACCTTCGCCCTCGGCCGTGCCGACTACCACCAGCAGTTCGAGGCCATGCTCTACGGCTGGAAGGCGGGCAGCCAGCATTACTGGTGCGGCGCTCGCGACCAGGGAAACGTCTGGCACTTCGACAAGCCGGCCCGCAACGACCTGCATCCGACCATGAAGCCGGTGGCCCTGGTCGAGCGCGCCATCCGCAACAGCAGCAAACAGCGCGACACGGTGCTGGACCTATTCGGCGGCTCGGGCACGACGATGATCGCTGCCGAGCGCACCGGGCGACAGGCAGTGTTGCTGGAGATCGACCCTCGCTATGTCGACGTGATCGTACGGCGGTGGGAGGAGACGACCGGGGAGACGGCGGTGTTGGACGGTGCGGATCGGACCTTCAACGAGATCGCCGCCGCCAGGGTGACCCCGGCGACGAGGTAGGGGGGATCACGGGCCGGAGAATATGTCATCCAAATTTGGCGAAATATAGCGAAATTACATGACCTTAGAGTGATTTTCGGGTATGCTCCGGGCTTATCAATCGAGGTGCATCAACCATGTATTTTGGGATTGGTCGGCGAAGCCTGATCGGGGCTTCTGCCGCCTACGCTCTTGGCGCTGGCCGCGCCTTGGCGGGACAGCGGAGGCAAGCAGCGGTTACTCCTTCAGGCCCCCTTGTCGCCGCGAGTTCGACCGTCTCGAAGTTCGCTTGGCAACTCATGAGTTGTCAGGACCATGACCCCCAGCCTTGGTATGATGAACTCATCGAATACGTCGGCCTGAACTACAGGCACCGGGACTTGCCGGCGGTCAGCCCCGCAACTGAGCGCCGTCAGGCCGTGTTCTTGGCGCGCGTGGCGATTACCAAGATCATCCCCTTCTATCTGCAATATGCAGGTCTCCGGCACCTTGCTGCCGGGCTCGTGTTTCCGACAGATATCATTTCGGCTGGCCGGGCGGCGCACGATTTGATCGACGCTTTCGTAAACGTAGAGCGATCTGAGAATGAAGAAGGGGGCTGGCATCCGAGCGTGCCACACCACCATCGGGTGGCCGACTGCGCGTTAACGCATTCAGGATTGGCCTGCTTCTACGCCATGCACAATGAGTACTACGAAGACGCCGGGAGTTGGTGCGGAAACGCGCTGACCAGCGCCTTTCTGGACGCCGAGAACCCGGTTTCGCGTGAGGAGTTTGATTGCAGCCCACTGTGGGACATCGCCTTGTCCGCGATCATCCAGGCACAAGGCTTGGACACAAATGACCTCGGATGAGCGGCGGGGGGAATCTTTCCCCCACCGGTTTGATCCTGGATGACCGCAGAGCTTGTCACTTCGTGATGGCGTAGACCGAATACGACCCCTTGGCCCCCTCCTTATTGGGCCCAACCATCCGGACCTTCTCCAGGGTCTCGATCTTGATGCCCTTCTTCTTCAGCCCGGCCAGGAAGCCGCGGCATGTGTGGCTGGCCCATCCGGTAGCCTCGGCGATCTGGACGATCGTGGCACCCTCGGTGCGGCGGAGCAGGGTGAGAACCGCCTCCTGCTTCGTCCCCTCGCGCGGCTTGCGCGGC
>JAPLNQ010000155.1 GCA_026401075.1 Planctomycetia bacterium
GCCGCTCGGAAATCTTCCGCTGGCCGTACGCTGCAGCGGACTTTGTGCCCTCGGCGAGCACGGCCGGCTGGGCCCCCAGCCGCATCGTCCCCCCCTTCTCGAGCACTCCACGCTGCTCCTCCATCAGGCAGATCACCGGATGAGGGGTGTCGCGGGCGAATTCCGTGGAGTGGGCCCCGGAGAGACCGGCGCAGTTCCTGGCGACGTCGATCACGGCGCACTGCATCCCCAGGCAGATGCCGAGGAACGGCATCTGCCGCTCCCGCGCGAAGCTGATCGCCTCAACCTAGCCCTCGACCCCCCGCTCGCCGAAGCCGCCGGGCACGACGAGGCCGTCGAAGACGGCGAGCAGTCGCTCGGCCCCTTCGCGCTCGATGTCCTCGCTCTTGATCGGCTGCACCCGAACCTGCGCGCGGTGGGCGATGCCACCGTGGTCGAGCGCCTCGTAGATGCTCTTGTAGGCATCGCGGTGCTCGGCGTACTTGCCTACCAGGGCGATCGAGATCTCATGCTCGGGATTGCGGAGACGGTGGAGCAGGTCGTGCCACTGTTCCAGATCGGCCGGGCCTGCCTGCATTCCGAACCGACGGAGGACGATCTCGTCGATCCGGTTCGACTGGAGCGACAGCGGCACCTCGTAGATCGAAAAGTCTTTGTCCCGTTCCTCGATCACCGCCTCGAGCGACACGTTGCAGAACAGCGCGATTTTTTCGCGATCAGACACATCGAGGGCCCGCTCGGTGCGACAGACGAGCACGTCGGGCTGGATGCCGATCTGCCGCAACAGGCCGACGGAGTGCTGCGTCGGCTTGGTCTTGAGCTCACCCGCCGCCTTCAGATACGGCACGAGCGTGAGGTGGATGAACATGCAATTTTCGCGGCCCACATCGAGCGGAATCTGGCGGATGGCTTCCAGAAACGGCAGGCTCTCGATGTCGCCCACCGTGCCGCCGATCTCGGTGATCACCACGTCGGTCTCGGCATCGCCGAGGTTGGTGATCATCTCCTTGATCTCGTTGGTGACGTGGGGAATCACCTGCACTGTCTTCCCGAGAAACTCGCCGCGCCGCTCCTTGTTGATCACCGACAGGTAGATCTGGCCGGTCGTGTAGTTGCTCCGGCGGGTCAGGGGCGTGGAGGTGAAGCGTTCGTAGTGGCCGAGATCGAGGTCGGTCTCGCTGCCGTCGTCGAGCACGTAGACCTCGCCGTGCTGGTAGGGGCTCATCGTCCCGGGATCGACGTTGATGTAGGGGTCGAGCTTCTGCATCTTGACCCGCAGGCCGCGGGCCTCGAGCAGCATGCCGATCGAGGCGCTCGTGAGCCCCTTGCCCAACGAACTGACGACACCGCCGGTCACGAAAATATGCCTGGTCATTGCCACGAGCTCCTTCCCGTCCGCCGGTTGTCAAAGCCTCCTGGCGGCCGCGCAGTCGCGGTGCCGCGACCGGATTGAACCAGCCTCACCGCGGTCGGTCAAATGCCCAACGTGCAGACGGGGAAAGTCACGGTCGCGGTGGCCGGCGGCTGCCGTCACCGTTGCCGGTCAGTGCTGGTAGACGGCGTAGCGGAGTTCGCGGAGTTCCTCTGCGTAGGCCGCTTCCGTGGCGACCGCGTCTTCCCAGGTCATGGCCGGAAAATCGGCAAACAGGTCGGGCCGCAGGCGGACGCCGTAGGCCCGCACCAGCGGGCAGCCCTTGTGGCCGCGGAGATGGTTTTCGAACCGGTCCTCGGGATCGAGTCCTGTCGAGCCGACGTAGAGGCAGGTGGCGTCGTACCGGGCGTGCGGATTCTGCCGACGGAAGCGGGCCTGCCGCCTGACCGCCGGATGCAGTTCGATGCAGTACACCCGATGGTGCAGTTTCGGTGATCCGCCCAGAAGGTGGCGACGACGGCAACGCATGCTGGCTTCACAACGGGAAAGACCCGATCTGGGACCGGACTGCGGTCCTTCCAACGGCCTCCAAGTCTTGCCCGCATTTCGCGGCCGGGACGTGGTGTAGAGTAGTGGGATGAACCCTCCCGCCCTCGCCCGTCCGGCTGCCGCCGTGCCGTCCACGTCGAATCTCCGTATCCGCAGTCTGGAGCCTCTGGTGCCCCCGGCCCGGCTGGCGGCCCTGCTGCCGCTCGACGAGGCAGCCACCCGAACGATCGTGGAGGGCAGGCATGTGGTCGAACGAATCCTTGCGGGAGAGGATTCCCGGCTGATGGCGATCGTCGGCCCGTGCTCGATCCACGACCTCGACGCAGCCCGCGACTATGCCGTGCGACTGTTGAAGCTGGCCGAGCGGGTGCACGACCGGCTGCTCGTCGTAATGCGGGTCTATTTCGAGAAGCCGCGGACGACGGTCGGCTGGAAGGGGCTGATCAATGACCCTCACCTCGACGATTCATTCGACGTGGCGACCGGCCTGCGGCTGGCCCGCGGGCTGCTCATCGAGATCGCACGGATGGGGCTGCCGACGGCGACGGAGTTCCTCGAGCCGATCACGCCTCAATACATCGCCGACACGATCGTGCTCGGCGCCATCGGCGCCCGCACGACGGAATCACCCACGCACCGGCAGATGGCCAGCGGGCTGTCGATGCCGGTGGGGTTCAAGAATTCCACCGATGGCTCGCTGCAGGCCGCCGTCGATGCGATGCAGTCGTCACGCGCTTCTCACAGTTTTCTCGGCATCGACAACGACGGCGGCACCTGCGTCGTCACGACCACCGGCAATCCCTGGGGCGTGCTGATGCTTCGCGGCGGTCGCAGCGGCTCGAACTACTCCCCCGAAATCCTTCACGAGGCCCGCGCAAAGCTGGAGGTGGCCGGCCTGCCCACCTGCGTGATCGTCGACTGCAGCCATGCCAACTCTGGCAAGGATCATCGCCGACAGTCGATCGTCTGGCGTGACGTGCTCTCACAACGCGTGGCCGGCGACCGATCGATCGTGGGAATGATGCTCGAGAGCAACATCCATCCCGGTAGCCAGCCGGTGAGCAGCGACCGCTCGCGGCTTCAGTACGGCGTGTCTGTCACCGACGGTTGCATCGGCTGGGCGGAGACGGAGGAGCTGATCCTCGAGGCCCACGCCCGGCTGGCGTGACGCCGCTCCGGCGAGCCCGTGCATCGCGGATTTCGCCGAACCCAAGCCATATCCCCCGGCTTACGCCGGGGGCTTTTATGAACCCCATAAAAGCCCGGAGCGTCAGCGATGGGATCGCGCGGATTCGGGTCCCAAAACTGCCGTCGACCGGGAGGGCACCGGCGGGCTAGTCTCCCGGCAGGATTTCCTCGCCGCGAAGGGATGCGCCATGCGAACGATGACTGCCCGATGGTTCTACGGTTTCTCGGTCTTGTGTGTGGTGGCGTGCTGTGGCCTGCGGCCTGCCGTGGCCCAGCCCATCGCCGGTGAGCAGGAGATCCAGACCGTCGTCAGCGCCCGCCAGTCGCTCGACCAGTTCTTCACGAATCCCGGCGAGTCGCTCCCGGCGGCGATGTTGCAGAAGGCCGAGGGCGTGGCGATCTTCCCCAACATGATCAAAGGGGGATTCATCCTCGGCGTCAACTACGGGAAGGGCGTTCTGCACGTCCGCAATGCCGACCGCACATGGAGCCCGCCGGTGATGGTGACGATGGGGGGCGGCAGCGTCGGATTCCAGGTGGGCGTGCAGTCGGCCGACATCCTGCTCGTGTTCGCCACCCCACGCAGCCTCAACGGCGTCTTGCAGGGGCAGAAGATCACCCTCGGTGCCGATGCGTCGGTGGCGGCAGGCCCCGTGGGCGTGCAGGCCAATGCGGGAACCGACGCCAAACTCGGCGCTGAGATCTATTCGTATGCCCGCAGCCGTGGGCTGTTCATGGGCGTGTCGCTCGGTGGCGCCGATCTCTCAGTCGACAACAACGCCAACTCGGTGCTCTATGGTCGGTTCGGGGTGACGCCGGCCGATGTCTTCCAAAACCGTGGCATCGCCGTCCATCAGGAAGTTCAGCAGCTCATCAACGATCTCAACATCCGCTCGCGACAGATGGCGGCAGCCGCCCCGCCCGTGTCAGGCTTCCCCATGCAGGCAGCCCCGACACAGCCGGTGTACACCGGCCAGCCCGTCGCCACCCCTGTACAGCCGCTGCAGCCACAGCCGCTGCAGGCTTTGGCGCCACCGTTGCCAATTCAGCCCCTGCAGCCGCAGCCGGCGGCACCGATACCGAACATCGCGAATCCGCCGCTGGTTCCAATCCAGCGGTGAGGAATCACGCAGTCACGATGCCCAGTCGGGCGAGTTCCGGCAGGCTCGTTGCGATGAATGCCTGACAGGCCTCCTCGACGAGCTGACCCCGTTTGGCTTCATCGTTCACGGGCTGCCCGTTCTGCTGGATCGTCCGGCCGCTGGCCTCCAACCGCTTGGCCACGCGTGCGGCCAGCCCCGCGCGGCCCCGCGCGGTGAGTTCGTGAAGGATCGCCGCATCGAGGTCGCCGACCGAGTGGCCGGTGCCGCTGAGCACGCTGGCCAAAGCCAATGCTCGGCCGCCCAGCGCGTCAGATTCGAGCACGGCCCGGTTGAAGGGGTGCGCAATCGAGACCGCGTCCGCCAGGTCCGTCGGTACCTCGCCGATCGCTGCCGCAGTGATGTCAAACAAACCCATGGCCACACCTGCGTCGACGGCACGGACGATATCGACGGGCGGCGTGCCCCGCAGTTCCTCGGCCGCCACGATCTCAGAGAGCCGTCTGCTCCGGCCACCGAGGATCCCTAGCAGCGACTGGTAGAGCGGTCCCTGAACAGTCGAGGTGACGACGCCAAGATTCGCCTGGTAGGGCAGCGTGACACCCGGCCGCGCGACGAGGTAATGGAGATCGTCCACTTCCCGCAACCGCTCGCCCGGGTCCCGCATCAGTCGCGGCGATTTCGAGTAGATGTCCCAGCGGAATGCCGTGTTGGCGCAGAAATCCTTGTGGGCCTCGGTGACGAGCCGGTTCGTCGTCGTGCGGAACAGTTCTTGAAACTCTGGCCGCACGCAGAGGTCCCAGAAGTTGGTGAAGACCGGCAGGCTCCCGACGAAGGAGAGTCCTTCCTGTCCAAACGCGCCCGCCACCTCGGCAAAGTAGAAGCTCGTCCAGTGCTCGTTCATATATTCGTGAACAAGATACCGGGGGTCCTGTTGCAGCAGAGCGTCGATGTAGGCGGCCGCGCGGGGGTTGTCCTCGAAGTATTTCGCCTGCTTCTCCCGCATGAAGACGAGATACGCCACCGCGTCCCTGACCCGCTGGGCACTGTCTCCCTGACGCAACGCAGCATACTGCCGCAGCATGCCGCGGATCGGCTGCAGATGCGCCCAGCCGGGCATGGCGTTGTAGCTCACCAGCAGCAGGCCGCCCGGAGCGAGCCGCTCACGGGCCAGCGCGAGGATCTCTTCTCGCACGCTCGGCGCCACCCAGCTATAGACACCGTGCAACGCCAGAAAATCGAACGTTCCCAAGTCGGCGGGCACATGGCCGAAATCGGACGTGATGACCCGTGCATTGCCAAGCTCCCCCGCAGCGATGTCGCGGGCCACGGCCGCCGTGTGCTCCGGATTCAGATCCACACCCACAAACTCGCCTCGGGGGTGGGCGGCGGCGAGCGTGGTAAGGCAGCGGCCCAACCCGCAGCCGAGTTCGAGGAAGCGGAAGCCCTCGGCCATCCGCGGCGGCATGACGCCATTGAGCGCGGCGACATACCGCATCGCCACCGGCGACATCTGCGGATAGAACCCTGGAACGTACGTGACGTCGGTGACGTAGCCGGCAGCTGTCATGAGAGATCCTCCTCGGAAGAGGGAGTATGGGATATCCGTTTGCAATCGGCAATTGCCCTGATTTTCAGGCGTTCCGGGTGACCTTCCAGAGCTTCCGCCGGATCCGTCGCCGAATGCTGGCCAACTCCGCGGGCAACCGGTCGAGGCCCAGCCTGTGGCTGACGCTGCGACTGCGGGCGACGGGTGCGACGGGCGTGGAGAAGATGCGGATGAACTGGTCGAGGATCACCGTGGCATCGACACAGGCCGGCACCCGGTTGTCGCGATACCACGGCCGACCGAGCAATTCGAGGTGAAGAGCGGGGTTGCGGTCCACTTCGATCACTCGTTCGACGAGATCATCAAGCGATGGAGAATCGTGCGCCGAGAGAAAGCTCCGTGTGTCGAACTCACGACCCACAAGAGGATCACCCCAGTAGATCGGAATCGAGTCCGACAGCATCGGCTCAACGATCTTTTCCGTGGTGTAGCCAGGATGCGACTCGTTCTCGAAGGCGATCGTGAACTTGTAGTCCCGCAGAAAGGCCTGCTTGTCGCCCACGCGGAAACCCAGCGTGTTGAGCACTTTCCCACCGGAATCGACCGGCTTGTAGCGGGAGAGCTTCCTGAAAAAGGTATTTCGCTTCCGACACAGTGGATTGGAGACGACGAACGCGCAAAAGCGACTCTTCCCCGCGAGAATGGCGGCGGGGTCATGGTCAGCCGGCTTCACGAGCGCCGCCGGATCGACATAGAACGGCCAGTGCGGCATCCGGAAATGACGGGGATGACTGGAGTGTTCGAATGAAAATGCCCAGTCGCTCGCACTCCAGTCGGGCTCAATGTTCTCGCCTGTGTAGAAGATCCGCACGCAGTTCCAGCGGCGATAGTCACGACGCCGTTTGCCGACGTACGAGAAGATCACGAAATCTGGATCTTCACAGACTTCGAGACGGTAGCGCCGGCCGATCAGTCTCGTGAAGAAGTTGTCGTGCGGATCGAAGCCGTCCCAGAAGCCCGCGAACTGCAGCCGGACCGTCGGGAGTTCCGCCTCCGCCGGTCGGGCAGCGTGAACATCTCGCTGGGCGATCGGCATGAAGAAATTCCTCGTGTGCGGTCTGATCCCGAGAGCCCCATGCACCCGATCCAAGCCATCCCGAAGTCGGGTGTGGCTAGAGGAGCGATGCCACTTTCTGCAACAACGTCCAGATGCCGATCAGGATGAAGCCCGCCGACGAGAACCACAAGAGCAGGTCCCAACCGCGCGACGGGGTGAGCCGCACATCGAAGTCGCGATGACGGAAAAAGAGCACGGCCACGCCGAGGGCGGCCAGCATGATCGCCTGTGCGATCCCGCTGGCCAGCACCATGCCCACGGGCTCGCGGATGATCAGTGCCAGGATGAGCGCCGCAAGCGGCCAGACCACCGAAAGCCGCTTGGACCAGATGGCCCGCGACGCCTCATCCGCCGGCAGACGCCCGGACAGGATCAGGCCATCGACCACCATCCGCGCATTCCCCGCCGCGGCCACGAAGAGCGTCGAGTAGAGCACCGCAAACGCACCGATGAGAAACACGCCGCGCGCCCAGTCGCCGAAAACCGGGGCGTACATGGCACCCAGCGTGCGCACCATTTCCCCGCCGCCGGGCCGCAGGCCGAGCCGGCCGAGCGTGGCGGCGCCGAGGAGGTAGAAGCAGATCGTGACGGTCGTGTAGACGATCATCGATCCCCAGGCATCGAGCTGCATCACCTTCAGCCAGCCACGGGCGCGGGCGGCCCAGGCAGGCGAGTCGTCACGCGGTCCCACCGCCTGGCCGTATCCCTTTTCCAGGCACCAGTAGGGATAGATCATCAACTCGCTCGCCCCCACACCGATGATGCCGACCGTGGCCAACGCCGTCACCAATGGTGACCGGCCGCCCACCGCGGGAGGAAGCGACGGGATCAGTCCGCTCATGATTTCACCCGACGAGATCGCCCAGGCCGGGTCACACTGCAGCATCACGAGCGAGAGCAGGGTGACGAGCGTGAACGTTCCGACGAGCAGGATCGACACCCGCTCGATGAGGCGGTAGCGACCTACGCCCAAGAGCACGGCGGTGACCACGCCCACGACGACGGCCCAGATCGTTTCATCCGGGGGCGACGGCAATGTGTTCATCGCCCCGGTGACATCCCCGAGCCGGGCGTGGATCGCATCGGCCTCCGCGGCATCTCCACGCCGCCGGACCGCCGCCTCCGCCACTCGCATGTCGGCTGCCTCGTCGTGCAGACGGTTCCACTCGCGGCCGGCCGACGTGACAGGCAGGCCGCCGGAGAGCGACTGCGCCACACCGGCGAGGATACCCCCCTGCTGCACGACGATGAGCGCCGTCATAAACACCCACCCCCAGTAGATCCATCCCATGCCTAAGAACCTGGGGCCGGGCACGCGATTGAAGGCATCGAGCGGCGTGCGGCCCCACGTCAGCGTCGTACGACCGATCTCGATCTGGGCCGCCACCTTGATGGCACAGCCGAGGATGATCAGCCAGAGCAGCACGAAGCCCGCCTCGGCGCCGACGATCGTAGTAGCGATCAGTTCGCCGCTGCCAACGATGGAACTGGCCAGAACGATTCCCGGACCAAGGTGCGCAAGTGACTGCCAAAGCGTCTGCGGCGGCTCGGAAACAGACGATGCTTTTTCCATGAAAACGAATCCTGCTCTCCGCCGGCCCGGATGTCAGCCCTGACTTTCACGCGAGATGCTCTCGATCCAGTCGGCAAAAAGGGGATAGGTCTTTTCTCGGTCGAACTCCGACTCAGCGAGTCGGCGGGATCCCTGCCGCATGTCGAGCAGCCGGCTCCGGTCGCCGGCCAGGCTGGCGATGGCACGCGCCAACGAATCGCCGCTGCCAGCGGTATAGGAGACCCCGGCCCGATAGTCTGTCACAAACTGCTCCAGTTCGCCCGGCAGCGAGTTCACAAGCGCCAGGCCGGCGGCGGTGTAGTCGCACACCTTGTAGGGCACCGCCACGAGCGACTCGGGCTTCACGAGCACGAGGCCGACATCGCACTCCGACAGCAGCTTGACGTAGGGACCGCGTTCGAGCAGTCCGTGCACCCGCACCTTGCACGCGCCGCGGATGGCTTCTGCCGCCGTCCGCAGGCTCGACTCCAGCCGACCGGTGCCGGCCACGTGGAGCGTGGCCGCGATGCCCTGCGCGGAGAGGATCCGCGCGGCGGCGAGGAGCGCATCCAGATCCTGGCCTGATTCGAGCGTGCCCGAATAGACGCAGGCCAGCGGTGCGGAGACCGGTGCGGCAGCCGGCTGGTCCACAGGGGCCGCGGCGGCGTCCGTGTTCGGAACCTCGTCGATCAAGCGAGGCGGCCCGGCAAACTCAGGCACCCAGGCCCCCAGATGGCAGACGTGCCGGGGCTTGTCGCCGGCCGTGGCCTCGGGCATCGCGGCCAGGTAGCCGTGGGCAGATGACGAGACCGCATCGGCGGCCTCGAGCAGGGCCCGTCGCCGTGTGGCCATACGGCCAAAGAACAGAGGATACAACGCCTTGCGGAGCCACTGTGGGCCGGGCAGGAGCCGCTCGAACGTCTCCGGCCAGACATCCATCAGATCGACGACCAGATTGGCATCGAGTCGTTTTGCCAGACGCGCCGCCGCCTCTGGCCCCTCCAGGGGTGGGAGGCTGGCAAGGATCACGTCGGGCCGCTCGAGCTGGCCGGATGCGATCGACTCGTTGGCCAGACGCTCAAACGTGCGGCCGAAGTCGCGGTGGCTGGCGAGGCGGGCAAACGAGACGTTTTTCGTGTAGGGCCGAACGGCCACCAGCCTTACGGCAAACCCCTCTTCGTCGCGGGTCAACAACGGCGTGGACCTGGGAGCCTTGCGGCGGTGGCTCCACGCCGCAGTCCACCAGGTTACGTCATGGCCCCGGGCCGCCAGCACGCGGGCCAGCGACCAATACCGCAGCGGGGGCAGGCCCTCGCCGGGGATGTCATCGAATGGATTGACGATCCAGATGGACAGGGGCAGGGGCTCGGATCGATACATGCCGTGGAGGTTAGCAGATGACCTCCTCCCAGCAGAGAAGGATGCGTCTGGGCCGTCTTTTTAGGGGGTTTGGTCCGGCGTTGATTCGCCACCGGTCAGATGCCGACTACAACAATGGCAGCGGTGCGAGCAGCGCCCGCCCTTCCTCCGGATCCCTCACCATGCCCACCACCGATGCCCGGCCGCAGCACGCCCCCACCGCCCAGCCCCCCCGACACCTGCCCGCGAACGCGTGTGCGATCGATCTGGGGTCGACCCGCGAGCGCCTAATTCACCATCCGCTCTACGCCCTGATCGACCGTGCCGACCGGCTCCGGCTGTTCATGGAGCATCACGTCTTTGCGGTCTGGGATTTTCAGAGCCTCCTGAAGGCGATGCAGCAGAAGCTGACCTGCACGTCCATACCCTGGCTGCCCACGCCCGATCCCGAGGCACGAAGGCTCGTCAACGAGATTGTCCTCGACGAGGAGTCGGACGAACTTCCTGACGGCGGCCATGCGTCGCACTTCGAACTGTATCTCCAGAGCATGCGGCACGCGGGCGCCAACACGGGCCCGATCGAACGGTTGCTGGACCTGCTTTCTCGCGGCGCGCCGCTTGCGCAGGCGCTCACAACGTGCGGCGGTCCAGCGACCGCCTGCGACTTCGTGCGGCGCTCCTTCGAGGTGATCGAGTCGGGCTCCACGCGCCGGATCGTCGCAGCCTTCACCTACGGCCGCGAGGACGTGATCCCCGACATGTTCCGTCACCTGGTCGGCTCGCTCGCAGCCGAACATCCGGCGGCCTGGGGACCATTCCGGTTCTACCTCGAGCGGCACATCGCCCACGACGACGAGAAGCACGCGCCAGTCTGCCGAAGAATCGTCGCGCGGCTATGCGGTGATGACCCAGCCCACTGGGCTGAGGCATCGGAAACGGCGAGGGGCTGTCTCGAGTCGCGGATCACGCTGTGGGACGGGATCGCGGAGGCTTGGCGGTCTTAGCGACGTCGTTCGGCGCTGCTATTTGGCAGCCGCCAAATCCGCTTTCCTCCGCTCCTCCACGATTTCCTTCTGGATGTTGCCCGGCGTCGGCTTGTACTTCGAGAATTCCATCGTGAACACGCCCTGCCCCTGCGTCATGCTCCGCAGGTCGGTCGAGTAGCCGAACGTCTCCGCAAGTGGCACCTCGGCGACGATAGTCGATGTCTTGCCGACCGTTTCCGTGGAAACGATCAGTCCGCGTCGCTTGTTGAGCTCGCCCGTCACCGGCCCCTGGAAGTCGGAGGGCACCTCCACCTCCATCTTCATGATCGGCTCGAGCAGCACCGGCTTCGTGTTGAGGAACGCCTCGCGGAAGCCGGCCCGGGCACAGATCTGGAAGGCCATATCGGAGGAGTCGACGTCGTGGTAGGAACCGTCGACCAGCGATGCCTTGACGCCCACGATCGGAAAGCCTGCGATCGGTCCCTTGGAGAGCACAGACCGGAAGCCCTTCTCGACCGACGGGATGTATTCCCGCGGCACACGGCCACCGACCACGGCATCGTCGAAGATGAAGTTCTCGGTCGACTCCTCCGGGAGCGGCTCGAGCGAGCCGATGATGTGGGCATACTGGCCCGAGCCACCGGTCTGCTTCTTGTGCTTGTAGTCGTAGTTGGTGGCCTTGGTGGGCGCCTCGCGGTAGCTCACCTTCGGCGCACCGACCTCAACTTCAACCTTGAACTCTCGCTTGATCCGCTCGACGTAGATGTCGAGGTGTAACTCGCCCATGCCGGCGATGAGCGTCTCGCCCGTCTCCTCGTCGGTCGCCACGCGGAACGTCGGATCCTCGCGGCTGAACCGCTGCAGAGCCTTGCTCAGCTTGTCGAGACCGTCGCGGTTGGTCGGCGTGATCGACATCTTGATCACCGGCTCCGGCACGAACATGTTCTCGAGCGTGCAGTATTTGTGGTCGGCGGCGTAGGTATCACCGCTGGCGGCATCAACGCCCATCACAGCCACGATGTCGCCGGCCTCACCGGAATCGATCTCTTCACGCTTGTCGGCATGCATCTTCACGATCCGGCTGAACCGCTGCTTCTGACTGGTCCGCTGATTGATGTAGGCCTCGCCCTTGGTGATCGTGCCCTGGTAGACCCGCATGAAGGTCAACTGGCCATATGGATCGTCGACGATCTTGAACGCCATCGCCACCAACGGCTTCTTCGGTTCGGGGATCAGGTCGAATGCCTCATCGGGATTGTCCCACTTCTTGGCGATGATCTTCCGCTCCAGCGGGCTGGGCAGATACCGCACGACGGCGTCGAGCAGCTTCTGCACTCCCTTATTCTTGTACGCCGAGCCGCAGAAGACAGGCGTGATGCTCTGGTTCTGCATGGCCGCCTTTACAACAGCGTGAATCTCGTCATCTGACACGGGCTGCTCGCTGAGCAGCTTCTCCATCAGCGAGTCGGAATACATCGCGAGCGCCTCGAGCATGACATGCCTCGCCTCGGCTGCGGCCTTGGCAAGAGCGTCGGGGATCTTCTCCTCGCGGACGGTCTCGCCGTTGTCGCCGTCGAAGTACGCGGCCTTCATGGTGACGAGATCAATCACGCCCTCGAGTTTGTCTTCTTTGCCGATCGGAATCTGCATCGGGATCGCGTCGCAGCCGAGTTTGTCGCGGAGTTGGCCCACGACCCGGTCAAAATTGGCGCCGGTGCGGTCCATCTTGTTGACGAACGCCAGTCGCGGCACCTTGTACCGCTTCATCTGGCGGTCGACCGTCATCGACTGGCTCTGCACGCCGCCCACGGCGCAGAGCACGAGGATCGCGCCGTCGAGCACCCGCAGGCTGCGTTCCACCTCGACGGTGAAGTCGACGTGGCCCGGGGTGTCGATGAGGTTGATGTCGCAGTCGTGCCACTTCACGCTCGTGGCGGCGCTGGTGATCGTGATGCCGCGCTCGCGCTCGAGATCCATGTAGTCCATGGTTGCGCCGTCGCCGCCGCCCTTCACCTCCTGGATGCGGTGAATGCGGCCCGCGTAGTAGAGAATCCGCTCCGAGAGCGTGGTCTTACCGGAGTCGATATGGGCCGAGATGCCCATGTTGCGGAGCTTAGACAGGTCCATGGACGAAAACACCTTCGGGGGGCGGAGGGCGGGGGCTGGCCGGGGAGGGAACAAAACGAGCTGAAACGACCGGCGGAACGACAGAAAACAGGCCTGTCGTCCGGTCGGAATATACTCAAGGCCGCCGTAACGCGACAGACCACGCGATAGATCCAGACCGTCATGCAGCAATCAGACGCATCACCGCCCTCGCACGACGAGGGCCCGGGCCGGCCTTGGGAGGCGTGTGTTGTGCCATTTGCGGTCTTTTTGGCCGTTGGAATGCTCGAACCCTCCCGAAGCGGCGATGGGCTGGCGGGGGCCCTCGGAATCCCGTTCGCGGCCTATCCTGTCATCTACAGCCTGCGAATTCTCGCCACGCTGCTCGCCCTCGCCCGCAGTTGGACGGCGATCCGTCGCTGGTGGGGCCGCCCGACCTGGTGGCCGCCGCTGGTGGGCCTGGCGCTGGTCTTGCCGTGGATCGTGCTGGCGTCGCTGCAACGCGAGGCCGGCTGGGCGAGCGCCATGGGCGGGCGGACGGCGTTTAACCCCTTTTCGGCGTGCAACGAATCGGCTGTGCCGGTGTGGGCCTTCGTGGCGATCCGTGCCATCGGCCTGATCGCGGTGGTGCCGCTGGTGGAGGAACTCTTCCTGCGGGGGTTTCTGATGCGGTATGTGATCCGCGAAGACTTCTGGACTGTGCCGTTTGGCATGCTGACGTTCCCGGCTGCTGGGGCCTGCCTGTTTTATGCCGCGACATCGCACTCCTCGGAGTGTGTCGCCGCCGTGGGCTGGTTCGCCGTCGTCACCGGCATCGCGGCGGCCACGCGGCGGCCGATCGACGCGATCCTCGCCCATGCGGCGACCAACCTTGCGCTCGGTGCCTACGTGTTATTTACAGCCAGCTGGTGGCTGCTGTAGGAA
>JAPLNQ010000012.1 GCA_026401075.1 Planctomycetia bacterium
AAGAGGGCTCGTT
Source organism: Planctomycetia bacterium (assembly GCA_026401075.1). Classification (GTDB taxonomy): domain Bacteria; phylum Planctomycetota; class Planctomycetia; order Pirellulales; family UBA1268; genus CAMCQY01. The sequence continues at coordinate 14 of JAPLNQ010000012.1, forward strand.
CCGCGTGCTTCGCGGCGGCAGCTGGTGGGGCATCCCTGGCGCTTGTCGGTCGGCGATCCGCGACTACTCCGACCCGTCGAACCGCTTCGGCCACCTGGGTTTCCGTGTGGCCCGTAGTCAGTCGGTACAGTAGCACGCGCCGGGTAGCGATAGGAGACGCGATTGGTGCCTCACCGGCACCAGTCTCGCCATGCTTCGACGATGAATACCATCGCCAGCGTGTCGAGTTCGCAGTAGCGTAGCAAAGCCCGTCTGACAGCCTGCTGGCGGTCGTCCGACCAGTCGGCGAGCACAAGATCTGCGTAGGCCTGCCTTGCTGCGCCGCCGTTGCGGAGCGTCTTGAGATATTTACCTGCGCCGTTAGCAGCCTGCGGCGTATCACATTCGATGGGCGGCAACAGCATATACGGATCGCGAATTGTGCCATCGGTCTGATCCACCCATGCCATATCGACAAAATTGCGGCTCACAATGCCGCCGGCCGCTCCGTAGATCGGCCGAGAATATTTTTTCCGCAGAAATTCCGATTCCCGAAGAATCGCTGGCAGGACGTCCTTGATGGAGTTCGAACCCTTCGTTCTCGGAGAATAATAAAACCGCTTCACGAGCCGGCAAAGATCGATCACCTGCCGGTCCGGTTGCCGCTCACCGACAGGAGCGATCGTGTCGATGAAGGTCAACAGATCATCCGCTTCGTGAATCTCCTCTCGGTTGCCCCGAATCTGCCCTGCAATGGTCCGCAGGGTTGACACCTCGTGTGGGGCATAGTGCAGGATCGCGCCATCGTCGCTGCCAAGTTGCTCTCGAAGGGCCGTCACGAAAGCCACGTTCGGATTGACGCCCTGCTGCGTGCAAAGAAACTCGCCGATATGTTCCAGCGACCCATCGGCTCGCAGCACGTGATGAGAAAACTGGAAGGCCACGAGATCCAGCGGCCGACCGCCACGGTGAAACGGGATCGCCGCCCGGCAGGTTTCGAAGTCGATGAAGTGCAGCGGGAACTTCCAACCGGCCATTTCGGCTCGTAAGTTATCCCGATCGAGATGAGAGGAACCATCTTCGGCCACACACTTTGTCACCTGCAGCCATTGTCGTTGTGACAGCGAGAGGCCCGGCCGGTCGTCTTCTCGCGGTTCGATGTCCGCCGGCGTCAACTGTGACATGTGGAGTCGATGTTCGTTGAGCAGGGTCTTCTTTCGGGCGGCCGAGAGCCCACAGACTTCGAACGCCAGCGGCTTCTCGAAATCCTCGGCAGTCCAGTTGAGCAGATCGGTCCAGCACTCTCGCCTCCCTGACTTCTCACCCACGGCACGGGCGAATGCTGAGGCATCGAACTCGCAGTTCAGGCAGGCGGGGGACAGCGGCGCTTGGAGTTTGCGATCGTCGCGGTAGTACGCGGCAAGCGCGGCGACAAAGTCCTCAAAAGAGAGCGATCGATCGGCCAGCTGAAAGTGGTCGCCGAGCACGCGGTCGCACACGCCATCTACGCTTACCGCCCGCATGATCGGAGCGGCGAGTTCGTCATCACTCAAGGTCACGCGGACATGGTCCATAGCAGCCACAGCTTTGGCTGCTAGGCCGTCAGATACCGCCCGGCGGGCCTTGTCGGGCAGAAACAGAAATGCCCGCACCGGCGTTCCCGGAAAAGCCTTGGCGAGTACATATTTTTGGAAGGCGACGTCGCGCACGTACGTCAGCCAGGCGGCGGCCACACCGGAAGCAGTCGTAAAATCGCCGTCGTCGTCCGCGGAGTAGCTCTTCGATTTGACTTCGTAGAGCTCAATTCCCGTCGGCGTCTGGCGGAGGACGTCGGCCCGGATGAACAAATCGCCGTAGCGGATCGCCGCCTCGAAGATCGTCACCTCGGGACGGGCGAGCAAGTCACTGGTCTGCCGGAGCGCATTATCGTGGTCGAGGGTATCGACAAGCACGCCCTCCGGAAAGTAAAGGCGGGCGAGTGCCCCGATGCGGTTGCCCTCGTTTGCCAGCGATTCCATCATGGGATCGCTTTGCCACTCGTTGGCATACTCGCCCGGTTTGGCGGTGTAGAACAGCTTTGTGGGGCAGCTGCAGGCGAGCGTAAATCGGGACTTTGTCAGGTAGCGAGGCTTGGGGAGAGCGGCCGCGAACCAACGGCGGAGCGGCTCGACAAACGCGGCGGCGGGAGCGACCACGCCGGCCCGGATCGCAAGTGAAATCCCGGAGGAGGGTGTTTCCGCCGCATCGTAGATCGACTTGCCGCCCAGCAACGAGCCGGTAATCTCAATGCGAACACCTTCGCAGAGAACTTCGATATAACGTAGCGTGGCCAAGGCAAACTCGAACGTTGCGGCTCGACTGGCATCTCCGGGCGAAGCGATCAGTCGACCGCCCAAGGCATCCAGTTCCGCCCACGCCAGACTGAGATCCTGCCGAACCACGGCCCGACACAAGGAGTCGTCACCCAACAGTTGTAGTTGAGGAACGAGTTCCGCCCTTAGTCCATCGATCGCAGCTGCGAAATCCGTAACAAACGCGTTTCCCTGCGGAGTGATAACCGAGGCGGCCGACAGCGAGGAAAAATCGCCGCCTGACTCGTCGTCTTCCGTGGCAAACACCTGCATCGCTGTCGTTGCTGCCGCCACAAAGCCCGAAAGCCTGCGGAGAAAGTATCGCTGCCTGTGGTGTGAGCCCGCGTGCGCTACGTCGTTGGCTGACGCCGCAGAGGCCCTTCCCAAAGCGGCAATCAGCGTGTCGTGCGGCACCGCGAGGGCGAGCCCATCGGCGGTGGTGAACTTGGCAACTGTCACGCCCAGCACTTCCCCTGTGGCGGCATCGAGAACGGGTCCGCCGGAGCTGCCGGGGTTGAGCGTTGTGCTCAGCGACCAACGAGACGGGCTGTTGCGATCGGTGTATACGGGACCCAAGCGGCCGTCGGTGACGACGTGCTCAAGCCGCTCTCCGTTGTCCCCCACACCAGGACTGCCAATCACGACGATTTTGTGGCCGTTTTGATGCTGGAAATCACTGCGGAGCGCCAGCGGCGGCAGGTGAGCATCGATCGCTAGAAACGCGAGGTCGTGTTCTGGATCTTCCGCCACCAGCGACACCGGAATCCTCGTTTGAACATGGGAGTCTGGATTGAAAAACAGCGCCCCGAGATCCTCGATAGCATCGTCGGCAATGACGTGGTAATTGGTGACGAGGAGCCCGGGCGACACAACGAATCCGGAACCATGCCCGATGCTGCATGCGATGACCGCCGCCGATCTCAGAGCGTCGCGGATGGGGTCGCCTGAACCGACCGCCGCGACGAGAGACTTTTCGATCACTTGCGGCTCGGCTGGTGCCAATAAGGGCGGTGGCACAGCGTCATTGGGCGACATGCCGGGGGCGCGGAGTTGCATAGTGGGAACCACCGGCGGCGGCTTGGCGATACCAGCGGCCATCAAATGAGACGAAGGCAAAGGCGGCGGGGCTGAC
>JAPLNQ010000104.1 GCA_026401075.1 Planctomycetia bacterium
AAGGCAGGTGTCTCACCTATCATTGGCACAGAGGGCAGCCTGCTCCTGCAGTTCGAGCCATCGCTCCTCGGCGGCTGCCAGTTTGTCCGCGGCCGCCGTCATCGCGGTGTGGTGCCGCAGGGCCTCGGCCGGATCGGTCGTGGCGAGCATCGCCTCGTTCGCCGCCCGCTTCTCCGCGTCGAGCTTGGCGATCGAGCGTTCGAGCGTGCCGATTTCGCGGCGGACGTCGCGCTCGGACTTGCCGTCACTCCCTGCACGGCCCCCTTCCGGCTTGCCCGGGCCCGATTTCCCGGCAGGCTTTCCCGCTCCAACTGGCTTCTTCGACACCGCAGGCTTCCCGCCGCCAGCCGCCTCCTCCTTGGCATCGATTTCACTGTTCATGGCCGCAAGATACTGCGCGTAGGTGCCGCCGTAGTTGATGACGCGGCCGTTGCCCACCTCCACGACGTTCGTTGCCACCGTCTCCACGAAGGAGCGGTCGTGGCTGGTGAAGATGACGGTGCCGCGATAGGCGAGGAGCGCCTGGGCGAGCGCGTCGACTGTTTCCACGTCGAGATGGTTGCCCGGCTCGTCGAGGATGAGAATGTTGAACGAGCCGAGCAGGAGGCCTGCCAGGCAGAGCCGGGCCCGTTCGCCACCGGACAGCACCGGCACACGCTTTTCGACCGCCTTGCCGCGGAAGAGCATCGCCCCAGCCAGGTCGAGAATTCGCTGCGACTTCGTGCCGATCGCCGCCGCCCGCTCCAGGTAAGACAGCACGGTGTCGTTCTGGTCGAGGCTCGTGTAGACGTGCTGGGCGTAGATGCCGAGTTCGCAGCCATGGCCCCACTTCACCTCGCCGGCCAGTGGCACGAGCGACCGCACGAGCGTCCGCAGAAACGTCGTCTTGCCCTGGCCGTTGTCGCCGACAATGGCGGCCCGCGTGCCGTGCACGATCTCGACGTCGATCGACTCCGCCACCTTCCGATCGGGATAGCCGACCGCCAGCCCCCGGCACCGCACAGCCGGCCCCTGCCGCGGCGACACCTCCGGGCAGCGGATCGCCGCGGTCGGGGAGTCAGCCGCGAGCTCTTCCACCTCGAGCTTCTCAAGCTGCTTGCTCTTTGACTTCGCGCGGGAGGCCGTGGAGGCCCTCGCCTTGTTGCGGGCAATAAAATCCTCCAACTGCCGCCGCTTGGAGAGCACGGCGGCGTTGGTCCGCTCGAGATGGTGCCGCTGGTCCCGCTGGTAGTCGAGGAAGGCGTCGACCTTCCCCGGAAAAATCGTCAGCTTGCCGCTGGAGAGGTCGAGCGTGCGATCGCAGGTGGCGCCGAGGAAAGCCCGGTCGTGCGACACGATCAGGCAGCTCTCGCGGTAGTCGCGGAGAAAGTGCTCGAGCAGGATCTGCGTCCGCAGGTCGAGAAAGTTGGTCGGCTCGTCGAGGAGCAGCAGCGTGGGCTCGTGGAGGAGCAGGGCGGCGAGTTTGACTCGGGTCTGCCAGCCTCCGGAGAGTTCCTTGACCGGGCCGGTGAGCAGCGAGCCCTTAAGTTCGAACTTGCCTGCCACCTCGCCACACTTCCAGTCGGGCTGGCCGCTGTCACGCATCAGGAAGGCGAGGGCCGTTTCGCCGGGCTCGAAGGGGTCGTGCTGTCTCAGATAGCCGAGCCGCAGCCGCGGATGCCGGATGACTTCGCCGGAGTCGAGTTCTTCCTCGCCGAGGATCACACGGAGCAGCGTGCTTTTTCCCGCTCCGTTGCGTCCAATGAAGCCCACCTTGCCGTCGTCGGTGATCGTGGCGCTCGCCTCGTCGAGGAGCACCTGGTCGCCGTAACGCTTGGAGGCATTCTTGATGTCGAGCAGCACGGCCATGGCGGGTGTCCAAAGGAGGGCCCCACACAGTAACGAACCACCGTGGTAGACGGGAATATGGGCGGACAAATAACGCTGCGTGGTGAGGTTCCCGGGCCCATTGCTGGCACACCAAACCGGCCAACCGCTACATTGGTTCATCAGGGATTTATCCCGCTGGCGCTCCTACTCACCCCTCCGCCGGAACTCCCCATGCACCTGCCCGTTCGTCTCTCAGCGGCATCCCGCTTGGCATTCCCAGTCTCGACGGCCGCCATGCTGGCACCGCTCATGCTGCTGGCCAGCACCTCTCCCGTTCTCGCCCAGCCAGCCGCGGCTCCTGTTACGACCGCCACGGCGGCGGCGACAGACCTCATTGCGGCGGTGCGTCGGGCAGCCGACGCCTACGCGACCGCTTTCAACGCCGACGACGACAAGGCCCTTGGCGACCAGTGGACGCTCGGCGCGGAACTCGAGGAGGGGGGCACGCTGCTCAAAGGACGCGCGGCGATCGTCGCATCCCTGAAACAGTGGCGGGCAATCCACCCGCAGTCTGCTCTGAAGATCGACGTCACCGACATGCAGCTATTGGGTGAGGGCGTGGCCCGTGTGCAGGGCACGCTGACCTTCACGAAGCAGGCGGGCGCGGAGCCCGTCGTCTCACGGTTCGACACCCTTCGCGTGCTGGAAAGCGGTACATGGCGGATCGCCGAGTCGCGGGTGGTGCCCAGCCCGCGGGCCGCACTGGCAGACCTGGCCTGGATGATCGGCACCTGGCAGTCGACCGACGCCAAGACCGGTTCCACCATCGATGCGACCTACGAGAAGAGCCTCGACGGCCATGCCCTCGTCGGTCGCATCAAGCTCAAGCGCAAGGACGGCTCGACCGTCGACTCGCTCGACGTGATCCACGCCGACCGACTCACCGGCCGGGTGCGATCGTGGAACTTCGATTCGACCGGGGCACGGGCCGAGGGAGTGTTTTCCAACGACGGCACCTCCTTCGAGCGGAGGCTCGCGGGCACGCCTGCCGATCCTAGCCTGGGCAGCCGAGCCGACTGGGTGCAGGTGCTCACGCCGCTCGGCCGCGACATGCTGCTGTGGCATTCGATCGAGCGGACGATCGATGGCCGCGCCGAACCCGACACCGAGCCGGTGCACCTCCGCAGGATTCGCTGAACGTCTTCCGCAGCCACACCTCACGACATCACCGTCACCCTTTGGAGCCTGTCATGTTCATCTCTCTCACCCGACGTTGCCGAGCCGTTCGCATGGCGACGGTCGTTCTCACCGTCCTCGCGCAGGCGTCTGCCTCTTCCACGATTGTCTTCGCCCACGGAGGCGGTGGCGGCCACGGCGGCGGTGGCGGCGGTGGCCACATGGGCGGGTACGGCGGAGGGGGCGGGCGTGGCTTCGATGGCGGCGGCCGTGGGTTTGATGGCGGCGGCCGCGGCGGATTCGACGGTGGCGCGCGAGGATTCGAGGGCGACCGCGGGCTCGATGGTGGCGCTCGAGGTTTCGACGGCGACCGCGGGCTCGATGGTGGGCGTGGCATCGACGGAGCGCGGGGACTGGATGGCGCGCGTGGCCTGGACGGCGCGCGTGGCCTGGACGATGGCCGCGGGTTCCGCGACTTCGATGGTGCCCGTCTCGATGGAGGTGCGCGGTTGGATGGGGGCGCCCGGCTCGACGGCGGTGCGAGAATCGACGGCGCCGCCCGGCTCGATGGCGCCGGCCGCTTCGCGGGTGATGCAAACGTGGCTCGGGCTGCCGCCGTGGGTGACCGGGGCATTCGCCCCTATTCGATGAACACGCTCGCCGTCCGCGGCGATGCCGTCCGCAACAACTTCCGCAACACGAACTGGTATGGGAACCGCGGCTGGTACGGCAACCACTTCAACCGGTGGTGGCCGGGCGGCTGGTGGTTCGCGGGCGGCATGATGTCGGGCCTGCTCTGGGCGGATCTCTTTGCGTGGGGCGGGTACGGCATGTATGGCGGCGGTGGAGGTGGTGGCGGCGGTGGTAGTGGCTCCAGCGGCGGAATGTCAACGATTCCCTATGACTACGGCACCACGGTCGTCTATCAGGATGACGGCGTCTACGTGCAGGGCAGCCGCGTTGGCACGGCGACTGAATACGCTCAGCAGGCGACAACGATCGCATCACAGGGCGGCACCGATACGAAGATTGCCGACGACGACGAATGGCGTTCGCTGGGAGTGTTTGCGATGACACGGTCGCAGGAGACCGACGCGAGCAATTTTCTTTCGCTGGCAGTCGACAAGAATGGGGTCCTCCGCGGTAGCTACTACAACGCCGTGTCGGACGAGAATTCCCACGTGACGGGGAAGGTCGACAAGAAGACGCAGCGGGCGGCGTGGACGATCGGCGACAAGAAGGAGCCGGTTTACGAGGCGGGGATCTCGAACCTCACAAAGGATCAACTGACGATCCTGATGCACAAGGCCGATGGCAAGGTGGAGCAGATGCTGCTGGTCCGTGTGCAGCAGGGGGTGCCGGGGGCGGGCCCGGTATCGAAGCCTGCCGGATCGGAGAAGGCGTCGAATGGCGCCGCGCCGTCCGAGCGGGAGGACGACGACCCGATCAAGGTGAACGCGCCCACCGAGAACGACCCGAACGAAAACTAGACGGGACGCAATCGAGTCAACCAGTCAGATCAACTAATCAGAGCGGAGGGCATGGGGCTCGAACCCACAACTCCTTTCGGAGCACGACATTTCCAGTGTCGCCGCTAGCCATTCGCTTACCCTCCAAACGCAGGTTTTTCGTGCTGTCTACCCCGTTGTCTACCCCGCTGGCCGATCTGGGGTGGAGTCTCGCAGGCCGAAAAACACCGTTCGAAGGCCCGAGTATAGCCACCGCTGGCAGCCGATGGCAGGGCGGGCAGGAACCGGCCGAATGACCGGGGGAGCCGCTGCCCATACCGCCCGGTAAGGGCAGGGCAGGACGGACTAAGGTTGTCCGGATCCCGACGCCCGCCTCCAGGTCGACGACCTCGACGAACCGGACGGACGGCGGCCGCGCCAGAATCCAGGCGCCCGCGTCCGTCGTTGCCGCTCAGGCCGCTTTCAGCCGCCGCCGCTCAAGCAACCCCAGCGACCCCCAAGACGAGGGCCAAGACGGCTCGCCACACGAGTCGCAGAAGCACATGGCTTCAAGGTTGGCTGTAGGCTTTCTACGGCGGCGACTTTTCTTCATGATTGGTGGCGTACCGGCGGGCTGGATGGTGATAGCATTTACTCGTTACCCGGCCGTTGCCAGCCCCGGCAAACCTGAACAGCCTCGCTATCGGTGTGCTGTCAGAAGCTTAGGACAGGGACGGGGTTTCCTCTGAGGAGAAATCGATGCCCGCTTTGCTTTTTCTCGCCGTGACACTGGTCAGCTTGGTCGCAGCTCCTGCTTTCGCTGCCGAGCCTGAGATCCCCGCCAAGCCCGAAGGTGCCGACGAAACCCAGTACGAGGTCCAGCGCATCACCGCCAAGCCCGGGAAGCTCGAGCAGATCCATCCGTGGCTTCGTGATCACCAAGACGACGTTCTGGCCAAGCATGGTGCCACGAACATCGCCTACCTTGTCCCGGTCGGCGATAACCCCGACGGCAAGCTCGTTTGTATCCACAGGTACCCAAGCCTGGCAGACCGGACGAAATGCCGACAGGCCTGCCGAGCTGACCCTCTGTGGAAGCCTATGGACCCAGAGGCCAAGACCCCAGAAAGCTTGATCGAGAAGTTGGAGAGTGTGACCTTCCGTCCGCTGTACTACTCGCCGAAGTTCACCGCCATAAAGAGCGCCGAGCCACGCGTGTTCGAACTCAGGACCTACACCTGCCCGTCGCCCGAGAAGCTCTTCTATCTCCATGAACGCTTCCGTGACCACACCATCAAGCTCTTCGAGAAGCACGGCATGGAGAACCTCATCTACTGGAGCCCGATGGACATGGACAACTCCGACCGGAAGCTCGTCTATCTTCTAGGGCACAAGAGCGTCGAGGCCGCCAAAGAGAGCTTCGCGAACTTCCGGAAAGACCCCGACTGGCTGGCGGCCCGCGAGGCCTCCGAGAAGAAAGCTGGCGGCTCCCTGACCGAGAAAGAGGGCGGGGTGGTCTCAGAGTTCTTTGTCGCGACCGACTATTCGCCACTGAAGTAGGGCCAATCAATGGCCGCCCCAGACTAGCCCGGCAACTCTGTCCCGTACGATCTTGGCCGGTTTTTAAGTTATGACAACACCATTCACCGAGGAAACCGGAACGATGCCGCAGTTTCAGATCGAGGGCGAGTCAGAGGTTTTCGAAGACGCCGACGAAATCGATATCCAGGGCGAGATTGCCCGCTACTCCTTCGTGACGGCCGAGAAGAGTGCCAGCGACGACAAGACGGTCATCATCACTCCGGTCGCCATGAAAGACCTGAGTGAGTTCGAGGGCGTGCTTTTCCAGATCGATATCGACGAAGAGGAAGACGCTGTGATCCTTCGCGAGGTCCAGATGTTCTTCTGGCCGTGGGAAGACGACGCGTGACAGTCGGCTCAGGGCAGGAAGAGCGAAGGAGCAGCCGAGGTTCTTTCTGCCCAGTTGGTTTCTGCCCAGTTGGCTCTCTTCGCTCTGGATATCTTGGGCGTCATTCGGCGGCTCCGAATAACGCCTAAGCTGGCTTCAGTTGTTTGAGGGCTCATTCCTTCCCGACCCTCTAGCTCCTCACGCCTACCCGGGAGTGCTTTCACATCCCGTAAGGGAACTCTGCGTGCTCGGTCAGGCCGCTCGAACGAATCGGGGCGAGGGCTTTGGCGTATTCAAGCAGGATCCGGTCCGCAAACTCGATTCGCCGACGGAGCCACGCATCCCGTTCGCTCGTGGGAGTCTCACCGACCAGCACATCGGCCACGTCCTGAACAAGTACGTGCTCCGGGATGTAGACCAGCCGATTGTTTTTGTAGCCGCTGGTCCGGAGCTCGTTCACCGGATAGCTGCCGCCCCTTGAAGCCGAAACAGCCACGATCAGAGCCGGCTTATGGCCGACTTCCTTGGGGCCCGCGAACAGGAGCAGGTTCTTGAGACCCGGGGGCACCATCCCGGCCCATTCCGGCGAGATGATCACAAACCCATCGGCCTTTCGCATTCTGTCCCGGCAGGGCTTCCAGAGAGCGGCGAGCTGGCTGTCTCCCTGCCAAACGCTTTCATCCCAGAGCGGCAGTGGATTCCCGGCCAGGTCAATCGTGTCGGCGGTCACTGAAGAGTCGATGCGGGCCAGATCCTTCGCGATGTACGCCCCAACCCTAGTGGACTGGCTGTCTTCTGAGACTCAAAAAGAGAAAAACCCAGACGGGCTGTTTCGCGGCGAATCGTAGCACATCTCTTTCGGGCTGCCTTGATGTCTCGGCGAGTGTTTTCCCCGCGATTCCTGCCCCTGTCGTGGGATTCTTTTTGACATGCCTCCCGGCCCGGACGTAGTTTGCCGACGCAATCTCCAGCGACGCACTCCCCGTGCGTGGACAAGGGCACTGGTTTTTCTAGGCCAATGCCTCGTTCATGCTGGAAAGTCTTATGCGACTCGCTTCTTCGGTTCCGCTCTCCACCTGCAAAGGCTCCACCCCGAAATCCCCGTGGGCACTCGGCTTGGTGCTCGCCGGGTTGCTTGTCGGTGGATTGCCTTCGAGGGCTGTGCGCGCCGACACGATTCTCAACAGCGGCACGACGACGGTCAGCACCGGAACGAATTTCGGCGATAGTCTCTACGTCGCTACAACTGGCACCGCCACGCTTGAAGTGATCGCTGGCGGATACGCGACTAATACCACCGGTTATCTCGGCTACGACGCCGGCAGCGTCGGCACGGCCACGGTGACGGGCGGTACGTGGGCCAGTAGCGGCGTCCTCAACGTCGGCCTCAACGGCACCGGCACGCTCAACGTGACCGGCGGCAGCGTCATCACCAACACACACAGCGTCTTTCTCGCCTCCGGGTTAGAAAGCGTCGGCACGGCCACGGTATCGAGCGGCACGTGGGCCAATAGCGGCGACATCTACATCGGCCTCAGAGGCGCCGGCACGCTGAACGTGAGCGGCGGCAGCGTTACGAACGCGAACGCCATTCTCGGCTACCATGGCGCTAATGGCGTCGGCACCGCCACGGTGAGCAGCGGCACGTGGGCCAATATCGGCATTCTCGTCGGCAGAAACGGCATCGGCACGCTCACCATGTCGGGCGGCCTCGTGTCGGTGGTGGGCACGCTCTCGCGGGGCATCTATGGCACCATCAATCTCAACTCCGGAGGCACGCTCGAGATCGGCACCGGGGGGGCGGGCGGCGTGCTCGGCGTGGCCACGCTCACCAACAACGGCACGCTCATCTTCAACCGTTCCGATGCCTAGACCTTCTCGGGCATCATCAGCGGTACGGGCGCGGTCACGAAGCAGGGCGCCGGCACGCTGACGCTCTCAGGGAACAATAGTTACTCGGGCGACACGACGATCAGCGGCGGCGTGCTGCAAGTCGGTGCAGGCGGATCACTGCAGGTCGGCACCGGCGGAACCACCGGATCGCTCATTGGAGATGTGACCAACAACGGCACGCTCATCTTCAACCGCTCCGATGCCTCCGCCTACTCGGGGATCATCAGCGGCACAGGAGCAGTCACGAAGCAGGGCGGTGGCACGCTGACCTTCACGGGCACGAGCAGCTATACCGGGGCGACCCGCGTCGATGGTGGTTCGCTGCTCGTGAATGGGCGACTGGGCAACACGGCTGTGTCGGTCGGCTCTGGCGGTCTCCTCGGCGGCAGCGGCACGATTGACGACATGCTCACAGTGCTGGCGGGTGGCACGCTCTCGCCCGGCAACAGCCCCGGCATCCTCCACGTTGGCTCGCTGCAACTGGATGGCTCCTCGACCACGCTCATGGAAATCACCGGCACGGCGGCGGGGCTCTATGACCAGATCGTAGCGACGAACAACATCGCTTACGGCGGAGTGCTCCAACTCACCATAAGCGGTAGCTACGCGAACGACACCGTGTTCCAACTGTTCCAGTCCGGCTCTGCATCGGGGAGTTTTTCCAGTCTCACGATGGCCGGCGGCGGACCATACGCGGGGCTCACGTTCGGTGCCATGGGCACCGGCGGTTACGGTGCCGACGCATGGGTCTCCGACTCGACCGCACCCACCACCCCCGACGGCCAGCGGCTGGTGTTTTTCCAGAACAACGGCACCTTGGTGGTTGTCCCCGAGCCATCCACCTACGCGATGGCCCTTGCTGGGCTCGCCTGTGGCGGCTGGCAGATGTGGCGGCGGCGGCGGCGGCAGGCGGCCACTGTGGCTGCCTGAACGAGCGGGACTTCCAAGAGTTGACCTGCCCGAGCCGTTCAAGGCGTTACTGCGGGTATGATCTTCACCCAGTCCACCTCCAGCTTGAATGGCCCGGCTTTCTTGTCACTCAACATGAAGCCGAGGCTGTTGATCTGGTCCGGCGCGACTGGCCCCATGCCTTGGACTCGATTACCGAACGCCGTGGGGATGAACTCCTCCAACGGCACCGACACCTCCGTCCACTCGTCTTTCGTGGTCGGCAGAGGAGCCCGATAGGAGAAAGCCATCCGGCGGCTCTTCGTGTAAATATTCAGGACGTATTCCCGGCCGTCACCTTTCAGCCGAACCACGAGAGTGTCGCCGGCGTGGACGTTGAAGTTCGTAGGCTTGGTTCGCACCGATGCAAATCCGCCGTTGTTTTCCAGCGACAACCGACCGGAGAACTCCATGGTGTTATCGGCGGTGATGCGGAACCGCCCATCAGACACGCCGCCCATCACGTTGTCGTTCACGGCCTGCCACTTCTGGGCTGTATCGGGGCCGGCGAAGTCCAACAGTGGCCGAAGGGATATTTCTGTCACCGCCTGCATGAGAAACACGACGAGCAGCAGGGGGAGTCTGGTTGAGAGCATGGCGTGTCCTCGGGGAAGAAACTCAGTCGCTTCGTGAGCGAGCTATGATTCTCGCTGTCTGGCCTCGAACTGACGAGTGGCAAAATCGACTGTTACCGTATGCGGCCGATACACGCTCAACTTCCGGTCGAAAGACTGCAAACCTGATGGACGACACAGCACGGCTCATCCTATTCACGCTTGTCTGGACGGCCGTCTGGGTGGCTCCGCTGCCCCGACTTGGGCTGTGGGCAGAAGTCGTCGCCGGGCTTGTCCCGTTCACGGCGTTTGGACTGCGGGTCTTCGCTGGGTTTTTCGTGGGTGTGCCAGACGAGGATCCAGTGCGTTCGGCGGTGAGCCCGCTGCTCGACTGGATCAACGGCAGGGCAGGGTTCCCACCGTATGCCTGGCTTCTGGACGCCACGATTGCACTGGGGCTTGTGTGGCTCGCCTCCGCGTTCGATATCCCTCGCCGATCCCGAATAGCAACGGCCTGGGTCATGCCTGCGGTCGCCGTGCTGGCATGGGCGAGCCTCGGGGTATACGGACTGCCGATCGAACGGTTCTTGGCGGCGAGCATCCCGGGGCCGTTCCTTGGCCTGGTGGCGGGCAGTGCCATCGGAGCGGTCACACGCTGGACGCCCTCGCCGATTCCTGAGGATCTCCGCAGGCGGGCGGCGGTCGTGGCGATCCTTACTGTGCCGGCGATGGTGGCAGTCGGCACTGGAGCGCTGCGGCTCATCTCAGGCCTACCGCCAGAGCACGCGTCGCAATCGGAGTCGATCGTGGCCGTCGTGTCCGGTGCCAGTGCAGGGCTTATCGGCTGGGCCTGGGGCGGCTTCGAGCGTCCACGGAGCCGGTTCCTCTTTGCGATGGCCGTCGGCGTGGCGGCAGGTGCGGTGGTGGCACTCTACGCGTGACGACAACGATAATCGCAGGGGCTCAAGCAACAGGCACGCCGTTGGGCGGCCGTCGATCCCTGTCGCTGCAATCAGGCTCACTCGTGCTCGCCCTCCACATGAGCTTCGCCATCCGGGTCTATCTCCACGTGGAGAGTCATCGGGTGGCAGCAGACGGGGCAGTCCTCGACGTAGTCTTGGTGCGAACCCCCGGAGATATCCACGGGCACCACGATTTCTTCGCCGCAGGAGTCGCAGACATACGTCGCCTCAAGGTCGGCGGCCCGTCTTCTGCGGCGGCGTTTGGAGCGTTTCTTGGCCATGGCACCCAGAAGTGTAGCCCGTTCAACCGAGTTGAGTTTTTGAGTCGCATGGCGCTCCACCAACTGAATCTTCCCAGTGAGAAGCGAGCCATCACGGCTGCGAGCCTGCCGAACGACGAGAGTATTGTTCAGCCCACCTTTTTTGTTCCCTCGACATGCCGGGGCTCATAGGGGCAGTGCCGACAGCCGGAGCCGCAGCAGAAGCCCCGCTTCAAGTGATAGACCGCCGTGTAGACCAGCAGGCCGTTCTCGAAATAATAGTCGCGCTGGGGCGTGGCAGGCTCGCGTTTCTCGTCGGACATGCTCACACCCGCCCCATGCCCTGCACCCGCCGCCACGCCGAAAGCTGGCCCAGGTGCATGTTCTCGTGAGCGGCCATGACGAACACGAAACTGTCGCCAAGCGTTGGCAGGAACCCACGGACTTCTTCGATCGGCGTCTGCTCAGACCAGCGGGCCTCGGGAACGCTGGGGAGGACGATGGCGACTCCGGCGTGGGCCTCTTCGAGGGCCTTGAGCAGCACCGCCTTGGTGGGGTAGCGGCTGGCATCGCTGGACGGTTCGGAGTTCCAGTCAAACAGGCTGGTCCACACCGGAGGGCAGACTGGCTTCGCGCCGATCATGGCCGCCAGCATGTCGGCCGTGCATGCCAGATGGCCGAGCACCCACGCAGCGTGGTTCATGTGCGCAGCAGGCTGGAACGCCATCTGGTCGTCGGAGATATCGGCCACGAGACGTTTGGCGTAACCGAGGTTCAGGTTCCACGTGTGGATCAGGGGAGAGAGCATAGGGTGGGCCTTTGTGGGCGAGAGGTATCACCGC
>JAPLNQ010000194.1 GCA_026401075.1 Planctomycetia bacterium
CGGGTGGCGAGCGCGATCTCGCCCAGCACCTCCGGCGAGACCACCGGACCGTCGCCGATGCGCGGCGCCTGCACCGACGCTGCGAGCGCGTTCACCCGCTGACGCAGCGCCGACGGCAGCACCTGCTCGAGTTCGCGGCCGACCTGGCCGCCTCGTCCGAACAAGACGATCTTCATGGTGCGTCGTGCCAGTTGGGGGGTGAGTCGTTCGCCGTGACTGTTGGCCGCTCTGGGGGAAGCTATGATAACAGCGTCGGATGACGGGGTCGCCGCGCGGCGACCCCGTCATTCACGTCCTCCAGCAGCCGGTGCCGAACATGCTCTCTGCAGCCCAGATCGCGGAAAACTATTTTCTCGAGAGCCGCCACATGCTCCTCGAGATTGCCGCTCATTTCGATCGGTATGACGCGGCGGCGAACCGGGAGTCTGGCGGTATCGCAAACGGCCGGGCTGCGGCCGGGCAAGGGGGCACCGGCAGCATGGGCAGGCTCCGTGAGGCGGTCGCGATTCTCGCGGCCCCGCATGCCGACCGCGAGCGGACCGTGGCGCTGCTCGAACTGTTTGCCAAAGACTGAAACGCCGGCACAGACGCTTCGCAGGACTCAACGCTTCACATTCCTCAAGCTTCACATTTCCAGGGGAGCAGCACCACCATGCAGATCATCCAGCCCCACTACCACGCCATCGCTCGCACCGCGCAGGACTACGAGCGGATGGCGATGAGCGGCGTCGTGGCCGTCGCGGAGCCGGCCTTCTGGGCCGGGTTTGACCGGCTCTATCCCGAGACCTTCATCGACTACTTTCGGCAGATCAGTGAGTTCGAGCCGACGCGTGCGGCGCAGTATGGCATCCGCCATTTCTCATGGGTGGCGGTGAATCCGAAGGAGGCCGAGAACACCTCGCTCACCCGCGAGGTGCTCAAGCACTTCCCCGAATTCTTCGCGAAGCCCACCGTGCTTGGCGTCGGCGAGACCGGCCTGCACAAGTCGACGAAGAACGAATGCGATTCGCTCGAGGCCCACGTCGACATCGCGATGAAGCACGGGCAGCTCGTGCTCATCCACACGCCGCATCTGGCCGACAAGGCCCACGGCACGAAGCGGGTGCTCGAGGTGCTGGCCGGGATGAACGTCGACCGGGAGCGGATCTGGATCGACCACGTCGAGGAGCAGACGATCCGCCCCTGCCTCGATGCGGGCTACTGGGTGGGCTTCACGCTCTACCCCATCACCAAGTGCTCGCCGAAGCGGGCCGTCGACATGCTGGAAAAATACGGCACCGACCGCATCCTCGTGAACTCCTCGGCCGACTGGGGGCCGAGCGATCCCTTCACGCTGCAGGAGTGCGTCCTCGAATACCGCCGCCGCGGCCACTCGCTGCAGGAGGCGATCGAAGTCTTTCACAACAATCCCTGCCGGTTTCTCGGCCAGAATCCCAAGTTCGACATCCAGCCGATCCGGGTGGAGACGCTCGCCCGCGAACCGATCCCCGCCTGACCGCATCTCCAGACCCAGAAGTAGCCCAGAAGGAGCCCAGAAGGCGAGCCATGCACGATCCCGCCATCACGCAGCTTTCATTGATCCGGCAACTCAAATTCTGCGCCGGACACCGTCTCTATCGCCACGAGAGTAAGTGCGCCTTCTTTCATGGACACAACTACCGGGTCGATATCGAGGTGGTGGCGGCGGGCGGTGGGGTCGAGGTCGACAGCGTCGGCCGGATCGTCGATTTTTCGCTGATCAAGCAGCGGATGCTTTCCTGGCTCGACGCCAACTGGGACCACGCCTTCCTGATCTTCGAGGACGACTCCAACGCGCTGGCGGCGATCCGAATGGTCGAGCCGACGAAGTATTTCGTGATGCCCTCCAACCCGACCGCCGAGAATATGGCCCGCTATCTGCTCGAGGTCGTGGCCCCCGGCGTGCTCGGTGACCTGGGCGTGATAGCTCGCAAGGTGGCCGTCTGGGAGACCGACGAAGCGTGCGCCGTGGCCACCCTGACCGGTGACGCAGGCGGGCTCGGCCTGGTGCTCGCATCGGCTGTGCTGATTGACGACCGCTACGATCGATGACCGCTGGAAGTGCCTGACGAGCGAGTGACCGAGCCCATGACACCCTCTGCATCCTTTCCTGCGACCCGTCTCCGGCGGAACCGGCAGCATCCCTGGCTCCGGCGGATGGTCTGCGAAACGACGCTCTCTCCGGCTGACTTGGTCTGGCCGCTCTTTGTCCATGACCACGAGGCGAGTCTGCCCGTGCCGAGCCTGCCGGGCGTGGAACGGCTGTCGATCGATGGCGTGGTGAAGGCGGCCGACGAGGCCCGGCAGTTGGGCATTCCGGCCGTCGCACTGTTTCCAGTGGTGGAGTCGCGGCTCAAGTCGGAGGACGCCGCCCATGCGACCGATCCCGACAATCTCGTCTGCCGCACCGTGCGGGCGATCCGGCGGCAACTCGGCGACGCGGTGGGCGTCATCTGCGACGTGGCGCTCGACCCCTACACCAGCCACGGTCACGACGGCCTGCTCCGCGACGGCCGGATTCTCAACGACGAGACGGTCGAGGTGCTCTGCCGGCAGGCGGTGGTGCTCGCCGAGTCGGGCTGCCAAATCGTGGCCCCTTCCGACATGATGGACGGCCGCGTGGGGGCGATCCGTCGGGCCCTCGACGGCGCCGGCAGGCAGGAGGTTTGCATCCTGTCCTATGCGGCGAAGTATGCCTCCGCCTTCTACGGCCCCTTCCGCGATGCCGTTGGGAGCGCGGCGGCGCTCGGCGCCGCCGACAAGAAGACCTACCAGATGGATCCCGCCAATAGCGACGAGGCGATCCGGGAGGTCGCCCTCGATCTCGCGGAGGGCGCCGACATGGTGATGGTGAAGCCGGCGGGCGTGTCGCTCGACATCATCCATCGCGTCAAGGAGTCGTTTGGCGTGCCGACATTCGCGTATCAGGTGAGCGGTGAATACGCGATGATCCATGCCGCGGCCGCCAACGGCTGGATCGATGGGGAGAAGGCGGCGCTGGAAAGCCTGTTGGTGATCAAGCGGGCCGGAGCAGATTGCATCCTCACCTACTTCGCGCCCGAGATCGCCCGGAAGCTGGTGTGAAAATCGGGGACGGGAGCGGATTTCGATGTCAGTTAGCGTGGGAGCGGTTGTTGCACTGGCGAAATCCGCTCCCGTCCCCGATTTTCCGTCACGCCTTCGGACGGAAGGCCACGAGCCGTTTTGGCTTCGTGTCGAGCCGCGGTGGAGCCGGATTGCCTGTGTGAATCAGGTCGACGCAGTAGGGGATCGCGGGAAACACCGCGTCGAGGCACTCGCGGATGCTCTTCGGCCGGCCCGGCAGGTTGACGACCAGTGCTCCGCCGCAGATGCCCGCCGTCTGCCGCGAGAGGATCGCCGTCGGCACGTATGCGAGCGACACCTGCCGCATCCGTTCGCCGAACCCCGGCAGCATCTTCGTGCAGACCTGCTCGGTGGCCTCAGGGGTCACGTCGCGCGGAGCTGGGCCGGTGCCGCCGGTTGTCACGATCAGGCAGCAGCCTTCCTCCGCCAAGCGGCTGATGGCCGCGGCGATCGTGTCGCGATCATCCGGCACGATCTGCTCGCGTGGCTCCCAGGGCGACGCCAGCACCTCCGCCAGATAGCCACGGATCGCGGGGCCACCCTCGTCGTCATACTCGCCCCGGCTGGCCCGATCGGAGACGGTGAGGATCCCGATCAGGGCGGGCATCAGATCATGCCCCGGGACTCAAGGAGCGTCAGGACCGCATCCACGCAGCGGCCCACCGGCCATGCATGCGTCGGCAGCACGAGGTCGGGATCGGTGGGCGGCTCGTATGCCGCCGATACACCGGGGAAGTTGACCAGGTCTCCCTGATCGGCCAGTCGATAGTGGCCCTCGGTGTCGCGCGTGCGGCAGACCTCGACGGGGGCCGACAGATGCACGACGAGAAACCGGTCGGTGCCGACCCGGTCGGCAGCTTTCCGGCGGACCGCATCGTCGGGCGCCACGAAGGCGGCGATGCAGAGCATGCCGGCGTCGTTGAAGAGCTTCGCCACTTCGACACTGCGACGGAGATTCTCGCTGCGATCAGCGGCGGTGAAGCCGAGGTCCTTGCTGATGCCCAGCCGCATGTTTTGGCCGTCGAGGACGACCACGCCGCGGCCCATGTCGAAAAGTTTTCGTTCGAGCGCTCGGGCCAGCGTCGACTTGCCTGACCCGGTCAGGCCGGTGAGCAGGATCGTGGCGGGCTTCTGACCGAACCTCGCATCCCGCTCGGCAGCCGTCACGCCGCTCTGCTCGGCGTGGAGGTGTTCCGCCGACGCCGAGTCGCCCCAATGGTCGCCCAAGTGGTCGCTTCTGGCGTCGTCTGCCTCGCGGTCGATGATCATGCCCGCCGCGACCGTGGCGCTTGTGAGCCGGTCGATCATGATGAAGCCGCCGGTCGTGCGGTTGCGGCGGTAGGTGTCGTGGGCGATGGGGCTCGTCAGCGTGACGGTGCAGCGGCCGATCTCGTTGAGCGAAAGCGTCGGAGCGGGCTGGCTGTGGAGCGTGTTGATGTCGACGCGGTAGCGGAGCGTACTCACCGCGCCGGGGACGACCTTGCTCGTCTGCTTGAAGAGGTATTGCCGGCCCGGCACCAGCGGCTCCTCGGCCATCCAGACGACCATCGCCTCGAACCGTTGGTCGACCTTCGGCACGTTGCCCGGACGCACGAGCATGTCGCCGCGGCTCGAATCGATTTCGTCCTCGAGGGTCAGCGTGATCGACTGGTGGGCGAAGGCCTCGTCGAGTTCGCCATCGAACGTGACGATCGACTTCACGCGGCTCTTCTTGCGAGAGGGGAGCGACATCACCTCGTCCCCACGGCGGATGATGCCCGAGGCGATCGTGCCCGCGAAGCCGCGGTAGTCGAGGTTGGGCCGGAGCACCAGTTGCACTGGAAAGCGGAAGTCCTCGAGGTTGCGGTCGGAGCCGATGTAGACCGTTTCCAGGAGCGTCATCAGCGGGCTGCCGGTGTACCACGGCATGTTCGGGCTGTTGGTCACGACGTTGTCGCCCTTGAGCGCCGAGATCGGCATGAATTGGACGTCGGGCAGATCCAGCCGCGAGGCGAAGTTGATGAAGTCGGCCTTGATCCTCTCGAACACCGCCTGGTCATAGCCCACGATGTCCATCTTGTTGATGGCGACGACGATGTGCTTGATCCCCAGGAGCGACACGATGAAGCTGTGCCGCTTCGTCTGCGGAAGGACACCGTGGCGGGCGTCGACCAGGATGATGGCCAGATCGGCGGTCGAGGCCCCGGTCGCCATGTTCCGCGTGTACTGCTCGTGGCCCGGCGTGTCTGCGATGATGAACTTCCGCCGGTCGGTCGAGAAATAGCGGTAGGCGACGTCGATCGTGATGCCCTGCTGCCGCTCGTCCTCCAGGCCGTCGGTGAACAGCGCGAGATCGACATCCTCGCCGGTGGTGCCATACCGCGAGGTGTCTTTGCGGATGGCGGCGAGCTGGTCCTCGTAGATCATCTTCGACTCGTAGAAGAGCCGGCCGATGAGTGTGCTCTTGCCGTCGTCGACGCTGCCGCAGGTGATGAACCGGAGCAGTTCCTTGCGCTCATGCTGCGCGAGGTAGGTGTCGATGTCGGAGGCGATGAGGGAGGACTGGTGTGACACTGCTTAAAAATATCCTTCCTTTTTCTTCTTCTCCATGCTGCCAGCCTCGTCGGAGTCGATCAGTCGCCCCTGCCGCTCGGAGAACGTGGTCAGCAGCATCTCCTGGATGATCTCGGGGAGCGTGGTGGCCTGGGAGTCGACCGCGCCGCTCAAGGGATAGCAGCCGAGCGTGCGAAACCGCACCCGGCGCATCTCCGGCTTTTCTCCCGGCTGCATGGGGAGCCGTTCATCGTCGACCATGATCATCACGCCATCGCGCCAGACGATCGGCCGCTCGGCCGCGAAGTAGAGCGGCACGATCGGGATGTTTTCCAGGTGGATGTATTGCCAGACATCGAGCTCCGTCCAGTTGGAGAGCGGAAAGACGCGAATGCTCTCCCCCTTCTTCACCTTTGTGTTGTAGAGGTTCCAGAGTTCGGGCCGCTGGTTCTTGGGATCCCAGCGGTGGAACTCGTCGCGGAAGGAAAACACCCGTTCCTTCGCGCGGGATTTTTCCTCGTCGCGGCGGGCCCCACCGAAGGCGGCGTCGAACCGGTATGCGTTGAGCGCCTGCCGCAGGGCCTGCGTCTTCATGACGTCGGTGTGCACCTTGCTGCCGTGCGTGATCGGGTTGATGCCCTGGGCGCGGCCCTCTTCGTTGACGTGCACGATCAGCTTGAAGCCGAGCTCCTTGCCGACGTATTCGTCGCGGAGCTTGTACATCTCGCGAAACTTCCAGGTCGTGTCGACGTGGAGGAGCGGAAAGGGTGGCTTGGCCGGATAGAACGCCTTTTGGGCGAGGCGAACCATCACCGCCGAATCCTTGCCGATGGAATAGAGCATCACCGGGTTTTCAAACTCGGCCATCACCTCGCGGATGATGTGGATGCTCTCGGCTTCGAGCTGGCGGAGGTGGGTGAGGTTGTAGGACGACATGGTGGCCATGGGGGGCAAACGTGAATTGCTGCGTGCTACTGTAAGAAACCGGCTGGTCGGCGGCAATTGCAAGCGGACCGCCCGTTTGGTCACGGTCCGCCGGGACGGCAGAAGTCTCGTCGCAGTGGCTTTCAGGCCTCGGGCCGTGAGGCACAGTCTCCTTCCACGACCTACGGCAGCACATTCCCCAGAAGGTCGAAAAATCCAAAAGCTCCTCGAGCTTCCGCCGATCCCGACTCCCCCGTGGCGGCAAGTTTGTAACTTGTCCGTTCTTCGGCTCCGCCTGCAACTGCTTCGCA
>JAPLNQ010000071.1 GCA_026401075.1 Planctomycetia bacterium
GGGCTGGTCGAAGCCGTTGAGAACATCGCGTGAATCGACATGGATCACACCGAGCACATGGCCATCCACATCCAGAAATGGCACGCACATCACCGAGCGGATCCGGCAGTCGACGATGCTCTCGCTTGCATTGAAGCGGCTGTCGGTGGCGGCGTCGGCCGAGAGGATCGCCCGCCGCGACTGCACCACCCGGTCGATCAGTGAGAGACTGAGGCGGAGCGGACCGGCCTGAACCTGACCGCGGGTCTTCCGGGCCCGCAACAGCAGCCGTCGCGAGGAAGGATCTCTCAGGAGCACGAAGCCCCGTTCGGCGCGGGGAAACACATCGAACAACCCGTCAAGCAGCCGTGGCAGCACTTCATCAAGGGATAGGGACGCGCCAATGGCACGATTGAGCCCGATCACGGCCCGCAGTTTGGCCTCTGCATGCTCACCGATCGCCACATCGCCCGCCGGCTCGCCGATGGCCAGTTGCGACACGATGATGGAATCATGGTCTCCCTCCTCGACGACCTCGTCGAAGAGCGAGGTTTGCGACCCGAAAATAGAACTCGATTCCGACGACTGTTGAACCCTCGACGGGCGGTCACCGGAGACAAATACGATCAACTGTTCGCAGATCTGGATCTGGTCGCCATCCGCGAGCTGGTGTGCCGCGGCGAGCACCCGGCCGTTGTATAGGGTGCCGTTGCGACTGCGAAGATCTTCGATGGTGGCGTGTCCGTCGTGGATCGTGACGGCTGCGTGCTGGCGACTCACGGCCGAGGCGTCGATCACGATATCGCAGGCCGGATGGCGGCCGATGACGACCCGTCCAGCGCTGAGAGAAACGCGTTCGCCGCTGCGGGGTCCGGATTTCAGTTCAAGAAACGCCACGGCCTGCTCGCTCTGGTGCACAGCCCGCGGAAAGCGGCACCCGGAATTGCCAGCCCCAAGTCTACCAAGTAATCTTTCCGCTGATGGCTCGCTGACAGCATACCCGGATCGACACGATCTGTGTTATTGGGCGTGTGAGCCCGTCCGGCAGGGACCCCTCCGATGGGGAATGGTGTAACGGTAGCACGACTGGCTCTGAACCAGTTAGTCTAGGTTCGAATCCTAGTTCCCCAGCTTTAGACCTCACGCGCCGGTGGGCTGGCCTTGCAGCGGCTGCCGGTGGGCTGGCCTTGCAGCGGCTGCCGGTGGGCTGGCCTTGCAGCGGCTGCCGGTGGGCTGGCCTTGCAGCGGCTGCCGGAGCGCAATGCCGCCTTCGCGGCGCTGGAACTCCTGCTCGGCCGCGAGTGAAGACCGCCTGGAGGGCGGCCTTTCTGCCAGCGGGCGGAGGCCCGCCAAGCAAAACGGGGCCATGGATGGCCCGTTTTGCGTGAAGTTAGTGCCAGCGCTTCAGCCAGCCGCGCCGCCAGAAGAGCATCACCATCCCAACGGTCGTCGCCACCATGATCGCCGCCGCGACGAGGCCGCCGTACCGAAAGCGGAGCAGCGGCATGTTCCAGGGCGAATCTGTGTCGAAGTTCATCCCATAGTAGCCCGTGATGAACGTGAGCGGCATGAAGATGGTGGCAATCACCGTCAACACCTTCATCACGTCGTTCATGCGGTTGTTGAGGCTCGCCAGGTAGATGTCACGCAGGTCCGCGCCGATTTCGCGATAGCTCTCCATGAGGTCGAGCACGGAACGTGTCAATGACTTTGAGACAACTGCGGAACGAATTTAGTGTCGCGGGGTAGTTCAAGTGTGCGGACTGTTGGCCGGTTTTCGGGTGGGTTGATCCAGACTTCCGTTGCCGGCGTAAGCGGCCTCGGAACACC
>JAPLNQ010000219.1 GCA_026401075.1 Planctomycetia bacterium
GGTTTTCCGTGCCGCTGCAACTCGCCTTCAGTTCCAATGCCTATCTCGACGTTCCCGTCGAGCAGGCGATTCAGCGGATTGCCGGGTTCGGCTACCGGGGCATCGAACTCTTGGCCGACGTGCCGCATGCCTGGCCCGCTGGCCTGTTGCCCGTGCAGAAGGAGGCGATCCGCACGGCGCTGCGTGAGAACAACCTCACGATCTCGAACATCAACGCCTTCATGATGAACGCGATCGCCGATCCCCGGCAGCCCTACTGGCATCCGGGGTGGACCGATCCAGACCGGCACTACCGGGCCATACGCCGCGAACACACGAAGCGGGCCCTCCGGCTTGCCGCCGAACTCGGCGCGCCGGCGATCTCCACCGAACCGGGCGGTGAACTGGCGGAGGGCCAGAGCCGCGCCGCCGCGACCGATATTTTCTATGACGAGATCATGCCCTGCCTCGACGTGGCCGCGGAGTGCGGCGTGACGCTGCTGATCGAGCCGGAGCCGGGCCTGCTGATCGAAAAGTTTGACCAGTATCTGGAGTTTGCCGAGCGGGTCGACCACCCGTCGTTGGGCCTCAATTTCGACATCGGCCACGCCTACTGCGTGAGCGAAGATCCGGCCGAGTGGGTGCCCCGCATGAAGGAGCACACGCGGCACTACCACTTCGAGGACATCGCGGCGACCCGCGTGCATCATCACCTCGTGCCCGGAGAAGGGGCGATCGACTTTGCCGGTGTGTTCCAGGCGATCGCCACGCACACGCCCGACATGTGGATCACGGTCGAGCTCTACCCGTATCGTGCCCAGCCCGACGAGGCCGCCCGCGCCGCCCGCGTCTATCTGCTGGCGCAGGCCGCCGCGGCCTCGGTGACCATTGCCTGACGCCACCCCAGCAAGACAGCCCATGCTCGCATCTTTGTTCGCCTGGGTGAGGCTCCTGCGGCTGCCGAACCATGCCACGGCGGTGGCCGACGTGCTCGCCGGCTACCTGATCGTGTCGCAGGCCCGTGCGATTGACTGGCCAGCGCCGGCCCTCTGGTGGGCGATCCTCGCGTCGCTGGGATTCTATGCGGCCGGCATGGTGCTCAACGACGTCTTCGATCTGGCGCTCGACCGCGAGGAGCGCCCGGGGCGGCCTCTCCCAAGCGGCCAGATCGGTGTGCGAACCGCGGTTGCTGCCGGCAATCTCCTGATGGCGGTCGGCAGCGCCGCTGCCTGCGCGACGGCGTTTGCGGCACAGAGTCCCTGGCCGGCCCTCGTCGGCGCCCTGCTCACCGCCGCGGTCTGGACTTACAACCGCCATGCCAAGGCGACGAGCCTCGGGCCGGCCGTGATGGGCAGCTGCCGGTCCTTGAATTGGCTGTTGGGCATGACCGCGGCTGGCGGGCCGTACCTGCCGCATCAGTGGCTGCTCCCGATCGGCATGGGTGTCTATGTGATGGGCATCACGGTCTATGCCCGCGACGAGGCCGAGGAGAGTCGAGGTGAGACGCTCGCAGCCGGCACGCTCATCATGCTCGTCGGGCTTGCCACCGCTGGCCTCTCCCCCTGGCTGGCGGCCCGTGCCGGTGAGGCCGGTGTCTGGTTGACGGGTGCAAAGCTTACGAATTGGCTTGTGCTCTGGGGGATGCTGACGGCGTCGGTTCTGCTGCGGGCGGTGCTTGGCATCTTCGACCCGACGAGTGGCCGCGTGCAGCAGGCGGTTGGCAATGCGATCATGGCGATCATCACGCTCGACGCCATCCTGGTGCTGGCCACCTGCGGCGAGCCGTGGTCGATCGTCGTCCTCCTGTTGCTCGTTCCCTTTCTCGTGGGCCGCCGGTTCGTCAGCCCCACCTGAAGCCTGTTCCCCCCTTCGACCTGACCCCTGACCCCTGACCCCCTGACCCACCCACCATGCTGCTCGGCTTCAGCACCAACAGCATCGGCGACGTCGACCCGCTCGACGCGATCCCCATGCTCCGCGACATGGGATACGGTTCACTTGCCATCACACTCGACCACCACACCCTCAATCCCTTCGCCAACGATCTCCCCGCGAGACTTTGCCGCTGGCGTGATGCCCTCGCTGCCGCCGGCATGGCCTGCGTGATCGAAACCGGCGCCCGCCATCTGCTCGACCCCATGCAGAAACACGAGCCGACGCTCGTGACGGCCGACCGCGAAGCTCGGCAACAGCGGATCGATTTTCTCTGTCGGGCGATCGACATCGCCGTCGACCTGGGGGCGGCGTGCGTCTCGCTCTGGTCGGGTGTGGTCCGCGACTCGGCCGACGAGGCAGCGATCTGGAGCCGGCTGACGGGCAGCCTCGCCCCCGTGCTCGACCACGCCGCGGCCCGGCGGATCCCGCTGGGATTCGAGCCCGAGCCGGGCATGGCGATCGACACGCTCGCTCGCTATCGTCAACTCTTCGATCGGCTGGGCCGCCCCGACCAACTCCGGCTCACCGTCGACATCGGCCACATGGAGTGCATGGGCGAACGACCGATGGCCGATGTGCTGCAGCCGTGGGCCGACCGCGTCGTCAACGTCCACGTCGACGACATGCTCGCCTGCCGCCACGAGCACCTGCCGCTGGGCACCGGCGACGTCGACTTTCCGCCGATCCTCGCCGCCCTCGCTGCCGGCGGCTATGTGGGCGGCCTGCACATCGAACTGCCGCGGCAGGCCCACCGCTGGGTGGAAATCGCCACGCAATCCGCCGCCTTTCTCACACCGCTGCTGCGTAAGCTTCCTCCCGAGCTTCCTCGCTATCTTTCTCCGAAGGAGTCGTCCCGATGAGTTCCGTATCGTCCCCCGGCCACGTGCTCCTGCTCTCGATCCCTGGCCTGAGGCAGGAGGATCTGTCGCGGATGCCGACGCTTCAGTCGCTCGCCGCGGGCGGCAGCTGCGTGCCGCTCGCTCCGGGGTTTCCCGCCGTCACATGCCCCGTGCAGGCCACGCTCACGACGGGCGTTTCGCCCGCCGCCCATGGCATCGTTGCCAACGGCCTCTACGATCGCGGCTCGCACCATCTCGAAATGTGGATTAGTCCCGACGGCGTGCACCGCGCCCCGCGGCTCTGGGATCGGCTGAAGTCGACGCGGCCTGACCTCCGCACGGCGGCCTGGTTTCTGCTGCAGTCGAAGCATGCCACCGCCGATTTCGTCTGCCTGCCCGCGCCGAAGCACAACCCCGATGGCACCGAGACGATGTGGTGCCACACGAACCCGCAGCCGCTCTATGCCACGCTCCGCGAGAAGCTCGGCGATTTTCCGCTGCATAAGTTCTGGGGCCCGATCGCGGGGATCGAGTCGTCGCAGTGGATCGCGCGGAGCTTTCTGGAGGCCTCGCGTGAAAATCCGCCGCACTTTGCCGTCGTCTACCTGCCGCATCTCGACTACGCCGCGCAGCGGACCGGCCCCGACAGCCCGCCGGCCCATGCGGCCTGCGGCGAACTCGATGCCGAGATCGCGAAACTCATCGACGGCTTCGGGGCGATCGTGGGCCGCGACCGGCTCACGGTGCTCGTGGTGGGCGAATACCGGATCCGGCCGGTGTCGCACACGCTTTTTCCTAACCGCGTGCTTCGCGAGGCCGGCCTGCTGGCCATCACTGAGACGGCCGAAGGCGAACTGCTCGACATGCAGGGCAGCCAGGCGTGGGCCTTAGCTGACCACCAAGTGAGCCATGTCTATCTTCAAAACGGCGCCGATGCATCGTTCATTGAAAAAGTAGCGGCGCTGTTTCGGGGCAGGGCAGGGGTGGCCCGCGTGCTCTCAGGTGCCGAGCTCGTCGCCGCCGGCCTGACGACCTCGGTGCCGCCCGACATGAAAAGTCGCTGCGGCGACATCGTCATCGAGAGCACGCCCGAGAGCTGGCAGAGCTATTTCTATTGGCTCGACGACGCGAAAGCGCCCCGGTTTGCCCGCACGATCGACATCCATCGCAAGCCGGGCTACGATCCGCTGGAACTGCACATCGACCGCACGAAACTGCCGCAGATCTCGATACCGCTCGACGTGTCGCTCGTGAAGGGCTCGCACGGCGGCATCGACCCGGCCAACGCACACGAGACGATTTTGATAGCGTCGCGTCCGGGCCTCGCTACCGGCCCGCTGGCCATGAACGAGATCGCAGAAATCGTGACCGGCATTTTTGGGTGTTCGTGACCGCGTCGACGCAGCGTGCGAGCAGAACCCTCCGATAAAAGCCCCTGGCGTAAGCCGGGGGATCAAGCCGGGGATTTTGGCTGCATCACGCCGATCTTCTTGACCGCCTCCAAGACGGTCTTGCCTCTCCCCGCCTCAACCTCGACCTCTCGAAGCTCAGGTTTGATCTGTTCAGCCAGTTCCTTCTTTCCGCGTGGCAGTGGTTGCCTCCCTTGGTTTGCTCCACCCCCAGATTCTCTCTCTGGAAGCGGTGCCGTTTAAGGGGGGCAGGTCAGCAGCGAGGGGCGAGTAATTCAGGAGAACCACTTCCGCAGTGATTAAGGCGATAGCGAGGTTGTGTCCGGAGTGAAAACAGCGACGGTCGGTTTTGCCCCTAACCGCTTCCACTCTCGCTTTAAGAAGTAGCGAGGATCACTCCATGGACAAAACGACAGCAGGCAGCGGCGGTACTTCGGCGATTGGATTTCCCGTAGGTCGGCCACCTCGTCTTTTAGACCGGGTCCGGGATGCTATTCGTCTTCGGCATCTGGCGGCGAGTACTGAAAAAGCCTACGTGCACTGGACGAAGCGCTACGTTCTTTTTCACCGCAAGCGGCCGCCTTGGGAGATGGGTGAGCGAGAAGTCGCGTCATTCTTGACCTATCTCGCGGTCGAGGAGCGAGTGGCCGCATCGACGCAGAACCAGGCCCTTGCGGGCCTGCTGTTCCTCTACGATCACGTCCTCGGGCAACCGCTTGCGCAGTGTGAAGGTATCGTGCGTGCGAAACGTCCCAAGCGGCTACCGTCCGTCTTGACTCCGGAAGAAGTGCAGCGGGTTCTGGCGTTGCTCACTGGGGATCAATGGCTCGCGGGCATGCTGCTCTACGGCGCGGGCTTGCGATTGCTTGAAGCCCTGCGGCTTCGAATCAAGGACGTCGATACGTCACGCTCGGAATTGACCATTCGGGAAGCGAAAGGCAACAAGGATCGCGTCACGGTGCTGCCGGAGTGCGTTCGGACTCACCTTGCCCGGCATTTGGAGCGACGACGCCAGTGCCACCTTGCTGCAGTCGAGGAAGGGCGGGGACGGGTGTTGCTCCCCGGCGCCTTTGCACGCAAGCACCCCTCCGCAGAACAGGATTGGGCATGGCAATCGGTTTTTACAGCCAAGACCGATTTTTGGGATCGAAAGACTGGTCGCCATTACCGCCACCACATGCATGAGACAGTCATGCAACGTGCATTTCGGGAGGCTGTGCTCGGGTCGGGAATCGCGAAACGGGCAACCTGCCATACGCTTCGCCATTCGTTTGCGACGCATCTCCTGCAAGAGGGCTACGACATCCGGACCGTGCAGGAACTGCTGGGGCACAACGACGTGAAGACGACGATGATCTACACCCACGTCCTTAACCGAGGCGGTCGAGGTGTTCGCAGCCCGGCAGACCGCCTTTCGTGGGGTTCCTGATGGGGTGAGTCAGGGCTATCGGCAAGGATGTTTCTGGTGGGACCTACGTCGCGAGCCGTTCGGCAGGCCGCACGTTCGTGTAACGTCTCTTCTGTAAATCACCGGTAGGGGCCTGACCGAGTCGAGCGTAGCGAGACGAGGGCAGGCCCCTACCGGCCGCCGATTTGAAAAGGCGGGTCATCGAGGTTTTCTTGGAAGTGTCTTACTCCCCCAA
>JAPLNQ010000009.1 GCA_026401075.1 Planctomycetia bacterium
CACAGTGACGGCCGACGACATGCAGAAAATGATCTATCTGGTGCCGGACTATGAGGACCCTGCGGACGCCGATAAAGTTCTGGAGAAGGTCTGCGATGAGATCTTCTGCCGAGAGCTCGAAGGCTGGCACACGGACGAAGAAGCCTGGCCCCAAGATCGGAGCTTCAAGGTCTTTAAGCAGTGGTTCGATATCCAGCACTACGAGATCGTGACAGACGTTGGCCGTGGCCCCATCGAGAATGACGAGGGGCCTGACGAGAAGCACCGGTTCAGCCCACCGCCGCCGCCATGCAAACCACCACCGAAAAAGCAGCCACGCGGGTGAGGCTCAGTTTATTCCCGGTCATCACGTCATCTGCGGCAGACTGGTGGCGGCACGGCTTGGAAAAGTCCTTGGCTGGTGGCGGTTTTGGAGGCCTACAGCGGGCGATTAGCCATCGAGGCGACCATGGAGCCGTCCGTCACTGTGAGCCGGAATCAGGGGTCAAAAATCCCGGACGAGCGAGAGGGGGGGGGCGGGCCTGTGGGATCAGTAGGCCAGCGCAGAGAAACGGGCAGGCTTTTGCTCACCAGTTGCCCACCCACTACGACCCCCGACAACACACGGCTGCTACATGGAGAGGGAGGCGTGGTCTTCTATCTGACTGAGGGGGATGCCGAGAGGGGTACCCCATATATAGATAGATAGAAGAGAGGAGAAAAGAATAAGGAGATATAGAGGAGATAGAACCGGTTCAGCACGTTTGTCGATGTAGGTCGGCATACGTGCTGAACTGGGGTCGGCAGGAATGCTGACGTTGGTGGCAGTCCCAAGGTTCGAGTGGAGGTCGCCGCGATGGTGCTACTGGGGCGCGAACGCGGGTGCTCGAAGGGATTGCTTCGTGCCCTGAGAGTGAAGGCCGTATCGAGCCCGGCCAGTCCCGGCTGTTGCTCCTCGTGATCCGCTCCGCTCGGCCGACGCTTGCCGAAGTGCCATTGGCCGACCTATCCTTTATAGTGAGGTTTCAGGGTAGAAGACCTTTCCGACTTTCGATTCCTTACCGCTGGAGGAGTCTCGTCATGCATCCCTCCTTGCCGTTCGCGAGCGTCGTACTACTGATCTCGGCCGTAACCGTGTCGGCCTTCGAGGTGAACGCGGTCGTCCGCGGCGTCGACGCGGAGAATCGTTCGATCGTCGTCTTCGCTGGCGGGCAAGATCGCAAGCTGGAAGTCGCGACCGATGCCACGTTTACGGACTCGAAAGGCGTGCCGCTCGCCGACGGATTAAAATCAAAAGGACTCAAGGACGGCGCGGAGGTGACGCTCACGGTCGAGCGCGGCAACGGCCGACCAGCACTGTTGAGTCTGAAGCTCAACCATAATGCAGAAGGCAGCAAGCCGGGGGCGCCGCGACGGGGGGCGCCGCAAGGCGGACGCGGCGGCGTCGATCCGAAGTTCAACAACCGCCCGACGACCGGCCTCAAACCGCTCGACGAGATGACCGCCGAAGATCGGTACCAAGGCGAAGACGGCGGACTTTATGGCGGCGGCAAGAACGAACCGCCCGCCGCTCATGCCGCGGCAGCCAAGAAGGCGACGAAGCAGATCGTTCCCCGCGATGCGGCCGGCACACCTTCGTCGAACGGCAAGATCGGCGTTGTCTCGATCAGCATGTCGAACGCCACGCAAGAGTATTCCAAATTCAAGCAAATCGCGGACGCCGATCCGCAGAAGTCGTCGAATGTCGCGATCGTCGATTGCGCTCAGGGCGGCCAAGCGATGGCCGAGTGGGTCGATCCGCGAGCGCGAGCTTGGCAAACCGCCGATCAACGGCTGGCGTCGGCCGGCGTGAGCCCGGAACAGGTGCAAGTCGTTTGGATCAAACTCGCGAACAAAGGCCCGAGCGGCACGTTGGAAAATCACGGTCGCACGTTGGAGCGCGACACGCTGGCCGTCATTCACAACGCAAAGCAGCGGTTCCCGAATCTGCAAATCGCCTACTTGGGCAGCCGTATCTACGGCGGCTACACGCAGTCGGGCCTGAACCCCGAACCACAAGCCTACGAAGGCGCGTTCGTCGTGCGCTGGATGATTCAGGACCAAGCGAAAGGCAATCCGGAACTGAATTATGACGCAGACCGCGGCGCGGTGAGGGCGCCCGTGCTACTGTGGGGTCCGTACTTCTGGGCCGACGGCACGACGCCCCGTAAGAGCGACGGCCTCGTGTACGATCGCAGCGATCTAGCGGGCGACGGCACGCATCCCAGTGAAAGCGGCCGTCAGAAAGTGGCCGAACTTATGCTGCGATTCTTCACGACCGACGCTGACGCCAAAAGGTGGTTCGTGAAACATTAAGCGACGGTGAAACATCGACGCGCTTGCGATAGCCGAAAGATCGACGACGCATCGCCGGCCGACGAAGTCTGTGTGACGATCTTCATCGAAGAGATCGAGCGGTTGCTCTGTACTGCGCCGGGCTCGACCCATGACGGTGACAGGCCGATCACAGCTCGGTGCCGTCGCCATTCTGCACCCTTTCAGATCGGCACTCAATCACAACTCGCATCTGCATGCGTAGGCGACCGACGGCGTCTTCGCGCCGAATCACCCGCTGCGGCCGGCCGTCACGGCGCTCGCCGTCGGGAATGTCGGCAAGCAGCGGGATGCCACGACCGGCGGGCACG
>JAPLNQ010000170.1 GCA_026401075.1 Planctomycetia bacterium
GAACAACTCCATTCTCGCCTTGAGGTCTTCTTGTTGCGCTGAGTCAGTTGGCACGGCCGCCAGCCTGCAGTGCTAGCATTGATGTGCTGGCATGTGATGCGGTTGCCACGAAAGGACTTGCGGCTATCTTCGTGCCATTCCCGTCAGGCCCAATAACCGCGCGATCGGCAGCTCCGAGGCTGCTTCCAGGGTCACCTCGCCGAGCAGTTCCTGCTCAAGTTCATCCCTCAGCACCCGCACGTGCGGCGGTGCCTCGATCCCGATCCGCACCTTGTCGCCGCTGACGCGGACAACCGTGACCACCACCGAATCCCCAACCCGAATTCGTTCGTTCTGCTTGCGGGACAGCACCAACATCGAGGGCCTCCGTTTCAAAATGGATGTGTGGAAATAAATGTACGGTAAATGCTATACAAATGTCAACCTTGCCTCGACTATGGACCGCTATCTCACGGTTTCCTGACCGACCGTGGCGTTGCGGGACAGGAGACGACTTGGCAAAGTTTGCGACAAGGGAAATATCGTCCGGTCAGGCAGACTTTCTTGGCCTCACGCCGGCGATCACCGACTGGACACATTGTGCGTCGCGGACCTGTGGTACGGCCTGCTCGCAAGGCAGCGGTTCCGCCGTCTGCGAAACCTGACTCAAGAAACACGGATAGTTCGTGCCGGAGACTTACTCGGCGTCTGGTGCCGGCAGGGCGGCGAACTCGGCGAGTTCAACCTGCGTGGCCACGGCCACACGGCTCTCGGCCTCCTCAATCCGCGACAGATCTCCGGTGAGCAGTCGAGGATGAAACTTGTGCACGCAGCGCAGTGTGTCGGCCCGGCCCGCCACCATGGCCGCGCGGGAGTCGATCTCGAGCGACACCTCCGTGGGGATGCCTCCCGCCGCTGCAACACGGCGATTGATGGCCAGCCGCGGAAACGGTGGCAGGCCACCAGGACGAATAAGCGTTTTGAGCAGGATCGCCGTGTCGGCGAACCGCCGATAGATCCCGGCCGCCTCGGCCGTCGGCGGTGTGGCGAACTCGATCGCATAGCGAACCCGCGGGCCAACCAGTTCGATGCGGTCGTCCGACTCCGTCATACCCTCGCCGAAGTCGGGGCCGCCGGCCCACCGCACCAGCCGGTCGTCCGACTTTCTCGCCCACGACGCGAGCGACACGCTCAGCCGCTCGAGCCGGATCGCGTCGATCTGTGTCTTGAGGTTACGCACCGGATCGACGAGCACGACCCGCTCGCGTGCCGGATCGTGGAGCACGATTTCTCCTCCGGTCTCCGCGCCACCGCCCTTGGCCGCGGCGGGCTCGAGGAAGTCCCAGGCGATACCATCGCGAAACAGCGTCAGGCTGCGTGCCACCGGCTCCACAGCGCCGTTGACGAAGACCTGGCTCTCCACGCGAAACCCGGCGTCCTCGGCGGCCCGCACAGGCACCGCGACAGAGGCGGTCACCAGCCACGACGACAAAAACAGCCGCACGGTGGTCCGCAACGGCATGGCTCGCAAGGCTTCGGTCTGCATGGACGTTCAACCCTGGGTTTTCCGCAGGCCCTCTGAGACGCACGGGGGCCGGGAACCGTAGCAGAAGCCCCACCGCCAGCCAAGACTGAACCGCAGCCGTTTTCGGGCCCTTTGGATGGCTTTTGAGCGGCCGCTAGCCAACTGTTGCGATGGCGGCGAGTTCTGCCGGATCGGAGAACACATGCCAGCGGCCGCTGGGCATCCGCCGGGCAAGCCGATCGAGCCGCGACTGCATTTTCTCTCTGGAAAGCTTCCCCTCCACCTGACGAATCGCGACGCCCGCCACGCGGTCGGGATGACGCCGGGCCACCTCGGCGTAGACCTCCGGATCACGTTCGCCCGAGTCGCCCACGAGCAGAAACTTCCGCCGCGGAAAATCCGCCACGATGTGTTCGACGGTCCGCCGCTTCGCACGCTTGCGGGAAGGCAGCCTTCCCAGCGGCGTGGAGTCCTTGAGGCGGAAGAGCTTGAGGTGCATGGAGCCCAAGGGAAGGCCTGAGTCGCGGAGAAATCCACCCAGGCAGTTCGCCAGTTGCCACGGGCTCGCCGACACATAATGAAAGGCGGTTCCCGCCGTTTGCCATTGCCGGTAGACCTCGGCCATGCCGGGCACGGCATAGAATTCCCGCAACAGCGTATTGGCGAGCAGTTCCCGCCGATTGCCGACGTTCGTTACCTTCACTGTGTCATCGATGTCGGAGATCACCGAGATCCCTTCTTCGTCGATCACCTGGATCCAGCCAGCCGCCGCTGCGGCCTGCGGCAGCAGACCGTCGGCATGGTCGCCGTCGGCAGCAACCGCCGCCTCGTACGACAGCCACCGACACCCACCAGCGTTCGTGACGGAATCGGGTCGCGACGCGAGGGCGTCGATATCGGCCTCATCCAGATCGATCGCATGCTGAAAGTGCCCGACGCGGTCAGACTGCCCCGCATCGATCCGCCGCCCGCCCAGCATGATGCTCACCCGCTCGCCCGCCACCCGCTGAAACAGAAAGGCATCGGCCCGCCGCTGAAACACCTTCGACTGAAGCTGTGTTTCGTCAAGGTCCAGCAGCCGTTTGATCACCCCGACCGCCAGCGTGCGGCGATGGCTCTTCACGGGCAACGGCCGCGAGATCATCCCGGCAACGTTGGCCCGCCAACGCTTTTCGCCGGGAAGACGCCGTGCATATGTGGGGTAAAAAACGATCATGCGGCCGGACCACGAGCAGGGCGCAACCACCGGCGGCACGGCCGGAAGCCATGCCGCGGCCACGCCTGATGTGCGTTGGTGCTTGCAATCAGTAGGAAGCCCATCTTACAACCTTTTCCGGCATTCTGGATCAGTCACCACCTGGAGGAAAGCATGGGAGTCAAGAAAACCGGCAAGGGCCGCCGCAAGCTGGGCCAGAAGAAACGACGCATGCGGGCCCGTATCCGCCATCGTAAGGGCTGATGCCATGGGGGCCGTCTTCGCGTGAAGCCCTGGCGACAGTCGCGCCCTCCGGCACGATCCGCACAGCTTCACGGGAACATCGATCGACGCGGCCCAAGTGCATCTTCTTTTGCTTGCCGCGCATCTGGCATGGGGTAGTTTTGCTTGGCCTCGCGGCGACGACCCGTCCCGAGGCGACTGACCCCCGGGAAGGAGATGCTCTCGATGCGTGCCACTTCGTGGTGCCGTGCTGCGGCGCGATGTCTGCCAGTGGTGATGGTGCTGGCGGCGGCCAGCCTGTCCGGCTGCAAGTCGGTCACCGAGAAATACATCGCTTTGGAGGTCTGGAAGTACGAGAAGCTGTTTGGGCACTTGCCGCCCGGATTCGTGCCGCCGGGAGCCATGCCGGCAGCGGCTCCTGCCGCGCGTCCCTGCGGTCAGCAACAAGCTCCGTGCCAGGCGGCTCCGTGCGGCGGCGGTGACCACGTGGTCGGGTCGGGCATGGCTGGCGATAACTGCAATTCGTGCCAGGGTGGTGTCGTCGCGGGTGGCATGCCCTCCGGCGCGATCATGTCGCCGGGAATGCCGGCCGGCGCACTGCCGGTCGGCCCGGGCGGTTCGCCTGGACCGAGTGCCGGCATGCCCACCCCGGCAGCGGTGACCAGCAGTCGACCGGTGATCATCTCCGACGAGGTCGTTCTGCCGTAAGGCACGACTTCCAACGGCACAGGCAGAGGCGTTCGAATCAGCCGAGCGTCTCTTCGGAACCTGGAAAGCGGCGGTGCTCGACATCGTCCCGCCAGCGGGCAAGTGCCTCGCCGACCGATGCCTTGACGTCGGCGTAGGCTCGCACGAACCGGGGCACACGGCCGGTCGAGAGGCCGATGAGATCGTGCATCACCAGCACCTGGCCATCGCAGTGGAGGCCGGCCCCGATGCCGATGGTGGGCACGGCGATCGACTGGGTGATCGTCGCGGCCACCTCTTGCGGAACGCATTCCAGGACGACGGCACACGCGCCGGCGTGCGCCGCGGCCTCCGCATCGGCCATCAGCCGATCGATGTCCCGCTGCATGCGGTAGCCGCCGAGCTGGTGCACGGCCTGCGGACGGAGGCCGACGTGCCCCATGACAGGAATTCCGGCGGCGGCGATCCCGGCGATCACGTCCGCCTGACCGGCGGTCCCTTCGAGCTTCACGGCCTGACAGCCGGTCTCCTTGAGAATCCGGGCGCACGACTCGATCGCCGTCCGCACGCCCAGATGCTGCAGCGGGAATGGCAGGTCAACGATGACCATCGCCCGCGACACGGCGCGGGAGACGATCTCACCGTGGTAGATCATCTGGTCGAGCGTGGCGGGGATGGTGGAGGACCGGCCGGCCACGACCATCGCCACGCTGTCGCCCACCAGCACGCAGTCCACTCCCGCGGCATCGGCGAGCTGCCCGGTCGGCCAGTCATACGCAGTGACCATCGTGAATGGACGGCGATCGCGCTTGGCGGCCGCAAGATCGAGAACGGTCACACGGCGGACGGGATTGGACATGGCGGATAGCCGGCGGACGGTCGAAAAAAGGGGGTCGAAAAAAGAGCGCCTTGCTGGAGCGCTGTCAGCAGGGCTACTTGAGGCCCTTGAAAAAACTGTTGAGCTGCTCGTCGTCGGGGACATCGGCAGCGGCAGCGTCTGCACCGGGCCACTGCGGCGCGTCCTCTGATGATACCGTCGATGCCTCTACGGAGAGGAAGTCAAGGTCCTCCGGCTGCTTGGAGGGCGAAGTCGGCTCGAGTGTCAGCTCGAGTGGGCGGACCTCGTCCGCATCGGCCGGTGCATCGGCCGCTGCCACGTCCGCAGACCCAGCCTCGCCGACGCTTGCCGACTCCGGCGCTGCCAAGGCTGCCGGGGCCGCGGGGAATTCTTCGTCCTCGTGCACCACCTGAAAATCGGGCTGCTCTTCTGCGAGCGACGCGTCGGTCCCACCCACACGGCTCTCCTCCGCTCCGGGCCCTTTCAGGTGGCCAGAGGGCTCGAAAGCGGTGGTCGCATCAACGGCGACCGGCGACTGGTAGTCCACTGCGAAGGAGAGTCCGCCCACCCGCACGATGCCGCCAGGGGGCACAACGGTTTTCGTGCTCACAGGCACCTGTTCGTCGTTGAGGAACGTGCCGTTGGTCGAGCCGAGATCTCGGAGATACACCCACCCCTGACGCTCGAAAAGCTCGCAGTGTTTGCGGCTGACAAGGTCGTGCTGAATCCGAAACTTCGCCTCCTCACCACGGCCAAGCAGGATCGGCAGACGCACGGTAAACGTCCGCTTCTTCTCGACAGGCGACACAATGTGAAAGCGAACGACCATGACGGCAGAGGAGGGCGGAATGCCGCTGCGGAGACTGGCAACCAAAAACCGTAAGACTCAGGAGTCGACACCCATCCTAATCGGGGGGCAGCGGTTTCCAAATTCCTCCGCCCAGTCCCCCCAGAAAACCCGGTTCCCCCAGAGGATGACCTTGCGGCCACCCCCGGGTCCCTTATAATCCGGCGTTCCTAGGCAGTGCGTGACTCACCCGTTTTGCGGGCGGTGCACGGGCCTCGAGGAACAGCCCCGCGGGTGTAGCTCAGTTGGTAGAGCACCACGTTGCCAACGTGGTTGTCGTGAGTTCGAATCTCATCACCCGCTTTTTGTTTCTATCTTTTTGACTCTATCGTTTCCGGCCACAGGCCCGGCAGCACCCCATCGAGCCGAACTCCTCGCGGAGCCGGCCGAGAGTGTTTTTGCTGCGGTCCCTCGCGGTCGGCTCGCGCATCGGGTCATCCGGCCATCGGTTCATCCGGTCTTTCGGTTTATCGGTTCATCGTGTTCGGGTTGCCTGCATCTCGAACCTTCTGTCAGCGGCTTTTGTTCGCCCCATTTTGAAGCTCTCCCGCTCCCGTCGGAAACAGTCATGTCTTCTTCCAGTGATCAGTCCGCAACCGCTCTGGCATCCCCCGCATCCGTGGGCGACGAAGCGGCCGCCCAGCCCCTCAAGCTCGATATCGCCATCGACAAACTCTCGGCCTGCGAACGGCGTGTGCGGGTGTCGATCCCGCGGGAAGACATCGACCGCTACCGCGACGATGCACTCGGCGAGATGATGCCCGCCGCCATGCTGCCAGGCTTTCGTCCCGGCCGCGCGCCGCGGCGACTCGTGAGCAGCCGCTTCAAGTCGGAGCTTTCCGACCAGATCCGTAGCAAACTGCTGGCGGACGCCATGACGCAGGTGTCGGAACAGCAGAAGCTCTCGCCCATCAGCGAGCCCGAGCTCGACGTGAACGCCGTCCTCGTGCCCGCAGACGGACCGATGACGTTTGAGTTCAAGATCGAGGTGCGACCGGAATTTGACCTGCCCGATTGGAAGGGCCTGTCGATCCGACGCCCCTCCCGCACGATCTCCGATGCCGACGTGGACGAGGCGCTCACCAACCTGCTGCGCGAGCGGGCGCGGTTCGTGCCCCATGACGGTGCGGCCAAGCCGGGCGATCTGATCGTCGCCAATCTGCGTTGCCTCGACGGCGACACGGTGCTGTCGGAAGCCGCCGAACTAGAGCTGATCGTGCGGCCCAAGCTCTCCTTCGCCGACGCCGAACTGGCGGACTTCGACACACTCGTCGCCAAGGCCCGCGCCGGCACTCCCGTCACCGCCACCGTCAAAGTGTCGGACGAGGCGGCCGTCGAGTCGCTCCGCGGAAAGGATGTCACGCTCGAACTGACGGTCGTGGATGTCAAGCACCTCGAACTTCCGGATCTGTCCCCCGAACTACTCGATGAGCTCGGCTCGTTCGAGTCGCCGGATGACCTGCGGGCGGCCGTGCTCAAGCAGTTGGAGAACCAGCTTGAGTGGCACCGCCGGCGTCAGGTGCGGCAGCAGGTGTCGAGCGCGCTGACGGCGTCGGCCGGTTGGGATCTGCCCCCGGATCTGCTCCGTCGCCAGAGCCTGCGGGAACTGGAGCGGGCGATTCTCGAACTGCGGCGGAGCGGTTTTGACGACGATTCCATCCGCCGGCATGTCAACGAACTGCGGCAGTCGGTCATGGGGAGCACAGCCGCGGCTCTCAAGGAGCACTTCATCCTGGAGCGGATCGCCGAGGACCAGTCGATCGCCGACGCCGCGGCCGACTACGACGAGGAGATTCGTGCCATCGCCGCACAGTCGGGCGAGTCGCCCCGTCGCGTGCGGGCGAACCTCGAGAAACGTGGCCTGATGGACGTGCTCCGCAACCAGATCATCGAACGGAAAACGATCGACCTGATCACATCGCACGCGAAGTTCACCGACACTCCGTTCGAGTTCCAGAAACGCGACGCCGAGGCGGTGGACCATGCGGTCTGCGGCTCCGTCGTTGGTGAAGAGGAAATTCCGACAGCCACACAGCCGGAGCCTGGCAGCCCCCGGCGGGCATGAGCAGCGGATGTCATCCAGCATCCTGCCCGTGCCCTCCGGCACCGTGTCATCCCGGCATCGCGTTCCCAATCACCGCCGATTTCTCAGCCTCACCGAGACCTGACATGCTGAATCGTTCCAACGTTCCGCGTTCATCCAGTCCGCAAGCCTCAAGCGCCTCGCGCGACTATCAACGGCAGCGGCAGATGACGCTGGGCGATCTCCTGCTGGAAAACCGGATCATCCTGCTGCAGGGAGAGATCTACGACGGCAACGCCAATGAGCTGGTGATGAAACTGCTCTATCTGCAGAGCGAAAACCGCCGCAAGGACATTCACTTCTACATCAACTCGCCCGGTGGCAGCGTCACGGCCACGATGGCGATCTACGACACGATGCAGATTCTCTCCTGCCAGGTCGCGACCTACTGCGTGGGGCTCGCCGCCAGCGGCGGCGCCGTGCTGCTTGCCGGAGGCGCGAAGGGGAAACGGTTCGCCCTGCCTCATGCCAAGGTCATGATCCACCAGCCCTACGGTCAGGTGGGCGGGCAGGTGAGTGACATCGAAATCCAGGCCGACGAGATCATCAAGACCAGAGCGATCCTCAACGAGATCCTGTCCAATCACACCGGCCAGCCCATCGACCGTATCGCCAAAGACACTGACCGTGACCGCTATCTCACCGCCACCGAGGCAAAGGAGTATGGCCTGGTCGACGATGTGCTCACCAAGCCGCCGGTTGCGGCGGACGACGAAGGCAAGGACTGAACCCCACTCCGGCGTCTCACGAATCCGTCCTCATCAGGCTCGCGACGTACCGCACAACTCCCCTTCCAAGCCCCCGCCGAGAAGCTGCCCATGCCCCTGATTCCGTTCGTCATCGAAAAGAGTGGCCGCGAAGAGCGGGCGATGGACATCTACAGCCGCCTGCTCAAGGACCGCATCGTCTTTCTCGGCTCGCAGGTCAACGACGAGGTGGCCAATGCCATCGTCGCCCAGCTGCTCTTTCTGCAGTCCGACGACCCGAAGTCGGACATCCACCTCTATATCAACTCCCCCGGCGGCAGCGTCACGGCCGGCCTGGCCATCTACGACACGATGCAGTTCGTGACCTGCGACGTCGCCACCTACTGCATCGGACAGTGCGCGTCGATGGGCGCGGTGCTGCTTACCGCCGGCGCAAAGGGCAAGCGACGGGCGCTCCCCAACGCACGGATCATGATTCACCAGCCACTGGCGGGCATGGAAGGCACGGCCGAAGAAATCATGATCCATGCGAAAGAGTTTAAGAACATCAAGCACAAGCTCAACGCAATCCTGCTCAAGCACACGGGACACCCCTTGGAGAAGATCGAGCAGGATACGGATCGCGACCGCTTCATGTCGGCGCACGAGGCGCTCGAATACAGGCTGATCGATGAGGTGATCGACCGCATGCCGACCGAGAAGTCAGCCGGCTGACCGGCTGGCACGTGACGAGACAGTGATCGGATGATGGCGGCTCCACGATGGGCCGCAATGAGACCCAGAAGTGAGGCGCAAGGAGGCGCGTCATGACACGGTTCAGAGGCCTGACCGCTCGCGTTTTCGCGGCGTTCTTCCCGCGAGTCCGCCCCATCTTCGTGATGGCGGCCGTCGTGCTTTGTTGCCTGGGCTGCAAGAGCGACCTGAGCCAGCAACTGCTCGAACGCGAGCTGCGGATGCAGGAGGACCAGATCTACCAGCTCCAGGACGAGCTGCAGGACACATCCGTCCGGCTCGACCGCGCCGCCGGGGAGAACACGAGCCTGAAGAAGCAGCTGGGGTTTGGCGCAAACGACGGGCCCAGCCCCCGCCGCGGGCCATTTCTGCCCCCCGCTGGTCAACCAGCCCCGGCCATCCGCAGCGGACCGAGCCAGCCCCTCCTCGTACCACCGGCGATCGACATCCCCGGCGTCCGCCCACCCGCAGGCGGGCCGACGACTCCGCCTGCAGGCAGCCTGCCGGCGCCTGGAACGATGCCTGGCACGGCGCCTGGAACAATGCCTGGAACGATCGGCCCTCCGAAACTCGATGGCATCCCGCCTCTCCCGACCGAACCGAGGTTTCCCGGCGCCGCGGCGCCGGGCACGTCGTCGTCGGTCATGCCAGCCTCGGCCACGGTGGCAGCCACGGGCGATCCGACCGCCGCTGCCCCCGCGAGAATCGCAACCGACTCCGCGGCGCGGCCGATGACTCCGTGGACGGATCCGACCGCCGATCCTCCGGAAGGCCAGCGGCTCTCCCACGAGGAAAGCCTCGCCGATGCCGGCCGGATCACGCACCTGATCGTCAACCCGGGGCGAACCGCCTGCTTCGATGGCGACGGCGACGGCGTCAGCGACGGCCTGGCCATCGTCATTGAACCGCGGGACGGTGACGAGCGACTCGTCACCGCAGCCGGCGACGTGTCGATCTCGGTCTTCGACCCAGGCGGGCCGAACGGCGCGGCACCGGTGGCGCACTGGGACATTCCGGCCCGGGAGGCGGTCGGTCATTTCCGGCGGACGTCACGCAACCGCGGCCTGCACTTCGTGCTCCGCTGGCCGGGACCACCGCCCCGAGGGGATCACGTCCGGGTGCAGGTTGCGCTCACCACGTTCGAAGCCGCGGCATTCCAGACCGACTGCACCGTGGCGGTGAAGCCACAGCGGCAGCCCACCGAAGCCCAGTAACTCGAAGCCCGTAACCGGCCACCCGACGGGCGGGCCTACAGGCCCTTGTCCTCGAGGAAGTTGAGCAGGTCGGCAACGCGGTTGGAGTAGCCCCACTCGTTGTCGTACCAACTGACCACCTTGACGAAGTTGCCTAGGCCGATCGTATCGACAGCCGAGAAGATCGAGCTGTGCGGATCGCCCTTCAGGTCGGTCGATACGAGTTCCTTGTCGGTGTACCGCAGGATCCCCTTGAGCGGACCCTCGGCCGCCTTCTTCATTGCGGCGTTGATCTCGGCGGGAGAGGCCTCCTTGCCGAGGAGCGCCGTGAAGTCGACAACGCTCACTGTGGCGACCGGCACGCGGAAGGCCATCCCGGTGAACTTGCCCTGGAGTTCGGGGATCACGAGGCCCACGGCCCTCGCGGCTCCGGTGCTCGAGGGGACGATAT
This sequence comes from Planctomycetia bacterium, assembly GCA_026401075.1. GTDB lineage: Bacteria > Planctomycetota > Planctomycetia > Pirellulales > UBA1268 > CAMCQY01. The sequence continues at coordinate 10,481 of JAPLNQ010000170.1, forward strand.
TGAGGGCCGCGGCCCGCGCGTCGCGGAGATCCTTGGCCGCCGTGTCGACCGTCTTCTGCGAATTGGTGTAGGCGTGAACGGTGGTCAGCAGACCACGGTCGATGCCCCACGTCTCATGCAGCACCTTGGCCACCGGGGCCAGGCCGTTGGTCGTGCAGGAAGCATTCGAGAGGACGTGGTGCTTCTGAGGGTCGTACATCTTGTCGTTGACGCCCAGCACGATCGTCAGATCTTCGTTCTTGGCAGGGGCCGAGATCACCACCTTCTTCACGCTGCCCCGCTTGTGGGCGACCGCCTTCGTGGCATCGGTGAAGAAGCCAGTGCTCTCCACCACCACCTGGACATCCTGCGAGCTCCAGTCGATGGCACCCGGGTCCTTCTCGGCAAACACCTTGATCTTGTGACCGTCGACGACCAGATCGTTCCCCTCGTAGCCGACATGCCCCTTGAAGGGGCCATAGTTCGAGTCGAACTCGAGCAGGTGGGCATTCGTCTTGGCGTCGGTGAGGTCGTTCAAGGCCACGACCTGGACATCGCCGTTGAGGCCGTATTTCTCGTAGATGGCCCGGTAGGTGAGGCGACCGATGCGACCGAAACCGTTGATGCCGACGCGAATGGACACGGCGAATCTCCTGAGGCGGGACTGAGGCGGGACGTCGAAAGAACGCTGCCGCCCCGCAACGATGCGGACGGGCGACCTGTGGAGGGAGCGCGAAATATACACCGCCGTGCCACAGCCACTCAATCCGCCCGTGAAAAAGCCCGTTTTTGACCACCCACTGCCCCCACCGGATACGATACCGCCCATGGCCACACCCGTTCTCGAACTCATCGACGTCCGTAAGTCGTTCACGATGCCGGGCGGCGAGCAGGTGAACATCCTCGACATCGGCTCGTTCCAACTGGCAGCAGACGAGCACTGCGCCTTGGAGGGCCGCAGCGGCTCCGGGAAATCGACGCTGCTCAATGTGATCTCCGGGATCATGCGGCCCGACGCCGGCCGGGTGATCATCGACGGCATCGACATTGCCCGGCTCGACGAGGCCCGCCGCGACCGCGTGCGGGCCGACAGGCTCGGCCTCGTCTTCCAACAGTTCAACCTGCTCCCCGGGTTCACGGCGCTTGAGAACGTGCTCGTCGCGATGTCGTTTGGCTCGGGCCGCCCCGATCGCGACCGGGCGGTGCGATTGCTCGACGCAGTGGGACTCAGGCACAGGCTCGACCACAAGCCATCCGCACTGAGCGTCGGGCAGCAGCAGCGGGTGGCCGTGGCCCGGGCACTCGCCAACCGGCCCCGGGCGGTGCTCGCCGACGAACCGACGGCCAGCATCGATCCCGCCCACCAGCAGCAGGTGATCGACCTCCTGCGCACCACCTGCACCGAGCAGGGGGTGGCACTGTTGGTCGTGACGCACGCCGCCGACGTGGCCGGGCAGTTTCCACGCCGCATCCGCCTGGAAGACTTCAACCGTGCAGCCGCGGGGCATCGCTCATGACCCTCCTCGGCATCGCCTGTCGCAACATCCGGCAACGGCTGCTCACCAGCCTGCTCACCGCCCTCTCCCTGGCACTGGGCGTGGCGCTCGTCGTGGCCACGCTCGTGACCGGCGGCATCGTCAAGCAGGCGTTCGAGTCGGGCTCAGGCCTGGGCTACAACATGATCGTCGGCGCCAAGGGGAGCCCGCTGCAACTGGTGCTCAACAGCGTGTATCTGGTCAGCAAGCCGATCGAGAACATCTCCTGGGACTTCTACCAGCAGTTCCTGCCGGCAGCCGAGCGGCCCGACGGCGTGGATGGCACGTTCGCTGCCAGCACGAAGACCGCCGTGCCGATCTGCATGGGGGACTACTACCGCGGGTTTCGTGTGATCGGCACCAATACGGCCTATTTCGACAGACTCACGATCGGCGACGGTCGGCCGTTTGCCTTCTCTGGCGGACGGAACTTTCGCAATGATGAGTTTTTCGGCGGCGTGCTGGGGGCGACGGTAGCCGCCAAGCTGGGGCTCAAGCCGGGCGATCCGTTTGCTCCCACGCACGGTGCCGACGACGGCAAGGTGCATGACCCATTTACGGTGACGGGTGTCCTGGCCCGCACCGACACGCCGGTCGACCGCGGTGTGTTCGTCAACATGGAAGGCTTCTATCTGCAGGACGGGCATGCGAAGCCAGTGGAGGGAGAAGAGGCGAGCGGACAGCGGACAGCGGACAGCGGAGAGGATGCGGATGGCTCACGTGAACACGGAAACCGTGAACATGGAAAGCAGGGGCAAGCACCACTCCCGTTTGCGCAGCGGGAGGTGACGGCGCTGTTGCTCGACACGGCCTCCTTGCCGGGATTGCCGCCGGAACTGATGGCGATGGGCCTGCGGACCGCGATCAACGAGGGCCGCGACGGACAGGCCGCCCTGCCGATCGCCGAGATCCGGCTGCTGCTCGACCTCTTTGTGCGACCGCTGGAATTGCTTCTGCTTCTGGTGACGACGCTGGTCGTGATCGTCTCGGCGATTGGAATCCTCGTGAGCATGGTGGGCTCGTCTCTGGAGCGCAGTCGCGATGTGGCGATCATGCGGGCGCTCGGGGCCCGGCGGTCGCACGTGCTCGTCGTCGTGCTCATCGAGGCGGTGCTGCTGGCCGTTGGCGGCGGACTGGCCGGCTGGGTGCTCGGGCACCTGCTCGTGGGGGCGATCGCCCCGCTCATTACGACCAACGCCGGTGTCTCGGCGAGCATCTTCTCAGCGGCCCCGGGGGCGGAACTGCTCCTGGTGCCGTTCTTGGTGGTGCTGGCCATCCTGGCGGCCCTCCTGCCCGCCCTGGCCGCCTACCGCACCGACGTCGCCAAATGGCTGTCGTCCTAAAGGCCTACGCCCGGCGGTGCGTTGTCCCGACGTTTGCCGCTAGAATGAGGCCCATGCGAAACATTCTCTTCCGACACTGGATCGTGGCCCTGCTGGGGATCGGGATGCTCGTCGGGCAAGCACGGCAGGTGCTGGCCTGCCCGTTCTGTTCGGCCGTGTCGCTCACCTTTGCACAGGAGATTGCGCAGAGCCAGGCGGCGGCGATCGTCCGGCTCGTGGAGCCGCCACCGGCGGGGGCCCTGTCGCCGCGCGCCGAGGGGCCGTTGCCCAAGGGCAAGTTCGCCGTCGTCGAGGTGCTCAAGGGCGCCGACTTCGTCGCCGACGCCGGACACTCCGCCGCCGACGGCACGCCGATCGAAACGATCCTGCTGGAGGAGAAGCCGGTGGGCACGCTCTTCCTGCTCATGGGTATCGAGCCGCCGAAGCTCGTCTGGTCGAGTCCGATCCCGGTCAGCGAGCGGGCCGTCCAATACCTGAGAAAACTTTCGGCCCTCCCGGAGAAGGGGCCCGATCGTCTGGCGTTCTTTCAGCGGCACCTGGAAGACCCCGACGAGACGCTCGCCCGCGATGCGTATGACGAGTTCGCCGTCGCACCGTATGCCGATGTCCGCGGCCTGGCCGACAGGATGGATCCGACGCAACTCCTGCAGTGGATCGAGAATCCCAAGGTGCAGGCCAACCGGCGGCGGCTCTACGCCACCATGCTCGGCGCCTGCGGCACCAAGGCCGATGCCGAACGGATCGGCGCGATCCTCGCCAACCAGGACCTCGGCCCGGAGAAGGCGGAGGTCCGCAGCGGGCTCGATGCCCTGATCGCGTGTTATGTCACGCTGCGGGGGCCCGAGGGCCTCGACCTGATCGACGAGCTCTTCCTGAACCGTCGCGGCCGCGAGATCCCCTTTACCGAAACCTACGCGGCGGTGATGGCGCTGCGATTTCTCGGCGAGGAGTCGCAGGGCGTGCCGCGCGACCGCGTGCTCGCATCGCTGCGGCTGCTGCTGGCGGAGCCGAAGCTTGCCGATCTCGTGATCGCCGATCTCGCCCGCTGGCAGGACTGGTCGGTGATCGACCAGCTCGTTGAACTCTTCGAAAAGGCCGAGGCCGACAACATCTTCGTCCGCGAACCGATCGTGAACTACCTGCGGGTCTGCCCGCTACCGCAGGCGGCCGCGGCCATCGCCAGACTTGAAAAGATCGATCCGGAGGCGGTCCGCCGCGCCGCCACGCTGGCCGCATTCGCCGGCGCCGCTGGCGGCACGCCCGGCACCTCCGCGACACCGACACCGACAGCCAGCGGCCAGAACAACGGCCAGGACGGCGATCCGGGAGATCCAACGATGACCCGATCGCCTGCTGCCGCTCCGCCTGGCTCCTCCTTGCCAGCTCCGGCCACCGCTCCGGCTCCTGCGGCCGAGGCAGCCATCGCATCGCGAATACCGGCGGTGCTCGCCGACGAGGAGGCCACCGACGACGCTCCCGGCATCGACCCGTCGATGCCGGGGACTGCAGCCCGCGTGCCCAACGCTCCGGTTGCGGCAGGCCCCGCCACCGGCGTGAAAACGCCGCTCTGGAAATGGGCCCTGTGGGCCGCGCTCGTGCTGGTGATTGCCATCTTCGCGCGGACCGGATTGCGGTCTGGCGGGGCAGGACCTTCCGTTCGTTAAAGGCACACGCGCCATGCCAGCTGGTCTCTTCGATACCGCCGGGCAAGAACCGCTTGACAGCACCAATGGTCAAGACGCGGAGGGAAGCTACCGCGCCGTCGCCGGCACCGCGATCGCCGCCGCGGTCACGGCCGCCTTGTCGCCGCTGGCGTTTTTCGACTGGTCGCTGGCCGTGGTACCGGCTGTGGGCATCGTGCTTGGTGCCATGGCCTACCGCACGATCGCGCAGCGGCCCGACGTGTTCATCGGGCGGCCGCTGGCCATCGGCGCGATCGTGCTGTCTGCCGTGTCGCTGGTCGCCGGACTCATCACGCTGTCGCGGGCCTATGCCGCCGAACTGCCGGACGGTTATGAGCGGCTCAACTACGGCTTGCTCCAACCGTTGCCCGGCGATCCGTCAGATGCGGTCCCCGACACCGCCCGCACGATGGATGGACGCAACGTGCTGCTCAAGGGATACATCTATCCGGGCAAGCAGCAGACCGGCATCACACAGTTCCTGCTCGTACGCGATCAGGGCGACTGCTGCTTCGGGGGCAATCCCAAGATCACCGATCGGGTGCTCGTGCAACTGAAGGATCCCAGCCATCCCAAGGGGATCGATTTTTCGTCCCGGCTCACCAAGATCGCCGGCAGGTTTGTTATCCGTCCCATGGGCGCGCCCGGCATGGATGGCGGCGTGCTCTACCACCTCGAGGATGCCTTTGCGAGATAGCCGCGCGGTTTTGCCTGCGCACTCCCAGCAACGGTTCTGCCGAGTCGTGATGGCCTGCTGCCTGATCGGGTGCGGTGCACCAGCCGAGGTGAGGCCGGTGCCTGCCGCCGCGCCGGCCGGCACGCCTGCCAGCCGCCCCGCCGCCGAGACGCCACCAGCACCACCCCCAGCCACACCCGCGACGGACCGCCCGGCCGCTCCGCGTGACATCTCGTTCGACGACATCAAGCTCGACCTCAAGAAGGGGGACCCCTTCTCCCGCGACCTGCTGCCCGCCCGGGTGACGGCCCTCGAGACGACCCGAATCCGCATCCGCGGCTACATCCTCCCGAGTTTCCAGCAGACCGGCCTGACCCAGTTCGGGCTGGTCCGAGACAACATGGAGTGCTGTTTCGGGCCCGGCGCCCTGCTCCACGACTGTGTGGTTGTCCGGATGAAACCCGGGAAAACAGCCTCTTTCTCGATCCGGCCGGTGGCCGTCACCGGCACCTTCCGGGTGGAGGAACTGCGGGGCCCGGACGGCCGGCACCTGGCGATCTACGCCCTGGATGGGGAGGCCGTCGAGTGAAACGTGCAGCGGCAAAATTCCGTTGGTAGCATCGCTTCCACGTTTGCGGCGGTCGCCGCGGCGGCGCTCCGGCACGGAACCATGCACAACTTTTTCTGGGTCTACGATCTGCCGACCGAAACCTTCGCGATCCTGATGATCGCGGTGTTCGTTGGCTTCTATTGGGCGGGGCTGATCTTCCTGCGGCCCATCCTGCGGCAGTTCGTGAAAAACACCCGCGGGGCCAACGACATCGTCGGCTACGTGCTCTCCTGCTTCTGCGTGTTCTACGGACTGCTTCTCGGCCTGATCGCGGTGACCGCCTACCAAAACGCCTCCGAGACGAGCGCGAACGTCACCCACGAGGCCGCGGCCCTGTCGGCACTCTTCGAAGACGTCTCCCGCTATCCGGATCCCTATGGCCAGAATCTCCGCTGGATCCTCCGCGACTACACGCGGTATACGATCAAGTATGCCTGGCCGCTCCAGCGGCGGGGCATCGTGCCCGTCGACGGCACGATCCGCGTGCAGGCCTTCCAGGAGAAACTCATCGACTTCCAGCCGGCGACACCGGCACAGGAAATCCTCCACGCCGAGGCGCTGCGGCTGTTCAACACCTTCCTCGAGCACCGACGGATGCGGCTGTTTTCCGTCAACACGGCGATCCCGCCGGTGATGTGGTATGTCGTCATTCTGGGCGCGCTGATCAACATCGCCATGGTCTGGCTCTTCGACATGAAGTTCGTCACCCACCTGTTGCTCGGTGGACTGCTGTCGGCCTATCTCGGCACGATGATCTTTTTGATCGCCGCGATGGATCATCCATTTCGGGGCGAGGTGAGCGTGACTGCCGAGCCATTCGAGGCGCTCTACAAGCACATGGTCGAGGAGTAGGCGATGGGGCAACAACAGGTGACGGGACTCACTCGCAGTCTTTCCCGAAGAGATTTCGGCAGGCACGCCGGTGCCGCGGCGACACTGGCCGCCGCGCAGGCGTTCGCCCCGTTCATGTTCGTCGGCTGCCGGCCGACAGGCGTACCGGCCGGCCGAAAGCCGATCCGGGTCGGCCTCCTCCATTCGCAGACCGGCACGATGGCCATCAGCGAGACGTCGCTCCGCGACGTGGAACTGTTCGCGTTCGAACGCATCAACGCGACGGGTGGTCTGCTCGGCCGGCAGATCGAGGCCTGGGGGCCCGATACCAAGTCGCGGACCGACCTCTACCCGAAGCGGGCCGGCGAACTGATCGACTGGGGCGCTGCGGCTCTGTTTGGCTGCTGGACGAGTTCGAGCCGCAAGGCGGTGCTGCCGGTCATCGAGGAGCGCGACCGCCTGCTCTTCTATCCGGTGCAGTACGAGGGCAACGAGTCGTCGGCCCACGTCGTCTATGGCGGGATGGTGCCCAACCAGCAGGTCATGCCGGTCATCGATTGGCTCTCGAGCCCCGCGGGCGGGAGCATGAAAAAGATCTTCCTGTTGGGATCGGACTACGTCTTTCCGCGGACGGCGAATTTCGTGGCCAAGAAATACATGGCCACGAAAGGCCTGCGGCCGGCCGGCGAGATGTATCTTCCACTCGGCTATCGGGATTTCGGCCCGGTGGTGGGCCTGATCCAAGCCTCGGGGGCCGACTGCGTGCTCAGCACGATCAACGGCGACAGCAACATCGGCCTGTTCGACTCGCTGGCCGCCGCCCGGGTCGATCCCGCGAAACTGCCGGTTATGTCGACGAGTATCGCCGAGGATGAACTGCGAAATCTGCTGCCTGAGAACGTCGCTGGCCAGCTGGCGGCATCCTGTTATTTTCAGAGCCTGCCGACCGAGGAAAACCGTCGCTGGGTCGCCCATTTCCGCAGTGAGTTCGGCCACGACCGCGTGACGGGCGATCCGCTGGAACCCCAGTGGGGACTCGTGCATTTCTGGCGCGAGGCGGTCGAGCGGGCCGGCTCGCTCGACACCGAGGCCGTGCGGGCGGCGATGCGTGAAGGGCTCACGTTCGCAGGGCCGGGTGGTCTGGTGCGACTCGACCCAAAAACACAGCACTGCACACGTTATTTCCGAGTGGGCCGGATTCGCACCGACCGACAGTTCGACATCGTCCACCAGTCGGACGCCCCCATCGATCCCGACCCCTACCCGCAGATCGCCTTCCCGGGCTGGAGCTGCGACTGGACAGAGGGGGGCATCACCCGCGGCCCGGAGGTCTCGATCGATGGCGACATTTAAGGTCGAACATACCGAGGGAATGCGCTGGGTGAAGATCGCCCTCGACGGCGACGCCGTGCGGACCGAGCGGGGCGCGCTCAACCACATGCAGGGCGCGATCACGATGGATGTGCCACTTCCTTCGCTCAGGGCCTGGTGGGTTTCGCTCTTTTCCGACGAATCGGTCATGCGGCCCCGCTACAGCGGCACCGGCACCGTCTACCTCGATTCCAGCCTTGGCGGCTACCATCTCATGACGGTGAAGCCGGAGGAGCGGTGGGTGCTCGACACGCGGTGCTTCTGGGCCAGCGACGGCGAGGTCGGGCTGTCGATCTATCGCGAGCGGCTGATGACAGCGTTTTTGTCCAACGAAGGGCTCCTCTGGTACAAGACCGCTCTCAAAGGGAACGGGCAGGCCGTGCTCTCGGTGCCGGGGCCTGTGCAGGAGGTGGAACTCAAGCATGACACGCTCGTCACGGACGGGCCGTTCGTGATCGCCCGGACACAGGGGATCTCCATGCGTGTCAAGCGGCCTGCCAAGAACATCGTCAGCTACTGGCTGTCGGGACAGAAGCGGGCCTACGTCTACGAGGGCACCGGCAAGCTGCTCTTGTGCACGGTTCCCTATTGGAGGGCGCGGATGCAGAAGGAACGCTCGGGCTGGGATACGGAATGAGGCCGGCGGCTTCTTGTCCAACGGTTTCCATCACCCGCAACAAGAAGCCCCGGGTGGAAACCCGGGGACTCCATGTGCATGCCATAGCCCGTTTTCCATCCGTGACAACGATCCTGACTGGCGTGCTGGTGATGGCAGCATCAGCCACGACGCCGGCAACGGCATGCCCGTTCTGCGGCACGGTCGGGCAGTCGCTCGCGCAGCGGCGCGACGGCGCGAGCGTCGTGGCCGTCGCCGAGGCGGAGGGCACGGCAGCGGCGGACCCGGGCGGTTTTCTAGCGCAGCGATTTCGCATCGACCAGATGCTCCGCGACCCGGGCCCCGCGGCTGCCGTCGGCGCGACCGTGCCGGCTCGCGTGGCAGGGCAAATCGCCGGAACGGCGGTGCTCTTTGGCACGGCCAGGGCGGCTGCTCCGGAGGCCACGGGCGTCAGTCTCTCCTGGTCGGCAGTCGCGGCCGACGAGTCGCTGCTGGGCTACGTGGTGGCGGCGCCAGCCAGCGATCTGCCAGCGGGCGAGCGGCTGCGGTGGTTCGCTGCCCGGCTGGAACACCCCGATCCCGCGATCGCCGCCGACGCGTTCACGGAGTTTGGCCTGGCACCATTTACGGCGGTGCGTGCTGCAGCGAGCGCGCTCGACCCCGCCCGACTGCGGGCCTGGGTGAGCGAACCGGGCATCGACGCCCGCCGCCGCGGTCTCTACGGACTCTTGCTGGGAGTGGCCGCCAACACCGCAGACGATCCCGCGGTGGCACGAGAATGTATCGACGCTCTCCATCGGGCCGTCGAAGCTCCTGCCGACGATTTCCGCGCCGGCTTCGATGGCGTCCTGGCGGGTGTGCTCGTGGCGGAAGGACAGGCTGGACTCGATTTTCTCGGGCACCGCGGCCTGTTCGGCCGCCAGGCGCGGCCACTCGATCAGCGGCATCTGCTCGCTGCCCTGCGATTTGCCGGAGAGAGTCTGACCGAGACAGTCCCACGGGAGCGCGTCGTCGCCGCGACGGCCGGCCTGCTGGCCAGCCCCGCCGTAGCGGCCGATGCCACGGTCGATCTGGCTCGGTATCGGGCATGGGACGCCGTGGCCGAGGTTTCACGGCTCTGGGACACGCTCGGGACCGACGACCCGCTCGTCCGCCGCGCGGTGGCCGGCTACCTCACCGCCTGTCCGCTCCCAGCCGCACAACAGGAGCTCGAGCGGATCAGTCGGCAAAACCCGGGCGTGCTGAAAAAGGCTCTCGACGCGGCGGCGCTGCCGATGGCCCGTTGAAAGCAGTGGTGGAAGTTTTCAACGTATCCCCCGCTCCCCCGTGGGGACAAGTTTTTAACTTGTCCATGCCCCCGGCACGGATTCCACAAGTTGAAAACTCGTGGCCACGGGTCGAACCCCGTCGGTATCGTTTACCGTGGTGAGGGCAGCAGCTCGGGCACGCCCGGCCCCTGTCGCGGCGTCGTGCCCGGCGCCGACGGGGCCTTGAGTTGATCGTCGTCGCCTTCTTCCCTCGTGGCAGGATCCCGGGGCGGCAACTGCGTCGCCCGGGCGTCGGCCCCGATCGACTCGAAGTTCTGCGTGATCGCGCCGCGGCTGAAGACGCCCGGGCGGGAATGGCCGTAGTCGAGGTAGAGGCTGGCGTCCCGCTGCCGTGCCCGGCGGTGGGCATCGAAGTAGGCCTTGCCCGGCCACGGCCCTTCCGCCAGGAAGACGCCGTTGTATTCGAGCAACGAACCCTTGCGATAGTGGAGCTGCGAGATGGAGCGGGTGTAATCCACGACCGCGCGGGCGTAGGAACTCTCCGCCTCGGCCCGCCGCCGCTGGGCGTCGAGCAGTTGATCGAGCGTCACCGTGCCCGCGTCGTAGGCAGCCTGCACCGCCTCCACCTGCCGTTCGGCGGCGACGCGGCGGTTGAAGTTTGTCTGGGCGAGCGCGAAATTCGTGTCGACGTTCCGCACCGCCTCGACCAGCGCATGTGAGGCCTCGAGTTCCTCGTCCTGCAGGCGGGCCCGCTCGCGGGCCAACTGCAGCTGGTAGTTCCTCACCGTGGCGAGTTCGCGGCGGAAGCCGAGCGGCATCAGGAACTGTCCGCCCGCCTGCCATTCCTGAAATTGTCCGCTGAACAGCGTGGAGTAGGAGTCGGTGCCCCGCAGCGGATCTTTGTTGTTCGACTCGTACGGGTTGTAGTTCTGGTTGATGAAGTCCTGCCCCATGCCGAGGAAACGATAGCGGCCCACGAGGTCGAGCCGGGGCAGGATCATGTTCTTGGCCGCCGTCAGCTCCAGCTCCTTCTGCTTGATCACCCACTTCTGCTTGCGGAGCTCGGCCGACCGCGACAGGGCCTCGACCAGGGACTGCTGCCAATCGAACGAGATGCGTGCGGTGGTCGGCTCGTCCGACGGCCGGATCAGTCGGCCGTCGCTGGCCGAGATACCCATCATGTAACGAAGCCGGTTTTCGCAGCGGTAGACGTCGGTGAGCGCCTGTTCGACCTCGCTGCGGAAGAAGAAATACTGCTCGCGGGCCTGGGCCTCCTTGTCGGCCTCACCGCCGCGCGACTGCTCGACATAGAGAGCATGGACCTTCCGCCATGCTTCGAGCGAGCTGTCGCGGCCGGCCTTACGGGCCTCAAGATTGCGATACGCGAAGTAGAGCTCCCAGTACGACTGCTCGGTGTCGCTGACGAGATTGCGGACACCCGCCTCGAACTCAGCCAGCGAGATGTCGGCGTTGATACGGGCGAGCAAGACGCCGCGAAACAGTGGGCGGCCGTAGATGTTGTCGAACGGATCGGGCCCGGCGATCCGGTTGTAGGTGACGCCGGCCCCCTGCAAGAGCGGCTGGCTGAACGTGAAGTCGTAATTCGTCGTCCACGTCGATGGCACTTCGCGGGATTTGACGTTGTTGTTGTCGTAGAGCGTCGAGTTCGAGACGCCGAAGGTCGCACCGGTGGCAGTCTTCTTCTGGATCCCGGTCGTCCAGTTGCCGGTGTCGCCCTGGAGGTTTTGCGGGAAAATGATGTTGACCGAAGGCTGGAAGTTCTGCGGCCGGTTGATCCGGTCCCACGTGAGCGAACTGGAGACCTGCGCGTCGAACAGCGACAGGGCGCTTTCAACGCCGCGGAAGGGATCGGTCTCGGCGATCGCCGGGTCGTAGATGCTCGGCGTGACCTGCGGATTGGTCAGCAGCGAGACGGCGGGCTCACCGGTCTGCGGGCGGGGACCGCCGAAGCTCTGAAACCGGCCTCCGAGGTTGCGGAGCACCTTGCCGTTTTCCAGCGCCGTGCGGATCGCCTCTTCGAGCGACAGCTCCCAGATCTGGTCGAAGCGGGCGTTGGAGAGCGTGAGCGGTTCGGTCGTGCCAGACGCCTCGTCAAGCGGCGCTTCGCAGCTGTCGGGATACTCGAGCTTCTGGATCGCGCCCACGTAGTGCGACAGATCGCCGTCCTCGAAGAAGTAGAACGGCTGCTGCGGCGCACAGCCGCTCGCGAGGAGCGAGATGCTCGTCAGGGCAACCCAGAGTTGTCTGGCAGTTCGCGGCACGGGGGGCTTCCGCAGGGCGGTGATACGGGCTCGAACACTCTTCAAATCGCCGTCGCTGCGCCCAAGGGGTTGAGTCGCACGATCTGTGCGACCCGGCCCGGCACGGTGCCCCCCGACTCCGTACCCGCAACACGTGCGCCAAGGCGCAGCGACGGCTCTGGAGATATCGGCTCATCGGCCCCGCAAACTTGGAAGAACCGTCACATCCTGCGCAGGCCGCACAACCGGGCAATAAGCCTGGGGCTTTAGCGGGGGCTCTGGGGAGCCTGGGATGGCCAGCGAGGTGTCTGGGAGACATATGTCTGTCCGTCTCCCTGCCGCACGAACCGGGCGGCACAGCCCGACAAGCCGGCGATGACGGGGGCGGCCCGCTCCGGCCCCAAGACGCTGGCAGCCGTGGCCAGCGCGTCGGCCGTCGTGCAGTCTGGCGCCACAACGGTGACCGCTGCCGGGCCCGCCACGCCGAGGCCGGTCCGCGGGTCGACGATGTGGCTGTAGCGTCTGCCGTCGATCTCCACCGCCTGAAAGGCATCGCCGGAGGTCGTCACCGCCGCATGCGTCAGCAGCAGGTGCTCGCCCGCGTCGCCCGGCACCGTGCCGTTCCCTGGAGGCTGCAGCGGCGCCACGGCGATCCTCCAGCCCGAGGTGCCAGGCGGCGCGGCGGTGACGGCGATGTCGCCCGACGCGTCGACCATCGCCGATGTGATGCCGTGGCGATTGAGGACCTCCACAGCCCGATCGACCGCATAGCCCATGCCAATGCCCCCCAGATCGAGCCTCATAGCGGGCTGCGTGAGCACCACTCCACGGGTATCGGGTGCCAGCCGCAGGGTCTCTCGCCCAACCGCCTCACGGGCCGCGGCCAGCTTCCCAGCAAGCGGCAGCCGGCCCGAACGGCGGGCCTGTCGCCAGAGGCTCGTCAGCGGTCCGACCGTCGGGTCAAACGCGCCGTCCGTGGCATCGCGAATCTCGACGGCACGCTCGAGCACCCGCCAGAGGTCGTCGCTCACATGCTTGGGGGCCGCCGTTGGCGCCGCCGCAGACAGCCTTGAGAGTTCGCTCTGGGGATCGTAGTCCGAGAGAATCTGCTCGAGTCGTGCCACTTCGGCAAACCCGGCCGTGATCGCGGCGTCGCCGACCGCCTCCGATGGGGCGTGAACCGTGATCATCCACGGCACGCCCATGAGCCGCTGCGTTTGGCTCACGCGGGTCGCGGCGGCGGGACCTGGTGGACTCGCAGCCACCTCCGTACCGCAGACCAGACAGACCGCCAGCACCGGTATCCCGCGGGCAAGCCGGCCGACGATCCGGGCTGCATTGGCGGCACCGGCGCGATAGAATCCTGTGGTCATGAGCATTCCACCGACCCGTCCAATCGTAGCCATCCGTTTCGACTGCACTCCCTTGCGGAGCGTGCGGCAGGTCGTCGTTCCGCCTGAAGCCTCGCCCGCCTACCGCAGCCGGCTGGAGCGAGTGCAGCGGGCGATCAGCCAGCACGGCACACGCAACACCTACTATCTCACCAACGGCTCCTGCACGTTTCAGTTTACAAACGATCCTGACGTGGGGTGGGTGCGATTTACGGTCGAGGGCACCGTGCTCACCGATGAGGCCGACACAAAAACCGTGGGAAGTGATTTGGCCGTCAGGCTCGACAAGGAAACCTGCGACTGGCTCACGCAGCCAGCGGTGGAGTGGCTGACGCTTTCGGTCAAACACGCCGTCGAGACGGAGTTCGACCGCTACATCGCCGCGGGCGACCTGGCCC
>JAPLNQ010000067.1 GCA_026401075.1 Planctomycetia bacterium
AGCGAGCGTCCGGCGACGGGGCATGGGCAGCCCCGAACCGTTGGGGAGCCCGGCGGCGCGTCGCCCGTCAGGGTTCCAGCACTCCCCTGCCCCGGATTTTCACCGCTGGGGTAGGATGCGTGCCGGAGACAACTCATGGAAAGCTTTCGCCAGCCCACCGTACAGGCCGTTGACGATGCGCCCCAGGAGGATCGCGCGCTGCGGCCGCAGCGGTTCAGCGAGATGGTCGGCCAGCGGGCGGTGTTTGAACGGCTCTCGATCGCCGTCGATGCCTCGCGGAAACGGGGCGAAACGCTGGGCCACATTCTGCTCGACGGGCCGCCGGGCCGCGGCAAGACGACGTTTGCCACCTGCATTCCCAAGGAGTTGGGCACCACGCTCCAGATCGCCAGCGGGGCGGCGCTCGCCGCGCCAAAGGACCTCCTCCCCTACTTGACCAATTGCGCCGAGGGCTCGGTGCTCTTCGTCGATGAAATCCATCGCATGCCGATCGCGGTCGAGGAGTTCCTCTATCCCGCGATGGAGGATTTCCGGATCGACATCACGCTCGGCGACGGTGTCTCGGCCCGCACGATCAACATGCCGTTGCGGCCGTTCACGCTCGTCGGAGCGACGACGCGGCCGGGCCTGCTCTCGGCGCCGCTGCGAGCCCGGTTCGTGATGCCGGAGCATCTCGACTTCTATTCGCGGGAGGATCTGGCCGAGATCGTGCGGCGGTCGGCCGTGAAGCTCGACATGCCGATGGACGATGCGACGGCCGACGAGATTGCCCAACGGAGCCGGGGCACGCCGCGGCTCGCCAACAACCGCCTTCGCTGGATTCGCGATTTCTCCACCAGTCGCGCGGAGGGGAGCATCGACGTGGAAATCGCCCGCACGGCGCTCGAGATGCAGGGCATCGACGAACTCGGCCTCGATAGCTTCGACCGCCGCTATCTGGAGACGATCCAGCGGGTGTTTGCCGGCGGTCCGGTCGGCATCGAGGCCATTGTCGCCTCACCCCCCGGGGCGAGGAGCATCTGGGGACCATGCCGAAGATCGGCCCGCAGGGTCGTCTCTTCTAGGGAGTCTTTTGAGGGCGTCTCTCTCCTGTCCTCTCCTGTCAGGGAGCCCGTCTGTTTGAGGGCAGGTACCTGCTTTTCCGCGGCGATTGACCGCGGGGAGCGTGGTTGGGTAGAGTACGCGACTCAAACCCCCTGCCCTGTAGGTGATCCATGGCCGTTCCCAAGCGACGTCAATCAAATCAAAAGACCCGTTCACGGCGGGCGCACGACTTCCTCACGCCCCGTCAGTTGACGTTCTGCTCCACCTGCGGCAAGGCCGTGCCAACCCACCGCGTCTGCGGAACGTGTGGCCACTACATGGGACGGGCCGTCGTCAAGACAGAGGAATGATCCCGTTGGCAGCGGCGACGACTGCAGGGAACACTGGCCAGGGAATACCGGCAAGGAAATACCGGGGGAGGCCGCGGTGAACATGCCATCATCCGCTCCAGCGTCCGGTTCCGTAGCGCTCGTGTTTCCCGGCCAAGGTGCCCAGACCGTTGGCATGCTCGGTGACTGGTGCGATGGCAATCCTGCCGCGTTGGAACTCTTCACGCGGGCCTCTTCCATCCTGGGTTACGATCTGGCGGCCATCTGTCGGCAGGGGCCGGCCGAGAAGCTCAACGCCACATCGGTGAGTCAGCCGGCGATTCTCGTGACGAGTCTGGCGGCTCTCGAGG
>JAPLNQ010000053.1 GCA_026401075.1 Planctomycetia bacterium
AGCTCGCCCACGATGTTGTCGTCGATCAGATTGGCCGTCACCGTGGCCTTGTTGGCCGCGTAGTCGAGCTTGAACTCGCAGCCGTTGCCGAAGACCCGTGTCTTATCATCGGGATCGACGCAGGCACCCATGCCGCCGTAGGTGGACGGGCCGATGAAATCGGTCACGAGCGTGCCGTCTTTGCCCCAGACGCTGAACCGCTTGGGATACATGTTCTCCTCCGCCACCCAGAGCCGGCCCTGCGGATCGATGGCGATGCCATTTGGGTTGCGCATCCCGCCGGCCACCCACTTGCCCGGCAGCGGCCGGCCGCCGGCCACGCCCACGGCATGGTCGAAGGCCCCGGCAGATGTAAAGACCATCCCCTGCTGCGTGCCACGATCGGCGACGTAGATCTTTCCATCGGCGTCGATCGCCAGGCCCATCGGCTTTTCGAGGTTCGACGTGACGAGCGGCGTGGCCTTGCCGTCGGCGATCGTCACCACGCTCTGTCCGGAAACGGCGAATAGCCGGCCGCCCTTGTCGGAGGCTAGGCCGCCCGGGGCCGCGAGCTTTACTTCGCCCCGGGGCTGCATCGACTCCTTGTTGAAAAACCGCACCACGTCGGGCCCCGCGAGCGCCACCGCGAGGCGGTCGCCCACGACCGCGAGGCCCCGCACCGTCGCCTTCTCATCCGCAGTTGCCACCGGCACCACCAGCTGCGGCTCGGGCTTGGTGGCGAACGGTGCATACTTGCCGTCGGCCAGCATCACGCGGCCGATGCTCGTGTGGTGGGAGCCATGCCCCATATTCATGGCGGCGTAGGCATGCCGGTCGTCGGCCGCAACGGCTGCGATCTGCTGAAACTTGCTCTCGCCCCATTTCCGGCGGCCATTCAGATCGGTGCCGATCATGGCCCGGCCGCCTTCGCAGCCGCTTGCGGCCAGGAGCATCATCCCGTTCCCCGCGGCCACGGCCACGTTGGGATTGTGGTCGCTCATCCAGCCGCCGCTGCCGTCGCCCGTCTCCCATGGCGGCACGCCCGGGGAGCCGTAGCTCGCCTCGTAGGCCGGGTCGATCCCCGCGTGCAGGAGGCCGCGCATGCGATAGGTGCCGGGCGGCATCAGCTTGCCCGTGTCGTCGGTGCCGTCCCAGCGGTCGGTCTGCTGACCCTTGGATCTCGGTGCCATGCCGATGACATTCTTCACGCGGCGGCCGCGCTCGTCGTCGACCACGAGCGTCGCAAAGCCGTCGTGGGGCATCGTGTAGGTGAATTCCACCGGGCCCTGCGTCTGCTGCACGTATTCGGCGGAAGCGGCATGCTCGACCTTCGGCAGCTTCAGATTGCCTTTCGGCTCGAGCGTCACCGGTCCCCAGTCGTTCTCCGCCGTCCAGAAGAATTCGCGGCTGCTCTTGCCCGGCATGAGCAGGTCGGCATAGCGATGGATCGGGAAGGTGCGGCCGTCCGGTGGTCCCCAGAGGAATTCCATCCCCATGTTGAAGCTGTCGCCTGGGCCGTAGACCTTCGGCTCCTTGAAGGGCTTGCCCGTGGCCTTGACGATCGCGCTTTGGCCGGTGATCAGCCTCCAGGGGAGGGCGATCTCCTGCGTGTAGCTCTTGCCGTCGTCGCCCATCGCGAAGGCTTCCTGGGCCCCGACCTTGAGCGCGTCGTTGACGGGTTGGAAGGCGTTGACGTCGGTCTCCTTGTCGCGGCCGCCCGTGAAGCGGCCGTGCTGGATGTTGATCACCGGGTGCTTGGCGGCCGTCGAATACCAACAGCAGACGTCGCCGATCACCATGTCGGTCTTCAGCCGCAACTGCACGCAGTCGCTCTTCCAGCCGCTGCCGATGTCGAAGTTGGAATCGACCATGTTGTGCATCGGCGTCGGGTCGCGCCACACGATGGCGAGGTAGAAGTTCTCCCGGTCGTACATGGCCGCCACCCGCGTGGAGTAGGTGCTGCGGGTACGGAGGTTGGCGAAGACGTC
>JAPLNQ010000159.1 GCA_026401075.1 Planctomycetia bacterium
ACGTTGGCACGGGATGACGGCCCGCGACAGGGGGCTGCCGTGGGCCTCGCCCGCCGCGGCCAGACCGCCAGGAAGCGGCGTGCCCAGCGGAACTGGCTGGGGAGCCACCACCCGAGTCGGTTGGTTCGTCTGGAGAACGATTCATCGGTTTGGTTGTTCCGGATGCCGGTCATGCACCACGTGATGCATCTTAACGCGACTGCCGGCCGCAGATGACACCGTGGCCGCCGGCCTCGCCCGTGGCCATCCGAAGATGGTGATGGCCAGAGCCACCGTCAGGCTGGCGAGCGCCAGCCAACGCAAGCGGTCAGACCCTGTCAGGCCCGTGGCCGGCGACGGCGAGGCAGATGGCACGGCTCGGATGACGGGGGGCGACGGCACGGCCACGGGTGCCGATTCAGCCGTCACCGGCGGCCGCGGAGAGGGCGGCATCTGAGCAGGGCGAGGAGAGACTGGAGTACGAATGACAGGCCGGACGATCGGCTGTGGCGTGCTCCGGGAGGCGGCCGTCGGCGCGAGCGCGAGCCGCGTTTCCGCGTGCGAGTGGCCTGCCGACGGCGGACTCGGCTGACCGGCGATGCGGGCAGATGGCTGCCGCTGCTCGATGTCGCTGAGGAACTCCCGCAGGTCTTCTGCGTCGGCTTCGGCAAAGGCCGCAACCTGATCGAGCGGCTGCCACATTGTTTCAATGCGAGCGGGTGCGGACGGGAAGGGCTCCGCAGGCGCAGGTGCCCGCACCAGCACGCTGCGGGTGCCGGGCAGAACCATCGCGGCGTCGGGCGCTGGAATCACTTCCGGCTCGAGCAACGGGACGGGCGTCGGCACCATCTCGTGATGATCCATCTGCGGAGGTACGACGAGCCTGTCGCCATAGCAGGGGCCGCCCAGCGGCAAGGGAACGTTGTCGGAAGGTCGTGTCTCCCGATCGTCGACCGGCGGCATCTCGCGGACAATATTGTCCATGCCCGACTCCATGCCCATCACTCCTTCACACCCGCAGGCACAGGCGTTGCAGGCATTCAACGCCTGTTCGGCGAGGTCTCGCACCCGCTTGCTCGGCTCGAGAAAGCAGCCCATGTCGTCGCGGCCGTAGGCCAGTTTCATCAGCTTGTCGCGCATCTCCGGGCTGCAGCACGAGCCTCGCCTGTCGGCGCACGGACAGTCTTCCTTCGCCGGATCCTCGCACTCCCCGCCGAGCATGCTCTTCATGGCCTTCTTGAGCTTGTGCTTGTGTTCTTTGGGCGGGGCCTTCCCACAGAGGCGATCGAGGGCGTCGCAGAACTGTTTTTCGATCGCCTTCTTCGCGTCTGCACAGCTTTCGCTCATGCCCTTCGTCTTGCAGGTCTCCTTTTTCTGGTCGCGCGACTGGCAGACCGCGGCTGTCTGCAGCACGGCCTTCACCGCCTCGTACCGGACCTGCTCATCGGGGTCGTCCATGGCGGCCATGAGCGCGGGCATCACTTCGGGATGCTCCGGCGTGCACCCGAGGCCGGCAAGGTATTTGATGGCGGCCTTTTTCTTGCAGATCTCGTGCTTGGCGGCCTTGGCCTTGGCGGCAGCCTGGATCGCCGGATTGCCAGATTGCTGGGCGGCCGCATTGGTGCCGAAGGGGTTGGGCACACCGAGAAAGCTCCAGACCGTCATCGGCGTGCCGGTGGTCTGGGCATGTGCCGGCGGCGGGAAGAGCATCGCCTGCACCAGCGCGATGGCCAGCCCCGCCACGCATGCGCGCGAGCGCATGGAGAGCGTCGTCCGGCCGCGGTGGCGCAGACATGCTGGCAATCTCATTCGATGAATGTCCCCCTCGCCGCCGCAGCGTCGGCCCCGCAACGCGTTTGCCGGACCGACCACCGTGCCGCTCCCATCAACATCGTCAGGAACAGCAGGCCTCATGCCCGCACCGTGCGGCCGGAGCGGTTGCAGCCAACGTCGCGATTGTCCGTCGCGCAGCGGTGGCAATGAATGTGCCGGTCGTGCCGGCAGAGCATCGACGCCACGAACGTGGGCCTGACCCCTACGGCTCCTTCAGCAGCTCCTTCAGCGGCTACTTCAGTTCCAGGGTCACGCTGGCCGCGGCAGCGGGGGCCGCCTCGACCGTGACCGCTGTCGGCTCCGCCTTGCGCATCCGGTTCCGAACCGCCGCCTGCACCGACGCCTTATATTGGCCAGGCTCCAGATCGTCGAACCGAAACACCCCACCCTGGCGGGTTCGTGCCGTCCGATCGCCACCGGGGCCGCTGAGCACAACAGGCAGATCGGGTTCACCCCGGCCAGAGAGCATGACCTTGCCGGTGAGGGAATTCAGCTTGCTGGCCGGTTCGGCCCCCACCGACAGCCAGATTCGCGCCGGCGGATCGGAAAGCCCTACATTGTCGGTGGCCCGCACCAGCACAGGCAACCGCACGCCGAACGGAAGTTTCACCGAGTCGATCCGCAATTCGTAGTTGGTGCCGCCGAGCCAGACGGCCGGCTGCCACTCCTTCGGCGTGCCCTTGCCCTCGGCATCGATCGCCCACTCGACAGACTTCAGCCCGGAGACGCCGGGGCGGCGGCGTTCGGGCGGGATGAGGTAGCCGTCAGACGAATCGTCGGATGCCTGGATCGGCACCACGATCGGCTGGCCTACGGTGGCCTGCACATCTGGCGGCACATCGACGACCGGCGGCTGCCCGTCGAACACCAGCATCCGCGAGTCGACGATGGGCGATTGCAGACCAGCGATCGCAAGCCGGGCCTCGGCCGACACGTCGACGTTGGCGAAGCCCTCGCCGGAGGCGGCGACCGTCCAGTCGTCAACGACGGTCTTGATCGCCAGCGACGCTCCCGCCGCCGGCGGCTCGAACATGAACGTCACCTGCCGGTCGTGGGCTGCCGTCCAGACGGTCCGTTCCTCGCCGCGATCACCCAGACCACCGCCGATCTGTCGCAGCACGATGGCGACGGAACCACCGACCTTCTCGCCGGCCAGGAAGGTGTCGGCGGGGGCGTCGACGGCCAGCCGCATCGGCACCGCGGCGACCGGCGCCTTCAGCAACGTCGTGCCGGCCGTGGGCGCAAGGATGTGGATCTGACGCCAGTCGTACTGAGGCCCCTGTGGCTGCATGTCTGCCGCTGATGAACAGTCGACGGCGAAGTTGAGGGCGCGGGGATATCCGTCGACGTCGAGCGAGAAGCGGGCGGTGCCCTGATCTGGGCCATTCCATGAGGCGATGACGTCGCTGGTCGGCGCGGCGGTCGTCAGCACCGCGCCCGGCTTGCGGGGCACGACCGGGCGGATCGCGGAGGCCGGTGCTCCTCCAGTGGTGGGCTCACCGTCTGGCCCCCGCAGTGTCACTCGGCAGCCCACCGTCGGCACGAGCGAGGCGACACGGTGATCGTGCGGGCACGGCGGTCGTATCTCGCAATGGCCGCGCTCATATCCCGTGGGTGTTGGGCACTGAGGATGATCCGCGTGATCGTGGGTCGGGAGCCGGCGGGTGCCTGTGTGTCGTGGACGACCAGCGCGAGGTCGGGGCCAATCTGAAGGCCGGCGGAACCGCCCGCCGGCTGAGGCGTCGGGAGCTCCAAGGCTCCGTCGGTTGCGGCCGCCGCTGGCGGTGTTGCCGGGGCGGCGTCCTTTTTCGGGCTGGCCTGACCGCCGTCGCCAGACTTGAGCGCCAGGGGCACAATCTGCCCGTCCACGCGGAGCGTCACGCCTACCGCACGGGCCAGCGGCGGAGCGGTGAGTCGGCCGGCGAGCAAGGCAGACGCGGCATCAGACCAGGCCCGCTCGCGGTCGTTGGGCGATGCCGTGCCGGGGATCGAGTGGAGTTCGACGTCGAGCTTGCGAGCTTCGCCAGAGAGGTTGTTCAGTCCCAGTTGCCACGCCGTCACCCGCGTGGACTGGCCCGAGGGCGAGATGAGGGCGGTCGCCGCGTCGTCGGCAGTTGCGATCCGTTCGGAAAGTGGTGCGCGGGAAGCCAGCACCCATCCGTCCTCGCCGACCATTCCCGAGACGCTGCCTGCGCGGCCACGCACCGCCACGAGCACGCCGCGCTCCGATGGCAGCGGCATGGAGAGCTGCGCTTTTTCGACGTAATCATCGGCAGTCATCATCGCGTTCAGCATGGTCGTCCTGCGATTGTCGCCGATGGCCGCGCGACGCAGGGGCACGACTTGCACCGTGAATGCACCCCCGCGCCATGGCAGATCACGCGATGGAATGGAAGCACCCTCGACCAAACTGGTGCCGTCCGGCAGTCGCACAGTGATCTGCGCCGGATCGAAGCCCAGCGTGAGTGCCGCCGCGGCAGGCACGTTGGCGGTGCCTGAGACGGAGATCTGGATATCGGTGGCGATGCCGAGACGGGGTGGCGTGGGATCGGGACGTTGCAGCCGCAGTCCATAGCGGAGGGTGGCGTTCCAGCGGGTCAGTCCGGCGATCATGCGATCGCCCACCACGGCGGCGTCGCGGGGGTCGAGAATCCGCAGCAATCCGCCGAGACGGTCGGAATCGACGACATTGGCCGGTCCCTTGACCGTGTCGTTTGCCCCTACCGCTGCCACCGCGGCCCGTTCGAAGAGTCTCGCCAGGCGGGCTGACAGTTTGGCGGCGGCTTCGGCGGCGGCGGCCTCGTCACCCGCCATATTGTCGAGCGTGGCGATCGCCCGTCGAGCGGCGGCAATGTCATCAAGCGTCGGCTGGAGCATGGTCGGTCCCGGGCTCTGGCCCGCCGTGGCGTTGATTCCCGAGGCATCGATGAGATCGACGACGGCCGCCGCGAGCGAGGCACAGTTTTTCCAGGCGGTACGGTCGATGGGCCGGGGGGGGCCAGACGGGATCAGCGGTCGCCCCTCAGCCTTCAGGGCCACACCCGTAGCGGCCGCGCCGTCGGCGTCAGCTTGTTTCTCGTCGGCGTCGGTGGGCGTGATGGGCAGAAGCTTGGCTCGTTGGGCGGCATCCGGTAACCGCGACCGGAGGAGGATCATGCGGTCGTGGAGAGGAATCCGCGCCGACGAGCCCGCCTCGGCGGTCATACTGGCGAGCAGTTGATCCTGGAGGGACCGGAGCACCGACGACTGCGCGAGCATATTTTGGGTGGTGGTGGTGAGCGGATCGACGCGGGCGGTGTCGTTGTCGGCGGATGGCCCCGCCGGCGACTGCGCGATCGCGGTGCTCAAACGGGAAATGCGGGAGATAAACCCATCGATCACCCCTGGCGCGATGAACTGGGGACCGGCACCGCCGGAGAGACGCCCAATCACGTCGAGCATGGACCAGCCGAGTTCGATCGCGTCGTTGCGGGCGGCGACGGCGGCTTGGAATGGCTTGGGTGCGGTGGACCATGCCTGCGGGATACCGGCCACGTTGGACGCCCGACGGGCTCCGGCCAGTGCCTCGGCCAGAGGTGAGCCCGCCTGCGTTCTGAAGCCAGTTGGCGATGCATCATCCATCCGAGCCATTGCCGCCTTGAACCGCTGCAACGCTGCCCGGGCACGTTCCGCGCCGGGGCCGTCGATGGCCGCTTCGGTGGTCGTGGCGGCGATGAAGGAGGCAGCATGTCGCCAGAGGTGTGGAGCAAAGTCGATCAGGGATGGCTGTGGAAGTGAGGCGGGTGGCGGGCCCGTGCGGGTGGTCATGGCATTGAGAATCGCCCAGGGATCGTCGCTGCGGGGCGTCGAGGCCGCCGCGGTCTGCGCCGTTGCCGGCGCGGCGGTTGCCGTGGGCTGCGGATTTGCCGCAACGGGCTGCGTATTTTCTCCAGCGGGCTGCACGGGCGCAGGAGCTGGCAACGCCGCCTGTGGCTGTGGAGGAGCGACGGAGCCTGCGACTGCCGCCGCCGTTGTCGCGGCATCGCGTATGGTCGCCGCCCCGGAGGCAACGGCCGCGGGCACCGCAGCCGTGAGGGCCGTGCTGGCCGCGGTTTCCGCAGCGGCGACCGCTGGCATACTCGCTGGCATACTCGCTGGAATTGAAGCTGGAATTGAAGCTGGAGCTGGAGCGGCTGCCGGCGCCGTGGCGGGAGCAGGTGCTGCTGCGGAAGCCGGAGCGGGAGGAGGAGCCGGAACTGGAGCAGGCGTCGCCGGTTTTGCCGGTGCCAAGCCGGGAACGAGACGTCGCAGCGCTGCAAGCGTGCCTGCGCCAGTTGTGGGCGCCACTCGCACCAGCCGGATGTTGCGAGGAATGTCGCTGAGCGCGACCCGCCCGACCCCGAGTTTCCAGACCGCGGGCCGCTGCGGCACGCGGCCGCCGGTTGACCGCCGCGACCATTCAGAAGTCCACGCAACGACGAATGGGGCCAGTTCGTGAAGTTCGACGACACGATCACCGTCGCCCCATGGGGCCTTGTCAGCGGCTCCCGCGAGGCCCTGCTCGAGAGCGGCGGCGAAAAATGTTTGCTTCGCCGCGTCGCTCGCGCCGGAATACTGGAGGTTGTCGTGAGACGTGAGCAGCCAATTCTGGCCGTTGGCCCGCAGCGGCGGGGCCTTGAGATCCATGTCCAACTGCCGCGGCACATGACTGCACAACACGCCAATCCGGGGATCCCAACGGAGATCGCCGAGATCCATGGCGACCAGCGTTATCAGGCTCGGCGCGGAGCCGATCGACTCGACAATCTCGCGACAGGGCACCATCTCGCGGAGCCCCTCGCCGCGCAGGGTCGCGTCAGCTGCCACCAGGCAGGCATGGCCACCGAGAGGATCGGGGCGTTCGTTTCCCTCGGCATCGAGAACCGGGGGAGGCACCAGGCACTGGCCACGGACATAGGCGATCATCGAGTCCTTGCCGCGGAGAGGCATGCCGACACAGTAGCCGTGCAGTCGGTCCCGCATCGCCTCCACCGTCTCGAAACCCTTGATCTGAAGCAGTTCGCCAGACATCGACGGCGCCAGCCGGCCCGACAGCGACGTGGCGAGTGCCGTCGTATCTTGGTTGGCGAACGGCACCGTCGGCAGCACTTCCAGCGAGTAGTCGTCGACGATCAGGGCGATGCCGGCGGTCTGCCACGAGAACAGCGGGGCCACGATCAGCGCCGTCGAGAGCACGATCGCCGCCAGGGCAGCGAGGGCGAGGGCGGCCCCGGTCGCGACTCGGCGTGATGCCGGTTGGGCCGCTGAGCGGGTGCCGGACCGCCACCGGCCCTGCCGCTGCGCAAGGCCGTCGACGTCCGATTCGGAGGGCTCGACGTTGGTGCGACGTGGCTCGGTCATGGCGGGCTCTCTCAACAGTGACCGGAGTTTACCGTCCCATCGACCCGGGGTACGATAGCGGATTCGTCGGGATCTCTGAGACCGAACCCTTCGGTGGCCGCGACGCCGTACGGCAGGGGCGTAGTCCCTGGTCGTTGGAGATCCCCGGTCGTCGCCACCCGGAATGCATCCATGCGCCATCTTCCCGTGAACTGGTCGGAAGGAATGTTCCTTCGGCCGCACCATTTCCAGGCAGCCGATCGTCATGCGGCGGAGCGGCTGGCGATCTCCACCGTGGCCGATGACCCCTGTTGCTACGGGATCGTGAGGCTGGAGATCGATCCGGTGGCGCTGGCCAACCGACAGATCGAACTCCGCGCGTGTCAGGCCCGCCTGCGGGACGGCACGCTTGTCTGGCTCGAACCGGGCGAGGAGCCCGAGCGGGCGAGCCTGGCCACGGCATCCGCGGAGGTGGCAAAACTGTCGGCCGCCCTCGACGAGTCGCTGCAGTCCAACGAGTTCGTGCGGGTCTACCTGGCCGTGCCGCGGCTCGATCCCGGTGGCCCCAATGTCTCGCCACCGGGGCCGCACGATCGCAGCCGCTCTGTTGCCATGCGGCAGTCGCTGCAGGACGAGGCATCGGGCGGCAACGACCAGGAGGTTGAGTTTCGCCGTCTCAATGTCAGGCTCAAACTCTCCACCGAGGATCTTTCCGGCTTTGAACTGCTGCCGATCGCCCAGATTCGCCAGGCGGGAAACCGCGAGGGTGCTCCCGAAATCGACCCCGACTATTTTCCGCCGATGCTATCGGTGGAGGCCTGGCTGCCACTGGGCCGCGACGTCGTGCGGGGCGTCTATGACCTGATCGGGCGCAAGGTGGAGGTGCTCGCCGAGCAGGTGGTCAGTCGCCAGGTCGGATTCTCCAGTTCGGAGCCCGGCGATCTGGACCGGCTGTTCATGCTCTCCAAACTCCTCGAGGCCCGGGCAGTGCTGCGGGTGATCGCCTTCGCCCGCGGCGTCCATCCGCGAACGGCCTACACGGAGCTCTGCCGGGTGGCCGGCCAACTGGCGATCTTCGAGGCCGATCGCCGGCTCGAGGAGTTGCCCGTCTACGACCACGATGAACTCGCGCGGGTCTTTCGTCGCGTCAAAGAAATCATCGAGACGATGCTGTCGCGGGTGGCGGTGCTGGAGTTCGAGCAGCGTTACTTCGTGGGCGTCGGCGCCGCCACGCTGTCGGCGGCAGTCGATTCCAAGTGGCTGCAGTCCGACTGGCAGTGCTATGTTGGCGTTCTCCGGGGTCACATGTCGGAAGAGGTCTGCCACCGCCTCCTGACGGGCGACAGCCACCTCGACTGGAAGCTGGGTAGCACGGAAGAGGTGGATCGGTTGTTCCGCATGGGCGTGCCCGGTCTCGAACTCTTCCCGGTCGATCGCCCGCCGCGGGCCCTGCCGGCGCGGAGCGGCTGGCTCTACTACCGGATCGGCACGGAGAATCCCGCCTGGCGGTCCGTGCAGGCAACGCAGTCGATGGGCATCCGCCTGCGGGATTCGTCGATTCTCAATCCCGACGAACTGGCCGGACGCCGTCGCGTCGAGGTGGCCTACGAGAGCCAGGTGGGATCGCTCGAGTTCGCCCTCTTCGCCATACCCAAGTGAGACACGCCGCGGACGGATCCGCGCAGGCCCGGACGATCAAGCAGGCAGTGGGTTCATGACGCCAGAATTCATCGTCGCGGTGGTTCCTCTGATGCAGGATGTGCTCGCGCTGGCGGATCGGGCGGCAACGGGCAAAGCCGGCCCGGTCGACGCCGAACGGGCGTTGCTACGAGCCCGCTTCGACGCCACGGCGGCCAGTTGCCGCGGGCCACTGGCGGAGGATTGGGAGTTGGCTGGCTATGCGTTGGCGGCGGCGGCCGACGAGCTGATGATCGTCGACATCGCATGGCCCGGGCAGTCATGGTGGGAGAACCATGCCCTCGAGGTCGAACTCTTCGGAACGCGGCGGCGGGCCACCGAGTTTTACGCGCGGGCCGAGAAGGCGGCCGCACTCCCGTCGCGCAATGCTCTGCAGATCTTCGTGGCCGCCGTCGTGATGGGATTTCGCGGCATCCTCCGAGACAGGCCCGACGCGCTCGACACCTGGCTGCGGTCCAACGGACAACTCATCAAACTAGCCGTCGATCGCCCGCCGGTGCCCGCGGTCGGTCCGGACGTGCCCGGGGCGCCGCCGCTGCCGGGCAGGTCGGAACTGATGTGGGCGATCCTGGTGTCTGCATTGGCGGCAGCCGCGTTGATCGTCGCCGCCTGGGCCGCCTTTCTCTTGTGAACGCCATCCTGATCCGACTCGCCTGAGCCTCGTGCCCACCACCAACCCGCGATCCCACACCCATGCAGTCTTTGTTGACATTCCTTCTGCTTCCGTTCACGGCCACCGCCGCGGCGGTGCGTTGGTTTGCCAGGGCATCGGTCGCGGCGAGGATCGCCTGGATCGTCGCCCTGTTCCAGTTCGTCGTCGTCGCGCTGGCGGCGAGCGTGGTGCTGGGTGCGGGGGACCGCGCCGTGCTCCAGTCATGGTGGAGTCCAGGCAAGGCGCTCGCGCTGTTGCTGCTGGTCGTGCTGGTGCCGCTGTTGGTCTACCAGGCAGCCCGACTGTGGCTGGAACACCAGGGCGGCCGCTGGCCCGACATCGCGGCAGCCTGGACCGCGGCCGGCAATGAACTCGGCCGCCAGCAGATTTCCTTGACCGACGCGCCTCTGTTTCTCGTGCTCGGCAGCGACGGGGGCGAGTTGGAGCGGGCGCTGCTCGCCGAGTCGTCGGCGCCGCTGCTTGTGCAGCAGTCGCCGGCCGGCGGGGGACCACTCCACGTCTTCGCCTCGCGCGAAGCCATCTTCGTCTGTTTCTCGGGAGCGGGCCAGACGGCATTCACCGCTGCATCGATCCGATCGGCGCTGGCCGACGGAGGCCAGCCCTCGAGCGGTCCGCTGGCTGGTGCCAATCCGGACGCGGTCGTGGATCACGCCGCGGCAGCGCTGCAGTCGGGTGCGGTCAGCGTTGACGCCCGCCCCACGACACGATCGAGCCCGCCCTCGCGATCGGCGAAGGAGCGACGCGATGCGGCTGATCGCCTGGAATTCGCCTGCGACCAGCTGAGGCAGGCTCGCGTCCCGTTGGCGTCGATCAATGGCGTCCTCGTGTTGCTGACGCTGCAGGTCAACAGGCCCGCCGATGCCGATGCCGTGCGGCTGGGCGAGGCGGTTGGCGAGGATCTGGCGACCATCACCCGGGTGCTCGGGGTGCGGGCGCCCGTGACCCTGCTGGCCGGCGTCCTGCAGGACGACCCCGCGATCGATGATCTGCTGCCCCGCCTCGATGCTGGCAAGCGGGCCGCTGCGTTTGGGCAGCCGTTTCCTGTGGGCCTGCCGCCGACAGCTGAACACCTGCACGCCCTGGCCTTCAATGCGACGGGCTCGCTGAACGACCGACTGGCGGAGCTGCTGCTCGACCCTCGCCGGATCGCCGAGCAGCCCGCCAATCGTCACCTGCTGGCCATGCTCGGCCGCATGCGGCTGGATGTCAGCACGCAGATCGCCCGGGTGCTCCAGCAGGCGTTCTCCGCCGACCTACACGGCGGCACCGACGGTCGCCGCGGCGTTCTGCCGCTGTTGGCCGGCTGCTATGTGGCGTCGATCTCGGGCGATGCCGGCCGGCGGGCATTTGGCCGGGGACTTCTCGATCGGGTCGTCCAACTGCAGGGTGAACTCGACTGGACCGACAAGAGCCTGCGGGCGGAGGCATGGGCGGCTCGCACGTCGCGACTGCTGTTCGGGGCTGCCGCCGTGATGGTTGTCGCGATGGTGGCGATCATCTGGTGGAGATTATCGCGATGACCACGGTGTCATCGGCGAGGCAGCGGGACGAGATGTTCATGCTGCATCAGGGGCTCGTGCGGGCCATCGCCTGGAAGACGCATCAGCGGCTGCCTCGCGCCGTCGAACTGGACGACCTAGTGGCCTATGGCCAGATCGGCCTGCTGGAGGCGATCGCTGCGTTCGACGCCAACCGCAGTCGAAAGTTCACCACTTACGCGTGGCATCGCATCCGCGGCGCGATGCTCGACGGGCTGGGCAAGATGACCTGGTTCGACCGGGCCGCATTCGAGGGTCGCCAGTATGAACGGAAGTCGTCGGACACTGCTGCCACGGCGACTTCGCCCATGGGACAAGGAGGAGCCGCCGAGACCGTGACGCCGGCCGCCGCCACTACGGAAAAGTCGTCCGCTCGGCGTCCGGTGCGGAACGACCTGGAAAACGTGGCCGTGATGTCCAGAGAGGCCGACGCCGGCGAAGCGTCGCTCCATCTGGAATTGGTGATGTTCCTGCGGGATCTGCTCTCCGCCTTACCGGAGAAGGAGTCGGCCCTGCTGCGGGGCACGTTTTTCGAGGGCCGCACGCTTACCGAGGCGGCTCGAAGGGTCGGCATCAGCACGGCCTGGGCCAGCCGGCTGCAGACCCGCACACTCGCCGACCTGCGGATCGCCCTGGAACGCGGCGGCTTCGGCTGAGGCGCGAGCATGGCCCCTGGCCAAACCCTGCCCCCGGGCCGCATGGGCGGCCCGACCGGCAAAACCCCACCGC
>JAPLNQ010000293.1 GCA_026401075.1 Planctomycetia bacterium
ACGTGCCGCTGCTCCCGTCGGGGTAGGCCCCGTGGGTGTAGGCCCCGTGGCTGCCGGCCCCGTGGGTGTCGAGCCGGTCGAGGCAGCCGAGGCTGAGTGACCAAGGCTGTCTCGGGAGTTGAGCCGCCACTGGATGGCATCGCAGGGTGTCCGAAACAGGGACGCTTGCACCGTGAGCAGAGAAGCGTTATCTTGCCGTGACCGTTGTACAGCCGTTCAGCTATTCAAGACATTCCAGCAAAGGAGGCGTGCGTCATGGCGAGCTTTAACAAAGTGATTCTGCTTGGCAACGTGACACGGGACCCCGAACTCCGCTACATCGCGAACGGAACGGCCGTCACCGACATCGGCCTGGCAGTAAACGATCGCCGCAAGACGGCGACCGGCGAATGGGTGGAGGAAACCACACGACGGCCGACTCAAGCTCGATACCTGGGAAAAGGACGGTAAGAAGAATTCCAAGCTGCGGGTTGTGTGCGATCGAATGCAACTCCTGGGTGCCCGTTCCGGTGGAGAGGGTGCCCGTTCCGGCGACGCCCCCCGCGGCAAGGCCCGGCCAGCAGCTGCCGGCCGCGGTGGCCCGGCGAGTTCCCCTGCCGATGAATACGACCAGAGTGGCGGGTATGATGTGGGCGGCGACATCGGCGCCAGCGTCGACAGCGTCGACACCCGCGGCGGCGGCGACGACGACATCCCATTCTGAGCAGACAACACGCCCACATCGAACATCAGCTATCCATCAACCAACGTCCCATTCGACAGGAGTTCAGTGATGCCCGTACGAGACATTCCGACCATCCGCTTGCCAGCCACATCACGGCTTCCCAAGGGAAAGCGCGGTGGCATTGAACTGCTGCTGGTGCATAACGTCGAACACCTCGGCAAGCAGGGCGAAGTGGTCGAGGTGAAGCGGGGCTTCGCCTACAACTACCTCATCCCGCAGGGGCTGGCGACCGTCGCCACCGAGCACCACAAGCGGATGGTGGAGAAGCATCGCGCCAAGCTCGACGAGATTGCCCGCGAACGGCTGGCCGGCCTGCGCAGCGTGCTGGCTGAACTCGTTCGGACGAGTGTCACGATCGAGGCCAACGCCAATGACGAAGGCCATCTCTACGGCTCCGTCGGATCGACCGAGATTTCCCGCTCGCTGAAGCAGCAAGATCTGATGGTGACACCAGACCAGATCGTCTTGCAGGGGCCGCTCAAGGAAGTTGGCCTCTATACCGTCCGCGTCCGCTTGGCGGCGGAAGTAGAGGGCGATCTGAAGGTGTGGGTCGTGCCATCGAGCAGCGAGAGCGCCGCGAAGTAATTCGCCGGAATTCCTCTGCGAGTGCCGGAATTCCTCTGCGAGTGCTGGTTGCCGTGAGAACCGGGAGGCTTTTGTATGGCTGCATCGCGCGACACCACGGCACGGGATTCCTCGCGCCGGGAGTTCTCCGACAAGCAACCGTCGGGCCAGCGGTCGCAGGATCGACGCCGACGACGAGGCGATGATGGGCCTGGCGGTGGGGCGCCGGTGGCCCCGCTCGAATCCCGGGAACGTCCGGCAAACGTCGATGCCGAACGGGCGGTGCTCGGCAGCATCCTGCTGAAGCCCGACGTCTGCGACGACATCGCCCTCCTCATCCGGCCGGAGGACTTTGCCGACGAAACCCATCAGGTGCTCTACCGCCACCTGCTCGAACTCCACGACTCGGGCAAGCGGATCGATGTCACGATCGTGGTCGATCGGCTGCGCACGCAAGGGGATCTCGATCGCGTCGGCGGGGCGGCCGCCATCGCCGAAATTCTCGAGGCGGTGCCGCACGCCGCCCACGCCACCCACTACGCCCATATCGTTCGCGACAAGTCGATGCTCCGTTCGCTGATCGATGCGAGCACCGACATCCTGCGAGATGCCTACGACGCTTCCGACGAGCCCCGCGAACTCGTGGCGCGGGCCGAGGCGAAGATTTTCCAGATCCTCGAGCACCGCAGCTCGGCTGAGGCCAGGCCGATTGAATCCGTGCTCGAGGAGGTGATGGTCCGCATGGATGCGCGGATGAAGCACGAGCACGCCCTCGGCGGCGTGGAGACGGGCTTCACCGACCTCGACTCGCTCTGCGGAGGCCTGCACAACTCGGAGCTGGTCATCCTGGCCGCCCGGCCCAGTATGGGAAAAACCGCCTTCGCGATGAACATCGCCGAGAACGTGGCCATCGGTGCCAAGCAGCCTGCCCTGTTCGTGAGCCTTGAAATGGCCTGTCTCGAACTGGCGGATCGCCTGCTCTGCTCGGCGGCGCAGGTCAACGGTCAACGACTCCGCAACGGCACCATTTCGCAGGAAGACCGTCGGCGGCTGGTGCAGAAGTCGGCCGAGATCAGCTCGTCGCCGCTCTACATCGACGACACTCCGGGCCGCACGCTCACCGAGATCGCCGCCGTGGCCCGGCGGCTCAAGCGCAAACAAGGGCTGTCCCTGATCGTGATCGACTATCTTCAGCTCATCGAGCCCGACAATCCGCGGGACCCACGGCAGGAACAGGTGGCAAAGATTGCCCGTCGTCTCAAGACGATGTCACGCGAACTTGACGTGCCGGTGCTCTGCCTGGCGCAGCTCAACCGGCAGGCGGAAGTGTCGCGGGACAACCGCCCGCGACTCAACCACCTCCGTGAATCGGGTGCCATCGAGCAGGACGCAGACGTCGTGATGTTCGTGCACCGCGAGGAGTATTATCAGACGACCGACGAAGACCGGGAGCGGGTCAAGGGGCAGGCGGAGATCATCATCGCCAAGCAGCGCAACGGTCCCATCGGCGACATCAAACTGCTCTGGCAGCACGAATTCACCCGGTTCGTGAACCTCGAACACCGCCCCTACGACGAGTTCGAACAGTTCTCCAGCTTCTGACTTCACGCGAAACATGGCATCCTGCCATTTTCGCTTGGCGACCTCAGGTCGCTGGTGCTGCGCATGGCATCCTGCCATGCAGTCACATGGCACGCAGGAGGGAACGCCAAGGGTTCCCTCGACTGGCCGGCTCGCCGTCCGGGCGAGCGCCCTTCACGCGAGCAGGGCCATCCATGGCCCCTGCCCCCGTGGGGGCAAGTTTTCAACTTGCCTTCGATGAGTAGCCCGTTGATCTCCCTGAACGCTGGTCGTCTGAACGGAGCCTTAGCGTCGGCGGGCGGCGGAGCGATCGGTGCCGGGGACCACGTCGAGCTCAAGGCCGTCGTTCTCGCCGCGTTCGAGCCGTTCCCAGGCGATCGCCCCCATCGCCGCGTTGTCGGTGCAGAGCGACCGCGGGGGTATGAGCACGTCGATTCCGCGATCGCGTCCCAGCCGCTCCACTGATTCGCGGAGCAGCGTGTTTGCCGTCACACCGCCACCGATCGCCATCACACGGCAGCCGGTGCGATCGAGCGCGAGGGCGAGCTTTGCCAGGATCGAGTCGACGGCGGCCTGCTGGAATGACGCAGCAAGGTCGGCAAGTGCCTTTCCCTGAGGCGCGGGCACATCGGCGGGCGACCCCGGCGGCCGCACCAGGTAGCGGAGCGCCGTCTTCAGACCGCTGAAGCTGAGATCGAGCCGCGTGTGGTCGCTTGCCAGCGGCCGTGGCAGCCGATGCGCCCGGGGATTGCCGCCGACGGCGGCCGCCTCGATCTGTGGCCCACCCGGATAGCCGAGACCGAGCACGGTCGCCGCCTTATCGAAGGCTTCGCCGGCCGCGTCGTCGATCGTGCCGCCCAACCGTTCCAAATCGGTCGGCCCGCGCACGAGGAACAGCGTCGTATGGCCGCCGCTGGCCACCAGCCCGACGCACGGGTAGCGCATCCGTTCGCCGTGAGCCAGGCGGCAGGCGTAGAGATGCGCAGCGACGTGGTCGTAGCCCACGATCGGAATGCCGAGCGCGGCCGCGATCGCCTTGCCGGCAGACAGGCCCACCAGCAGCGAACCGACGAGCCCGGGCCTGACGGCCACGGCCACGGCGACGAGGTCGGCACGGCTGATGCCGGCCCGCGTCAGCGCCTCGTCGATCACCGGAATGATCCGTTCGACGTGGGCACGGGATGCCACTTCCGGCACCACACCCCGCCACCGTGCGTGGAGCAATTCCTGACTGGCCACAACACTCGACAGCACGGCGCGGTCACGCGTGATGATCGCGGCAGCGGTCTCGTCGCACGTGGTTTCGATCGCAAGCAGTGGCATGGCTAAAAGTCATACCACATGCCGGCGCCGTAGCGGTTCTGGTTGGCGAACGCGAACTGAAACTGTGGATCGGAGCCGTAGAGATATTCGAAGCCGATCCGGAAGAGCTTCTCACTTCGTCGGCCTCTCCATGCCCAGCCGGTTTGCACGCAGACATTCCCGCCCCAGTCGAGTTCCTGCCGCGAGATACCGTTGATGGCGAAAAAGGGAGCCCCGTGAATGCCGGTGGCACGGGCCTGGATCAGTTCTGTGCCGTATTGGAATTCCCACGGCTGCGAACCGCCGGCGTTGAAGAAGGCGTAGCCCACTTCGCCGTAGAGTCGCAGCCAGTCGAATAGGTAGTAGGAATTACCCCACACGATGCAATCGCGGACGTAATTGAGCCGCTCATAGTTTGGGTGCTTGAGCATCGCCTCGTCGCCGAGGTGGGCGCTGTTGTGGTAGTAGGCGAGCTTCGTCTGCCAGCGGCCGACGCCATAGACCACGGGCACGCCGAAGCGGTAGTCGGCGCTTCGCAGGTCCCGATCCTCCTGCGGGTCGAGCCGCACGAACGCCGCGCCCTCGATCTGTACCTCGAAGCCCTGCGGATGCAGCACAGGGTCGGAGCCGTAGCGGAGGATCGAGGCCCGGCCGCCGAGCGTCGTATCCCACATGGTGCCGTTCGAGATGCTGGGGTTGAGAGGATCGGCCGCGGTGTCGCGATACAGCACGCTGCCAATCCGCGGCTCCTTCGGCCCGGCGAGGTAGCTCGTGTAGATGAGGTTGTTGGGCATGAGTTGCCAGAACCATGGCCGCGCCGCCCACAGGTCGTCGAATCCCTCTGGGAATCCGGCACCGGGCACTGTGCATTCATCCGGACTGCACGGCGCCGCCTCGTAGGGCATGTCGAGGACGACCGGCCCGCGGGGCTGCGTGGAAGGCAGCGGCTGCACTGGGGCATGAGTGCCTGGTTCGCCAACCGGGGCCGACTCCTGCAGCAGCGAAGGGAGCGGATAGCTGCCAGAGGAATCTGCTCGGCCATCCGTCCAGATCAGGTCCGGCTCCGCCGCGTCCACCACCCCAGCCATCAGGGCCAACAGCACCACCACGAACAGGCCCAGCACGCGACGGCGCACGGCGGCGTCCGGCGTTGGACGGCACGCAGTCTCTCCTGTCGGTGGCAGTGGACGGACCAGCATGAACTCCATCGGCAGAAACGAGCAACGCGAGCGGCGAACCCCCGCAACCCGACACGGGTTGCGGATCATGGACACCACTGCGACACTCTAAGGACGTGCGTTGGACAGCCACAGATTGATCGGCTTCGCGAAGCTCGTCGCGCCAGCGAAGGATTCGCTTTGAAAGGCATCCACCTGCCGCGATCGAGGGCGGGCGTGTCACCGGGGGAACCGGGGCAATCCTGCGAACTTCTGAAACTCCCATTCACCGCCCTTTCACACCACAACCGTCATGACGCAGCCACAGCCAACCCCCCAGAATGAACCGGTCGATGCCGAAGCCACCGCCGCTGCATTGGGACGCATTCCCAGCGGTCTGTTCGTGGTGACATGGCGTGCCCGGGAGAATGATGCCGACGCAACCGACCGGGCCATGCTCGCAAGCTGGATCATGCAGGGCGGCTTCGTGCCACCGCTGATCACGATCGCGGTAGGCACATCGCGGGATCTCATGGCCGCGATCGATCAGTGCGATCCGTTCGTGGTCAATGTGCTCGGCGAATCGCAACGATCACTCGTGGGGCGGTTTGGCAAGCCCGCGGCCCCTGGCGAGGATCCATTCGCCGGGCTGGCGGTCAACCGCAGTCCTTCCGGCACGGCTCTGATCCCCGACGCGATTGCTTGGCTCGAATGCCAGGCCGTGACACAGGCCGGCGGAGGCGGCGGGCCGATGGGCGACCATGTCATCATCCTGGCCCGCGTGCTCGCGGCCGGCACCGGTCCGGAGCAGGCACCACTGGTGCATGTCCGACGAAATGGACTACGCTATTAAGCCTTGCCGAACCTCATTCCTAATCGCCACTAAGAAACGTTCGGCACTGGTTTCTACGGGTGCATCCGGTTCGTCGTCGCGTTCACACTGAGGCGTTTGATCATGCGAAATCAACCATCGTTCTTTCCACGCCGCGACTGTGTGTCGCTCCTGCTCTGCGGCTGTCTGGCCCTCGCGGGCTGCTCCGATCAGCGCACCGCCAACACATCCGCGACGACGGCTGGCGCTCCGTCGGGCTCCGGCGGCGGTTCATCCGGCCCCAAGCGTCTGATCTTCATCACCAATGGCGATGATCCCTTCTGGGATGCCTGCAACGCCGGACTGATCGAGGGTGCGAAGCAGTTCGGCATCGAGTCGCAGGGGCTGCGGGTCGTGATGGAGAAGAACAACGCCACAGCGCAGGGGCAGATCGAAAAACTGCGGCAACTCGGCAGCCAGTCCGACGTGGCCGGCGTGGCAATCTCCGTCATTCAGGCTGAAAACGCAGCGATTGTGGAGGAGATGAAGAACCTCGCCGCCAAGGGGGTGAAGGTCATCACGGTCGATAGCGATGTGAATCGCAACACGTTCCGCGATGCGAGGCCCTTCTACATCGGCACCGACAACATCGAGGGCGGTCGTCTGCTCGGCACCGCGGCCAAAACGCTTCTTGAGAGCCGTGGCAAGACCGACGGCAAGTACGTCCAGTTTGCGGGCTTCACCGACAACGACAACGCACGAGCGCGGATGAACGGCTTCAAGGAGGCGATCGGCAGCGGCTTCACCGAGGCCGATCGCATGAGCGACGAGATGGACCTCTCCAAAGCCCGCGACAACGTCCGCACGGCTCTGGTCAACCACCCAGACGTGGTGGCGCTCGTCGGCATCTGGGCCTACAACGCCCCGGCCATCGCCGAGGTGGCCCAGGAACGCGGCGTCCGCGACCGGCTGACGGTCATCACGTTCGACGCCCAGGCAGCGGCCCTGAACCACATGGCCGACGGAAAAATCGACGCCATGGTGGTGCAAAACCCCTTCACGATGGGTGTCCAGACTGTCCGCCTGCTGAAGGCCATGCTCGGAGGCGACGAAGCCACTATCAAAGAGATGTTTCCGCGGCGAGGTGAGCCTGATGGCGACATCTACACCACAGGACTGCGGCTGATCGTGCCCAACACGGATTCGCCGCTCAATTCGATGAAGACCGGCGCAGAGTCGGCCGGATCGAAGGGTGTCGAGATCATGCCGCTGCCGGCATTCCGCGAGTGGCTGGCCAAGTATGGCCTGTCGAGTTCCTGACGCCGGCCAACGGTCGCCATCCAGAGCCCAAGCCATGTCGCAGTCGCACTCGTCGCACAGGCCGTCGTTCCTTCTCCGCCCAGGAGAGTGGGCGCTCGTGCTGGCCATCGCGATTGCCATCGGGCTGACGGCACTTGCCGACGCCAACCACAGCTACTGGTTCCGGCCACTGGAGAGCGTCCGCGACATCGCCCGTAACACGGCTCTGCTCGGCATCTTCGCCCTGGGCGCGACCGTGGTGATCATCGCCGGCGGGATCGACCTCTCGGCAGGCTCGATGATCGCGCTCTCAGGAACCGTCTGCGCCACGACGATGCTGGCGCTTGCCCCTGCCCAGATGATGGGCTTCAAGCCGGTCGGAGCCATGGCCGTGATGGCCGGCTGCCTCGCGAGCCTGCTGGTCGGGTTCCTCGTGGGCACGCTCCACGCCTGGCTGATCACCGCCGTGCGACTGCCCCCGTTCATTGCCACACTGGCCACGCTCGTGGGTCTGCGGAGCTTCGCGAGGGCCCTCTGTGAGAGCACCACCGCGGCGATCACCCCCACGAAGAGCGCGCTCATCAACATCTCCGATCCCTTCTTTAAGACGGTCCGCGACAACGTCTGGATTCCGGTGGCCGTGTTCGGAGTGCTCGCGATCGTGACGTGGCTGCTCCTCACGCGGACCGTGCTCGGCCGGCACATCCACGCCCTCGGCGGCAACGAACAGGCCGCGCGGCTCGCCGGCATCCGCACCGACAACGTCAAGTGGTTCGCCTATTGCTTCGGCGCGATGACGGCAGCCTTGGCGGGCCTGTTCTACATGGCCAACGAATCGGTGGCGGCACCGGTGAATCAGGGCCGCGGCCACGAACTCAATGCCATCGCCGCGGCCGTCGTTGGCGGCTGTTCCCTGGCTGGCGGCGTGGGCACTGTGCCCGGCACGGTACTCGGAACGATCTTCCTGCGGGTCGTGATCGACGCGGTGTCGAAGATCATCAAGACCGGTGCCGACGTCTACGAGGGGCTGATCGTGGGCATCGTGGTGGTGATCGCCGTCACGCTGGCTCAGGTGGGGCAGTTCGCCAAGGGCGGGCGAGGTCTCCTGCCGGGAGCCCTGGGCCTCTGTGCCATCCCCACGCTGGCGGTGTTGTGTGGTGCCATCGTGTCGATGACCGCCGGTGGCCGCATTGGCATTGCCGCCGGCGTCGGCGCAGCCGTTTTCCTGTCTCTGCTGCGGGTCTGGGAATCGCGGCGAACTGCCTGATGGCGTGAGGGCGGGCATGAACGTTTCCAGAGGCACCCCGGCCGCCGACCACGTCGACGCTCCAGCCGTCGTGATGCGAGGCATCACGAAGCGGTTTCCGGGTGTCGTGGCGCTCGCAGACGTGACGCTCGAGGTTCGCCGTGGCGAACTCCACGCCATCTGCGGCGAAAACGGCGCCGGCAAGAGCACGCTCATGAAGATTCTCTCGGGCGTCTATCAGCCCGACGAGGGGACGCTCGAGATCGGGGGCGTGCCTGCGCGCTTCACGGGCACGCGGGATGCCGAGCAGGCCGGCATCGCGATCATCCATCAGGAACTGGCGCTCGTGGAGGATCTCTCCGTGGCTGCCAACGTGTGTCTCGGCCGCGAGAAACGGACCGCTCGCGGGCTGCTCGATGCCCGTGGCATGCACGGCGAATGCGGCCGGCTGCTCACCACGCTTGAATGCCCGGTGTCGCCGGCCACGCGGACCGGCAGCCGAATCGGAGTCGGCGAGGCTCGAACGGACCATCAAGCGTCTGCTGGCCGCCGGCACCACGATCCTCTACATCTCGCACAAGATGGACGAGGTCTTCCGGCTGGCCGATCGGATCACCGTCCTCCGCGATGGGCGGCATGTCCGCACAGTGAACCGGGCCGACACGAATCCCCGCGAGATCACCGGCTGGATGGTGGGCCGCGAACTGGCAGACCACGAGTTTCGCCAGGCCCGCCCCCGCGGGCCGACGTTGCTTGAAGTCCGCAACCTGACGCTCCCCTGGCCGGAGCATCCCCGGGGCTACCGGCTGTCGAACGTGTCGTTCGATCTGCACGCAGGCGAGATCCTGGGGGTGGCCGGCCTGATGGGCGCCGGCCGCACGGAGCTTTTGGAGACGATCTTCGGCGCCGGCGAGCCGACCTGGACCGGCGAGATCCGACTTGAGGGAAGCCCTGTCCGCTTTCGACATCCGCGCGAGGCCTGCCATGCCCGGATCGCGATGGTGACGGAAGACCGCAAGCGGCTCGGGCTGTTTCCCGATCTCGATGTGGCAGGCAACGTGAGCCTCTGCAGCCTCGCTGAAACCCTCCGTGGTGGCCTGCTCTCGCGGCGGCGTGAGGAAGACCTCGTCGCCAGTCCGATCCGTGACACGGGCGTCAAGACGCCGGGGCCGCACGCCGCGATCACAGGCCTTTCCGGCGGCAACCAGCAGAAGTGCATCATCGGCCGCTGGCTGCTCACAAAACCCGCCATTCTGCTGCTCGCCGACCCCACGCGGGGCATCGACGTGGGCGCGAAGGCCGAACTCTATGCGCTCATCGACCGGCTCTGCCGAGAGGGCCTCGGCGTGATCCTGACATCGAGCGAACTACCGGAACTGCTCACGCTCGCCGACCGGATCATCGTGCTGGCCGAAGGCCGGCTGACCGCGGAGTTTCCGCGGGCCGAGGCGACCGAGCAGAAGATCATGGAAGCCGCGACCGGCAGCTGAAAATGGGGACGGGAGCGATTTTCTGGGACGCGAAGGAGTTCGGCCCGTGGCGGCAAGTTTTTAACTTGTCCGTGTCCCCGGCCCCCCGTGGCGGCAAGTTTTTAACTTGTCCGTGTACCCGGCATCGATTCCACAAGTTAAAAACTCGTGGCCACGGGAGAGAAGCACGTATCGTGCCGAAAAATCGCTCCCGTCCCCATTTTCATGGAATCGCGGCGACTTCTCCGCCTGCCCGGCTGGTCAGCGATTGCAGCAGGTCGACCGAGATGCCCTCGGTCACGGCTCGCACTCCGCCGTCGCCCGAGAGCACCTGGAACACGCCCCCCGCCAGTCGCGACCGCGGCTTGAGCGACGTTTCCAGCGGCGATGCCCCGACGCCCGCGCCCAAGCCCGTGTAGCGGCCGACATCAGACACGTAGGGCCAGGAGTAGCGGGGCTGCGTCCATGTGCCACCGCCGTCGACCGTGTAGTCGTTGCACTCCGCGAGAACCAGCGTGTTTGACAGGCCGTCGGTGACGTCTGCCATCCGGATCGGCTTGCTGCGGATCGGCGTCGTATACGCACCGGCGGCATCGTTCCATCCGAGCCCCTCGGGCACCAGCACGCCGTTGAATGCGGTCGTCGATGGACTCGCACTGTAGAACCAGCCGTCGAGTCGCCGCGCTGAATCAGGAGACGTGGGCCCAGGGCCTAGCAGTGCCGCAAAATCGACGGCACCCTTCATCTTCGAGGCCGAGTTGTAGACTGCGATCCGGGCCGCCACGATGTTTTCCTCCTGGCTTTCGGGCGGACAGGCCAGACAGTAGGCGTTGTACATGCTCGCCAACGCCCCCTCCTCCAGGTAGGGCAGGATGGCGATAGCCCACGACTGCGGCCGGATGTAGTCGATGCCGGTTTCCGCCGCGCCTTCGAGATGGGCCACCGTGCCGGTCCGCGGCCGGCCAGACGCGAATGGAAGCCCGCGACGGGCATCGGCATAACTGAAAATCGCGATGCCGATCTGCCGCAGGTTGCTCTGGCACTGGCTGCGGGCTGCCGCCTGCCGGGCCTGCTGCACCGCCGGCAGGAGTAGGCCGACCAGCGTGCCCACGATCGCGATCACGACCAGGATCTCGATCAGCGTAAAGCCGTGCACCGGCGTGCTTCGTTTCATGATGGCACTGGATCTCATGGCAAATTGATTGACCTCTTTCCGGCCGAGTCACCCACGAAGAGAACGGTCTTCCCGAAGTCTAGCTCCGCAATCTGGGCCAAGAAATCTGGGCCTAGAACCGACGCTTTACAGTCTGCGGCATGTTGTCCAGTCCGATCGCCGTGAAGGCCACCTCGCGAGGCGTCTGCCAGGCCGCAATCACCGCCTGGGCCTGCCCGCCCAGCTGACGCTGATAGGTGGTGGCGAGATTCACGGCCGGGCATCGGTGGTTCATCGGTCGAAGTCGTGTCAGACGACATCGACATGCCTCCCATCGACATGCCACCACCCATCGACATGCTACCGGAACCACCGGCGAGGTCGTCCGTATTCCACACGGAGATCGTGCCGACATTCCGGCCCACCTCCGGGGTCGTGACCAGGTTCGGCTTGTAGCTTGGCACCGTCGAGGGTGCCACGTAGCCAACGGCCACCTTCACGCCCGTTTTGGCAACCCCACCAGCCACAAACGTGAAGATCTTTGCCGGATTGGCGACGCCGTCAACGATGTCGCGGCCGCTCAGCGCGGTGATGATCGCCTCCCGGCCGGCCCCTGCCGAAACGATGATGTCGTCGTAGTTGTCGGCGTCAACGTCACCGACGGCCACGTTCACGCCGTTGGGAAACCTGCCGGGCAGCACGCCCTTGAATTCTCGCACCAGCGAGCCCTTCGTGTCGAAGAGACGAACGTTGGCGGCGCCGGCTGTCCTGGAACCCACGGCGATATTCACCGTGCCATATTGGCCGAGTGCACCGACCGCCAGGCTCACGCCGCCGACGCCGGCCTTGCCCGCGAAGGCACGGAATGTGGCCGTTGGCTTCAGCGCGCCGTTCTCATAGACCCTCACCCATGAGGCGTTTGACCCGGTGCCGAAGGCCATCGTCTCCTTCGTGTATCTCGACCTGAAGTAGGCATTGATCTCCTCGGCAGTGCCGCCGAAGGGTGGCGCCTGAGCTGGTGCGGTGGCCGTGCCGATGCCCGATGCGGTCGCCACGGGGCCCCGGAAGTTGGGGAAGGCATTGATGGTGCCGACCGTGTTGCCCTTGCCGTTGAGGACGAGCGTCGATGGCGACGTCGTGCCCAGTGCCAATCGCAGGCCCTCGGTGTTGCCGAACTGGAACACCGGCGACATCATCCCCTCGTCTTCGTGCTCGAGGATGTGGCAGTGGAAGACGTACTTGCCGGGGAAGTCGAGCACCCGGAATCGAATCGTCACGCTACCGAACGCCGGCACCATGATCACGTCCAGCGGCGAGACGTAGTTGGCCGCATTGGCATTCGGAAACTTCTTGTCGGGCTCGATCGGGAAGCCGTTGATCTTCGTGACGATGAACACACCCTGGTGGATGTGAAAAGGATGATTGAGCGGGCCCGCATTGAGGATCGTCCACTCCTCGACCGTGCCGATTTCAAGCTGGGGCATAACTCCTTCGCCAAACTTCTTGCCGTTGACGTAGAAATTGTCGATGTTGATGACCCCGCCGTCCTCTACCTGAGGCAACTGCTCAAGCGAGAACGTGCGCGTGACGTCCGGCGTATCCTTCCAGAGCGGGTCTGCCTCCTGCGGGGCAAACTCGGGCGTTGCGGTGGTGACGGCATCCCCTTCCACGACGAGGGTGGCCAGCACGTAGTAGTAGCCTTCGCCGCCTGCGTTGATCCGCGCCTCTTCGCCGCCCCATCCGTCCATGAAGTAGTAGGTGCCCGGGGTCTTGGGGGCGGTTACCGCCATCGACATCCGGTTGCCCGGGCTGAGCACGGTGAGCGCGGAGATGTCATTCATCCGCAGGTCACTGGCGCTGAGTTCCACCTTGTAGGGGTGGACGAATGCACTGGCACCGTCCCTGGCAAGAATCGTGGCCGTCCAGGGGTTTTGCAGGTTGTCGTCGGCGATGACGAAGTTCGTGGCACCACGCGCCCCAAACTGGCCCATGTTCCAGACCTGCGTCTCACCGGGGCGGACGCGGATGATCGGATTCATCTGGCCGTTGACCCGCTTCTGCCAGCCTGTGGTGTAGCCGTCACCATAATAATCGCTGCTGTCAGTACCAGTCATCACTTTGTAATGGCCATCGACGGAGATATTGACCTCCGAGAGGGTCATGTTCACTTGCTTGAGTTCGTCCTTGTACTGCGGCCACGGCTCAAGCGGATCGCCGACCATGATCATGCCAGCCAGACCACCTTCAACCTGCGGCTTGGTCTGCTCGTGCACGTGCGGGTGATACCAGTTGGCACCTACGCTATTTTCGTAGGTCGAGATCGGGATTTGGATCGGCACCGTTTCGCCTGGCTTGATGTGGACATAGACATTGTCCGCCTGGCTCAGGTCGGGCGCGTGCGAGCCGTGGTAGTGGAAATTGGTCGTGAAGACCGCATTGGAGGGATCGTGGCCAACGGCAAGATCATTGACGAGGTTCAGTTTGAGCGTGTCGCCGCTATTGATTTGTAGCATCGTGCCCGGAAAGCCGGCCGAGTACGAC
>JAPLNQ010000062.1 GCA_026401075.1 Planctomycetia bacterium
AATTGGTGCGGGTGCAGCAGTGAAACCTGTGTTGGACGTGGCGCGATTATTTCCCGTCAGGTCCTTCACATTGGTGGCCGTGACGGTATATGCCTGCCCGGCATTCAGACCTGTTACCGTCAGGGTTACCATTCCTGGAAGTGGCCCCGCCGCGAAGCTGGTCACGGCTCCGCCGGCAACGCTAAATGAGGCCGTTGCCAAATTGATCGGCTCGTTGAACGTGAGAAAAATCTTCGTGGAGGCAAGTGGCGCGATTGCATTGAGCAAAAGGGGGGCTGTGACATCCTTAACTGTCAGCGTCACGCTATTGGAAACACTGCCGCCAAAAGAATTGTAAATAATGCAACGAAACTGCGCCCCATTATCTGACATGCTTACTCCGCTGATTGTGTAAGTTGAACTGGTGGCGTTCGGGATGTCCACGCCATTCTTCTGCCAGCGATACGCCGCCTGGGTCGCATTGCTGATGGCAACGGAAAAGGATGTCGCACCGCCTTCATTGACGGTTTTGTTAACCGGCTGGGTCGTAATGATCGGAGGAACCCCGACGGTGGACGCAACCCAGGCCCGGTAATGAGCAAGGGCGGCGGAAGCCGGAAGCGGATCCGCATACAAGGCGACCTCGTCGATGTTTCCTGGGAATGATTCCTGGGCGCTTGGACCGGCGGAACCAATTTCCGAGGGAAGATTCATCACGCCTCCCAGCGCCTGCGTCACCACACCCAGACTCGTTCCATTATGATACATCGTACACTGGCCATTGTTGATGACGAACATCAGATGCATGAGCCGGCCGATCCCATTTGTGGGCAGCGTCCAG
This sequence comes from Planctomycetia bacterium, assembly GCA_026401075.1. Classification (GTDB taxonomy): domain Bacteria; phylum Planctomycetota; class Planctomycetia; order Pirellulales; family UBA1268; genus CAMCQY01. Next base: position 821 of record JAPLNQ010000062.1, read on the forward strand.
GTGGGCGCAGAGGAACCATTGAAGAACCAGAATTTGGCGCCCGCAGAATCCGCATGAATGCTGTAGCGTGTGCCACCGCCACCGTCATTGCGCACGGCAAACACACTTGGATTGTAAGCTGCGGCCGCCGTTTGATAGACAAACATTTCAATCGTGCCATTTCCGTCCGAAAAATCCCACGCCGCATCCTTCGTCAATCCCACCCAACCATTGCCACCCATCGCCAGACTTTTCCGGCCAGCGGTTCTGGTTGAAACGCTGTCGTGCACCGCTCCCCCACCCAGGGTCCCGCTGTAAATGCCATTCTTTACATTAACAACATTGGGCGAGCCACTGCCATCCACCGGAAAATAGGCCAGCAGTGATGGTTCCGTCTGCACGGCACTTGCGTAATAGCCAGCTCCCACGGGAGGATTCACCAGCGTCAGGGTCGCGGGATTGCTCGTCGCTGAACCATTGGCATTGGTTACGACACAATCAAAATTGGCGGCATTGTCTCCAGCAATCGTGGGGTCTATCACGTAGGTTGACGACGTCCCCCCTTCCGAAACGTTCACACCACCCCGCCGCCATTGATAAGAGAACGCACCGGTCGCCGTCACTGTAAACCGCGCCACTCCTCCGAGAACGGCCGATAGATTGGAAGGGTGCGCGATGATTTGTGGAGGCAGACTTCCAGCGTCCGCAACATTGAAGTACGTGAACGCCGCGCCATCCTTGGCTCCGGAGGTCTTGTAGA
>JAPLNQ010000115.1 GCA_026401075.1 Planctomycetia bacterium
AGTTGGCGAAGGGAACGCTCCGCAGCCTCCTCCGCGCCGCGGGCATGACCACCGACGATTTCGAGACACTGGCCGAGAAGTGACCGCCGAACGCCGCATCTCATTCGAATAAAAGCCCGGAGCGGAAGCGACGGGACGGGACCGTGTTCACACCGGGCTCGGGCATCCCGCCCGGCTCGTCACGAAAAAACCGTGAGCCGCCGTCCCGTGCCAAGCCCGATCGACGCCGCCCGCGTTGAAAACTCGTCGAGCGCCCGTGCGCCCTCGACGCCCAGGTCGAGCGTCCACTCGTTGACGTAGAGATCGACATGCTGCATCAGCACGTGATCGTCGAACTCCTGGGCATACCTCCGCATCGTGGGCAGGGCTGCCTGCCGATCGGACAGCGCAAACCGCAGGGAGTCGTGGATCACCTGCTGCACCGTCTGAATCGTTTCATGCGGCAGCCGGCTGCTCGCGACGATGCCGCCAAGCGGCAGCGGGCAGCCCGTCTCCTTTTCCCAGCGGGTGCCGAGATCCTCGACGAGGCCGAGCCCGTGCTCCTGCCAGGTGAACCGCCCCTCGTGGATGCAGACGCCGAAATCCGCTCGCCGTGCCTCTAGCCGCGGCATGATCTCGGAAAAAATCACGTGTTCGACCCGCGTCGTATGCGGATGGAAGAGCGCGAAGAGCAGGGCCGCCGTCGTGTGCCGGCCCGGGCAGAGCGTCAGCTGGCCGGCGTGCTCGGGCCGACTGCCGGGCGCGGCAGACAGCAGCAGCGGCCCGACGCCAAATCCCAGTGCCGAGCCGCTCGGCAGCACCACGTGGTCGTCCGCCAGATGAAGCGCCGCATGAAAGCTCGTCTTGCCAACGTCGAAGCCGTCCGCCAGCAGCCGCTCGTTGAGTTGCTCGATGTCGAGCAGCTCAACCTCGAACTCGAGGCCCCGCCAATCCACCGATCGCGTCAGCAGACCGTGAAAGGCGAAGGTGTCGTTGGGGCATGTCGAGATGCCCAGTCGGATCGTGCGGCTCACGAGGCCTCCGCGATGATCTGCAGGGCGAGCCGGCCAGCCGCTTCGAGCGCGGCCGCGATCTGCCAGTGCGACTTGTCGCGGTCGCCCGCCGCATTCGAGATGCCGCGGACGATGTCGAAGGGCACGCCCCGCAGCCGGCAGGCAAGCGCCACCGCGAAGCCCTCCATGTCTTCGGCGACTGCGCCGGGAAAGGCCTGCAGTCGGAGCCGCACGTCGTCGGCATTTGCCGCCGCGGCGCAGGCCGTGACCAGCAGGCCAGCACCGCCGCCGCGGCCGCAGGTGATCAGGTCGCCGATCTGGTCCGGTGCACCTGCGTCGCCCGGCCACTGCTGCCAGCCGAGCGCCGCGGCCGGCACGAACCCGCCGCCACTGCCGGCCCCGATGCCATAGCAGGCGACCTGGTCGAAGCGATACGCGGCGCCGACCGCAAGCCGCTCGTCGATGCGGCCGGCGATGCCGACGAGCAGCACCCGTTCGGGAGCATGTTCCGCGATGAGTTGCGCCGCACGGGCGGCCGCGGCCACGGGGCCAAATCCGCACAGCGCCACGCGGCAGCCCTGCGCCACGACCGGGGCCAGAATCGGGGCGAGAATCCGCCGCTCCATCTCGGTGGGCACGAGGATCAAGTGTCGCGGCATCCGCGTCGAGCATCCGTCTGGAGGTTCTGGAGCTGGTCAGTCGCGTTCGCGTCACGATGAGGCAAACGGATCATTCGTTCCTCGCATTATACAACCCTCGACCGTTGCCGATGTCTGGTTCGAATGCAGAATCCGTGAGGGGCTGGCCGGGCCCCATGAGCCGGCGTTGCTGACCAGCGCAGGCAGGATGCCGGAGCGCAGTCAGCATCGAGTGAGCGAAGGACAGGATGTCCGTAGCGAACGTCCGGCGATGGGGTCCGGTCAGCCCCGAACCGCGGCCATCTCTCGAGCTGGAATCGTAAAGCCTCCCTACGCCCAGTCGCCGAGCGACTCGACGTGGGCGGCCGACCCGTCGCGGAGCCAGCCGTCGAGCTGCGCGATGTCCTTGAGCTGCTGGCCGCGAAGACGCCGCACCACCACGTACCGCGAGCTGATTTCGGACAACGCCGTCATGTCGCCCCAGAGCTTCTCGAACTGTGCCACGGGAAACACGTCTTCCTGCCCGTGCCCCCAGCGCTTCTTCACGTCTTTCAGTGTCACGTAGGTCGGCATCTTCGCCGCCAGGCCGCGGATGCCAGCGGCAACCTTCGCCTCGTCGCCGAGATCCTTGCGCGACAGGCCGAATGCGGCGAGCAGCTGGTCGATGTCGATCCACGTGGAGAGCGTGTTGTAAAACCGCAGATGAAACTCGTCCTGCTCGCGGGGCATCGCCAGACCTTCCACGATCCGGGGCCGACCGTTGACGCGGGCGAGCCCGCCGCCACGATCCTCGATGCGGCGAGGGATCATCTCGAACGTGAGGCAGGAGCCGCCGGCGATGTGCCTGCCGAGCAGAGCGGGATCGAGATCGGCGCCGGCCGTGTCGATGTTGTGAAGGAACAGCCAACGAAGCTGCGGCCGCTCGCGGAGCAGCCGCTCGAGCACGCCGTTGCGCAGCATGGTGGCCACCTCGAACCAGTGGCCGACAGGATGGAGGCACTGCCCCGGCGTGTTGTCGGTGTAGTCGGCCCCTTCGCCGGCCTGCTCGGCCCAGGCAACCAGCGCCGCGCGGAGGCTGTCTCGCACCTTCTCCTTCTGTTCGTCGAGCACCTGATGGGAAAGCTCCTCCCAGGCGAATCGCAGGTCACGGGTCATCGGGATCATCCGCAGGCCGACCGACTTACCCGGCGAGAGCACCACCTCGACGCCGCTGGTGTCGAGCCCACCCGCCTCGATCTGCTCGTGCGTGAGATAGCTCGTCGTGATCACGTGCGGCACGGGTGTTCCAGCGAGCCGGCCCGTCCGCCGCGATTTTGCCAGGTGCACGTCGAGAAACGTCCGGTGACGGCCGGCCAGCTTGCAGAAGGGATGCAACGCCTTCACCACGCCCGCCCCCTGCGTCCAGCGGCTGCCAACGCCCGCGGCCATCGTCACCACCGCCGCCTCGCCACGCCGCAGGGCGTCGAGCCCGCGCTGCCGGCTCGCCTCGTCGCCCGACTGCTCGTCGGCGAACGACACGTCGTCATCGTGCACGTCCTCGATCGAGGTCGCGGCGGGGAGACGGTTCTGGGCCAGCCCGATCCGGCCGGCCCGCAGGTCGGCGCGGATCTGTTCGTGCTGCACGTCGTCAAAGCCGAGGTCGGCCAAAAGCCGGCGGAGTTCGACCGCGTTGCCGCGGGCCCCGTCGCCCCGGGGAAACAGCCGGTCGAAGAGCGTGTCCACCATGCCCGCCAGTTCCGGCTGCGTGCGGCAGGCGGCGCCGAAGGCGTCGAGTTCGGCGCGGCGCGAGGCCGGGAGCGCGAGCCGGTCGGCCTTCAACAGTTCGGGCACCGTAAGCGCGTAGTAGGCGGCGGGCATCAGGGCGGCGGCGTCTGCGAGCAGATCGCACCAGGTGCCGCGATCGTTCACCGCGAAGTCGTAGACCACCGGCTCCATCGCGAACGGCAGCGCATGCTGCAGCTCCCGCTTCGTGGCCGTCATGATCTCGCCGAGCGCCTGCTGGGCGGCGGCCTTCGCATGCGGCGCCACGATGAATCCCATGCCGCCCCCCGACATGCCGCCGAGCATCCAGAAGCCCCAGAAGTCGTCACCAAACCGCTCCCGCACGCGGCGGATGATCGTCTCGGTGTAGAGGTTCGTGGCTCCCGGGATGATCGTCTGGATGGGGCCGACGAAGTTGCGCCACGTGGCGGCGCCGATGCGGCGCATATCGCCCACCTCGACGGCCGCGATGATCTCGTCGAGCACGCCGGCAGCATCCTGCCGCGCCTGCCACTCGGCGGCCGACCGGAGCAGGTATTTCTCCGTCACCATCTCCAGGATCGGGCCGACGTTCTGCGCCATGCCGCCATGGACCAGCACGAGCGAATCCTGGAGGGTCGAGCCGACACGGACCGGTTCGTGAGTCGGCAGAAGGCGGCCGCGGCTCGTGCCATGCTCGGGATCGTGCTCCGTCGCCACCACGCCGCGGATCAGCTTCGCCGCCGGCCAGACGCCGCCGGAGTCTTGCCAGCCGCCGCCGCTGCCACCGAGCCATTCGCCCAGGATCGCCCGCGCCGCCACGAGCCGGCGCTCGGGCTCCGTGAGCTGGCCGGTGAGCGACTGGGCCTGGCCGGTGGCCCGCATGCAGACGGCGATGAGCGCGGCGAGCAGGTTGGTGGAGACGGCCAGCCGTGAGCCCTTGGGGATGTTGTTGACGCTGCTGACGATCTCGAGGCCATGGCCGGAGCCGACGACGCGGGCCAACAGATCGGCCAGGCTCGCCCCCGATCCCTCGACGCCAGGCGGCACGATGCCCGCGGCGATCACAGCCGCCTTCAGGAGCCCGAGGTAATCACGGGCGAAGTCGAACACCTCGCCCAGGTCCGAGATCTCGGCGGTCGTGGCGAGGTCGACGCTCGTGAGCCGCAGCACCGGGCTGTCGATCACCCGCAGATAGGCCTCGACGGGCGGCTTGGGGGCGGCATCACGACCGTGCACGCCCAGGTCGATCGACACATTGAGCACCCGCGCCCCCTCGGGATAGTCCATGCCGAGGAAGAAGACGTCGCTCCAGCAGGAGTGCGAGAGGTCCATCCGCACGGGCGTCGATTCGCGGAGCAACGGAAAGGTGCCGTTCTCGCTGCGGGCGAGCAGTTCCGGGCGGATGCGGAGGGCATGGTCGGCCGGATGCCCGACGCGAAACATCCACTGGTTGCCCCGCAGCGACCGCACGCTCTTGCGGACCTGATTGGCGAGCGTCTGCAGGCCGAGTTCACGGTAGCTGACCGCGAGGGCGCTCGAGATCGCATCAGACGGGCCATGCTCCCGCTGGCTCTCCAGAAACTCGGCGATCGCCTCCTCGAACCGCCGATGAAGCAGATGGTCGTAGCCGGCATGGGGAATGAGGGCGGCGGCGCGGCCACCGGCCGACAGGCGAGCGGGAAGGTGGAAGCGATGGATGCCGGCCAGGAAAAACAGCGCCCGCACGCGGTGGTAGAGGCTCGTGCTCGCATGGCGGAAGGCCTCGAGCGCCGCCGCCTCGGTGAGCAGTTCATCGGCCGTCGCCGCGTCGCAGACGCTCTCGAGCGACTGGTTGCGGATCGCCGGCTCGTCAGACTCGATGATCGCGACCAAACGACTGGCAACCGTGCGACTGGCAAACACGGCGCGGCTCATGTGGCGTGAGGCTGGCGGGCCAGCAGGTCGACGAGCTGGCTGAGGATGTCGGCGCGATCCTTCCCCGACAGGCCGAGCGCGAGCTGCGCAACGAGCAGGCCGTAGGTGACGCCGAGATTAGAGCGGTTGCCCGCAACCTCGTAGGCCAGGTAGCGCTCGCGGCCGGCCAGCATGGCCAGGGCGGGCGAGACCTGACGGCGGCCTGAGTCGCCGAGCGCATCGAGCAGGTCGAAGATCACGGGCGTGAGCACGTGCATACCGAAGAAGCAGAGATAGTGGCCGGCGCGGAGCCCCGGCACGATCAGTTCCTGCTCGGCCTGTGTGGGCGTCGGCTTTTCGAGGACGGTGTCGACCTCGTAGAGATTCTTCGTCTGCGGCACGCGCCGGCCGCCGATCACGCCGAAGTAGGGCAGCATGCTCTCCCGCGTCGGCTGCACGGCCGATACGCTGCACTCTTCCGCCTCGGCGACCGCCACGAGCTGCTGCCCGCAGCGGCGGTCGATGTCGCTCACGTAGAGGTGATCCCCCACGAAATGCAGGAATGGCTCGTCGTCGATGAAGTCGCGGGCGACGCTGACGGCGTTGCCGTAGCCGAGCGGCTCTTGCTGGGGAATCAGTTCGAGCCGCGAGGCCGCGAGACCGGCGGCCGCACGGAAGGCCGCCTCGTCGCCGGGCCGCACGACAATGCCCACCTCGTGGGCCCCTGCCGCCACGGCCTCCTCGACGATGATTTCGAGCGCCGTCTTCGGGACGCCGTCACGATCCACGAGCCGCTGGAGCGGCAGCCGCTGCTGCTCCCGGCCGGCGGCGGTGATGAGGGCGCGCTTGATGTGCATGGGGGTCCCTGTCTGAGGCTTCCCTGGGAAGTCTCTCGGCAACTATTGCACCCTCCCGGCCGGCAGGCCAGCAGGGCGGTCCCCGAAATCCCAGTCTGGCCGTTCACGCCCCCGCGGCGATCGGCTCCTCGAACGCCACCACCTGGTTTCGCCCGCGGTTCTTCGCCTGATACATCGCGTCGTCAGCACGAGCCATGAGGGCGTCGGTGCGCTCGTCGGGGTGGGCGAGCGTCACGCCGATGCTGATCGTGATCGTGATCGGCCCGGCCGGGGTCTGAATCGGCTCCGCGGCACGGCTCCGCAGAATCTCGGCGATGTCGATCGCGTCCTGCAGATCGCGGACGCCGTGGATGAGCACCAGCAACTCGTCCCCGCCGATCCTGGCTCCCAAGTCGTCGGTCGACCGCAGACACCCGCGAATCCTGTCGGCAAGGGCTTTGAGCACGGCGTCCCCGGCGGAGTGCCCATAGGTGTCGTTCACCACCTTGAACCGGTCGATGTCGCACCACAGCGCGGCCAACTGCTGACCTCCGCGTTTGTTGAGAAATTCAACCCGTTCGAGCACCTCCTTCCGGTTGAGGAGGTTCGTCAGTTCGTCCGTGCTGGCGCGACGCTCGAGGATTGCCTCGGCACGGACCTCGGCATCGATGCCCCGGAACGACGCCACAATGCTGTCGATCTGCCCCTCCTCGGTCCGAAAGGGGCCGGCGTGGATTTCCACCCAGTGGACGTCGCCTCCCTTGGCCACCAACTGGGTACGCATCACGATAGACTGTCCCTCCAACGCCGCCGCGAGTTCACGTCGAAACTGCTCCCGGCCCTCGCTCGTGGCGAAGAAGTCGTCGCCCAGGTGACCGATGCAACCGGCCTGCGACCAGCCGAGCACGGATGTGACCGAAGGCGATACC
>JAPLNQ010000016.1 GCA_026401075.1 Planctomycetia bacterium
ACAACGTTTGGGTGACTGATGGCGGCAATCGCTCGGGCTTCAGTCAGAAACCTCGCAATCGCAGACTTGCTGCGAGCCGCCTCGCCGCGGATCTGTTTAATCGCCACCTGGCGACCAAGTCGCGTGTCCGTCGCAAGGACTACCGCGCCCATGCCCCCCTCACCAAGCGGGCGTTCGACCGTGTAGCGAGCAGCAAGGTCGACGATCTCAATATCGTCGAGCACCGTGTCGAGCCCGGCGGCGTCGCCACCGGAAAGCGTCCGCTCGTCGCCGAGGCTCATATCGCGGGACGCCGTCGGTGGCTTCGCGCCGCCGGTGAACGTTGCACCGTCGCCAAGGCTATTTTCTGGATCCGGTGGCATCCTTTACTGTCCCCAATTCACCCTAAAAACCGTCTCGCATTGCGAACAGCGGTACGTCTGGCTGCCCATCGGATCATCAACCGCTACGGTCAGCGTCGTGCCACACTGCGGGCAGTTGACCTCGGCCTCCCCCGAGATGGCTCCTGGAAAGCAGATCTCGTACATCCACGGGTCCATTGGGTCGAACATGGCCACCTGCCTCTTCTAACAAGACGGACTAGCGACCCCTTCGGATGAGGCGTTAATCGTAGCGTAACGTTATTTCTGTAAATCGGCTGCTCATTAGCAGGCTTGAGAAGTTTGGCATCGAAGCTTTCTTGGACGTGCCTTAATCACCCTAAGACGCGAACAAAGACCCACCCAGTCAGAATTGCTGTTGCCGCGTCGAAAGATCTGACCGTCCTCATCACTGAACACCGACCCGAAGCCATGGCCACTGCTTTTTAGACACACTGGAACTATGCCAAGAAAATCGTGGGAGCAATGCCCCGCAGATTGAGTCTCATCCGAAAACAGCTGAAGGTCAAGAGCGTACAACGGATTGAAGCCAAAGCTCCTGAAGACCCATGATGGTATTACTATGAACACGATAAAGCAGAGTGTCCATAATCTATTCCAGAACCTTAAGACCATCGCGTTCGCAGCGAGCGGGCAATGAGGCTCGTTGTCGCGGGGATGGATGTCCGCAGCATGAGCACTCGGAGGGTCACCCAGAGCGGCCAAAAACTCTACAGGCTTAAAATCACTTCTACTCAAGTAAGCCGTCGTCAAGTAAGCCATCACCGCCAAACTCGACGAGCATCTCGGCCAATGGGTTGTAATAAAAGTGCAGCGTGTTGCTCCGTCAGGCCGAGCCCCACGGGTGGACGTTCCTCGCTCGGACCCCGCAAACCTAACCGCGATTTACAAAGCAAGTGTTGCTTTATCTTGCAGCTGGTTATACTCGATACCCGGTGATGGGTAGCGGGCCGAACCAAGCCGACTGAATCACCGCACCGATTGTCGCCCCGGAATCTCTGGGCGAAAGGAGACGCGACGCATGGCCAACGCTCCCGCAAACCACCGCTGGGGAACACCGGTCGAGATTTTCGCCACGAAGCTGTCGCTGGAAGACAACGACATCCCTTGTGGCTGGCTCAAGAACAGCATCGTGATCGAGCCCGGAGTCCGGGCCTGCGCGATCGTTGACGGACGGTTTCTCGGTGAAATACCTGCCGGCGAATTCACGTTTCACGACTTCCGCGACAAACTCCAGTTTTGGCGCAAGGGAACGGCCACTATTCTCCTCACGCGATCTGACGTTGTGCGGCTGCCTGTGGACTGCAGTGGTTTCATCAGTGCCGACGATATCCCGATCGAGCTCCGGGTGGAGATTGGTATTCAAATCGACAATCCCGTCGTCTTCATGCAAAATATGATGGGGCCCCGCAAGGAGTATCCGGTCAAGGAACTCGCCGAGCGGCTCACTCCGGCGGTGAAGCAGGAGGCGTGGGTGGCGACCGCCCGCCTCAAGGCAAGTGAACTCCGCGGACCGGCTATGGCGGCCAAAGTCTCCCAGCAGATCGTCGACGCGATAGCGCCGTCGTTTCGCCGCTACGGGCTGAATGTTTTCAGCCTAGAGGGCTTTGCCGTGCAGCCTGCGGGCATGGAAAAGCACTGGGACAAAGTCAAAGAAAACAACTTTGAAATCGCCGGCGAACGTCTTACCAATCAGCGGATGGGAGAGGACGTCGGCATCCTCACCGACCGGATATCGATGCGGGAAAAACTCCGCGATATCGTGATCTCCGACAAGTTTGATCAGGCTCGTAGTGAAGAAGAGATCAAAACCCTGATCGCGCAGGTTGACAAGTCCCGCCTGCTTCGCAAGGAGGAGATCGACCAGCTCACCGAGGGTTTTGAGCAGCGGCAGGGCGATCGAAAGGCGATCCGCAGCCACATTGTGGAGGTGCTCGACATCAACCGCCAGCAGGAGATAGACCAACTGCGGGTGCAGGTCGGCCATTCCCTTGAAATCACTGCTCGTAAGAACGAGCTCGAACTGGCCGAGGCGACCAACTCTGTTGAAAATCTCCAGTGGCGTAATGAGATCGCCCGCGAGCTCGAACAGGCCGAGAAGCGGCGCGAAGAGCGAAAAAAGGATCTCGCCTCGAAATGGGAGCGGATTCGCGAAGTTCAACGGCAAAAGCAGGACGGCTCGTGGGAGCGGCTGCTTCACCAGCAGCGGGAAGAGTCAATCCGTACCGAACTGGCTATTAAGGAAGCCGAACGAACGCGACGCGTCGGTCTGCTCGAGGCGGAGTCGGTGGCCCAGATCGAGTCGCAGAGAATTATCGCCGAGCGGCAGCGGCGAGAGTTTGAACTGGAGATGGGGAGCCGCGAATCGACCGCCCAGCTCGACCAGCTCAAACGCGTTCAGGACATGAACTTCGACGGCCACGCCCGACAGGTGCAATTGGATTCGGATTTGAAAGCCCAAGCGGAATCGCGGACCAACACCCACGAGCTCGAGCGTCTCAAGACGATGGGCACACTCAGCGCCGAGGCGCTCATTGCCAGCAGCAACGCCGACAATGCCAAGGTGCTTGCCGAACTCAAGATACAGGAAGCCAAGTCGAAGGCGGAAATTCAAGCGGCCAGTCACGGGGATCAGCAGAAATTTAACGAGGAGCTGATCGGACTCCACAAGCAGATCAGCGCAGTTGAGAAGTCTAAGTCCGACACAATCGCTGATGTGTTTAAACAGGCACTCAAAGGTCAGCAGGATGCGGTCGCACAGATGATCGGCGGCCTAGCGACCGCCCATACGCCTCCTCGGCCGCTACCGGTGTCGGCCTCGCCGCCTCCTGTCGTGGCCACGGCAGCCGAATGGCACGTTGTTAGTGCTGGAGGTGGCCAATCAGGTCCGCACACTGCCCAGCAGGTGCGGGCGATGATCCAACAAGGAACTGTCGCCGTCGAATCACAAGTGTGGAAGGCGGGTATGGCAGACTGGGTCGCTATCGCAAACTGCCCAGAGTTGGCTGGTCTCCTTTCGGCTTCGCCCCCCCCACCGCCGCGTTTCTAATCGCCCACCGATCAAAACAGAGGAGGGGTTCGCTTGGTCGCGCCAGATTCAATTGCCGACCTCCGCGGCCATCTTGGAAAGTTCATCGAAGCACGCTTCGGAAATGAAACTCCAAGCGACGTCATCCGGACGGCGGTGCTTTCAGATCCGGCCCTTGCAACCCTGTCACGACCTGATCTGGAAGCAGCGCTCGAGGAAATTCTTACCGCCAGGCAACGGCCGCGTCTGCTTGTCGATTGGGGGGAGCTTCCTCAGGTGGGTCGGCAAGCTCGGCCTCTGTTCACCCTAATCGCCTCGGGGGTGTCCGGTCGGCCGGTCATTAAGGTGAACGTCGATCGCAGTCTCGACAACGATTCCTCGGATCCATTGCGACAGGTTCGGACGGAGGAGGAGGGGCTTTGGTCGTTCTACGTTCCATTCAGCCTCACCAATAAGGGTCTCGACGCCCGCCCAGGGCTGTATGTGATCGATGTGGAGGTCACATTTCCGCACGTCGCTGCCGGGCAGCCACGGTTTCTGCAGACCTGCATCCGCCTCAACATTCCTGACGCTACCACCGGTCAGCGGGAGCTTGTCATCGACGGCGACGGTCAGTCGGTGGTGAACCTCGCCGGCCATGACCTGAGATCGTTCAGTCGCGTGGTGCTCAAGGGAGACGACAAAAGCATCATCAATCTACAGAACTTTTCGCAGGCCCAATCCCAGGACCCTGCTGCTGTCCCCTCAAAACCGGTCGTCTTCGAGTACGAGCTCAAGGTAAACCGCGACATCCAGGAGCGGCTGCCAAAACTTGTGCCGTTGTCACAGGACTGCAAGACTGAGGCGATCACGCTCGTTTGCGGTAACAAACGCATCCACGTGTTTGCTAAGAAGCGCGCAACTTTTGGACGGCAACGACGAGCCGAAAATGACGTCTGTCTACGGTTTCTGCCGCGTTCGACGGAGCATGATGAGGCCAGCCGCGAGATATCGCGTACGCACATGGCCCTCGCCGTCACAGAAAAAGGGCTCGTACTCACAGACGAGAAGTCGGCCAAGGGTGTCGATGTCGATTGTGATCCAGTTAAGGGAGAACACACGTTTACCCATCTCGACGCCCACAGCGGACGGCAGATCGACCTGCCGTCGCCGCTCTCGTCGTCGATCTCACTCGAAATGGAGCTGACGATCTTCGGCCGGGATCCTGCCGACGCCGACTTCTGCTCGAGTCTGGAGTGGGACGATATCTGCTTTGAAGCGACGGGCGAGCAGCCGTCGCGGCTGTGGCAGGTTGCCCGGGAATGCGGGATCGAGGCGGCGCGAATCCAGAGGCTCAACAATCTGCCGGAGGAGGAATATGTGTTCCTCTATCGCCACGCCACGATCGGTCGTTCGGCAAAGGATAACGCGGTCGTTGTTCCACACCTGTCGACGTCCCTCTCGGGAGATCTGCGGCTCCTCTACACCGGCAGAATATTTTGGTTGCATTCGGGCGGGCGGGCGAAAATTACTGTTGATGGCGAGCGGGTGACCGGCGCATGCCTGATTCCGTTGCGGTTTGGGCAGCTTCTGGAAATTGACCTCGTGCCGGTACACGTGGTGAAAGTCGCCCAGTTGCAGATCGACGAAGAGCCGCGACTCGTTCCGACACAGCCAGGCCCGCTCCTTTCAGCGGAGCCGGCTGCAGTTGAGTCAGATCCACCGCCGCCGCCGGTGTTTCCCACTATGCAACTCCGCGCCGCCAGCCTGTCGCCCAATGACGCCGTGCCGCCGCCCTTACCGGCACCAGCCGAGCGGCAAGTGATCGAGAAGCCTCCCGTCGCGGCGGCCGGTTCAGGCGACCCCATCCGCGACGCCCTGAGTTCGGCGGCGGTTATCGCCTGCCGCATCGGGCATGGCTCCGGATTCGTCCTGTCGCCCGGGCTCCTCGTCACCAATTACCACGTTGTTGCCGACGATGCCATCGAGGATCTCGAGGTGCAGTTTTTTGATCCAGTCTCCAAGGTGCAAACGCGGCATCCAGTGTCGCTCGTGGCGGAGGATCCAGAACACGACCTCGCGTTTCTGGCGATCGACGCGCACGTGCCGCCGCTGGCTCTTCGCAGTGGGTTCCAGCATCAGAACGGCCACAAAATCGTCGTGATCGGCAGTCCCGGAGTGGGGGGCAACGGAGAGCGGCTCGAGAACGTCGTCACCGACGGCCGGTTGGGTCCTATATTCGCCGAGCACGGCAACCCGTCTCGTTGGTCGCTGAGCACGACGCTCAACCCTGGCAACTCCGGCGGGCCCGTTCTCGATGCCGTTACGGGTGAAGTGCTGGGCGTGACGGTTGCTAAGTTTACCACGGCTGAAGGACTCGCCCTCGCCGTGCCGCACAACACGTTGGTGGCGGCTTTGGAACGGGCAACGGCGGCGTCATCCGATGACGTAGCGCATGCGGGCTCACACCACAGGCAGCGGCACTGTCTCCGCAGAATTTCGGGTTTTGTGGCGGCAGCGGCGGCAGCGATGCAGGTGTTTGCCACGGAAGACAACGAGTCAGGCGGTGATTTTTCCTCGCTGTCGGCCGCCTCGTTCGTTGCTCCGCAGGGGAGCGCGTTTGTTGCGGATTTCGCAGCTGCGATCGATGGACTGAGGGAGGAACTCGTCCCCCAACTGAAACGGCTTTCTGAAGATTCGCTGTGTCTGGTGGTGATCCGAAAGGATCTCTGTCAGGCGTGGGCGGATCTGGATGCCTTGGGCGATCGATTGGTCACTTCATCTGGAGGTGCCAGCAGAGCCTCAACATTCGATTTTACCTTGGCCACGCTGCGCGATATCGAGGTGCTGTGTGAGGGTGTCCGCATCGAGATTGCCGGCTCGTTGCTGGGCGGCAAGTCGGTCTACGATGCTGCGGAAAAACCGTCGTCCGGTATGTTGCTCGCGATCCACGCCGGTGCGGCCGCTCCCGCCGCTGCGTGTGTCGAGCCGCTCCGCCGTTGGTTCGTGGCCGCCCACGCCAAGCCTCGCTACCTGACAAAGTCCCGATTTACACTCGCCTGCAGCTGCCCCACAAAACTGTTCTACACCGCCAAGCCGGGCGAGTATGCCAACGAGTGGCAAAGCGATCCCATGATGGAATCGCTGGCCAACGAGGGCAACCGCATCGGGGCGCTCGCCCGCCTTTACTTTCCGGAGGGCGTGCTCGTCGATACCCTCGACCACGACGATGCGCTTCGGCAGACCAGCGACCTGCTCGCCCGTCCCGAGGTGACGATCTTCGAGGCGGCGATCCGCCACGGCGATTTGTTCATCCGGGCCGACGTCCTCCGCCAGACGCCGACGGGAATTGAGCTTTACGAAGTCAAATCGAAGAGCTACTCCGCCGACGATGACGGCGATCTCACCACCGCTTCCGGTGTGGCCGCCGCCTGGCTGACGCACGTGCGTGACGTCGCCTTCCAAAAGTATGTACTCGCCAAGGCTTTTCCGGGAACGTCGGTGCGGGCATTCCTGTTCCTGCCCGACAAGGCCCGCCGGGCGGTCTCTGACGGCCTAGCAGCCAAAGCCATAGCTGCAATGGACAACGCCCGCGTGACCTTGAGTGATGACGAACTCGCCGCTCCGATCATGCGAGCAGTGAGCGTAGATGGCGTGTGCGACCGTGTGCTCGGCGACCACTTTCAGCTGGCCGACCGATCGCTCTCTTTTGAGGACTTTGTTGCCGCGCTTGCCGCGCACTACCGCGACGACCGCAAACTCCAATCGCCACTGTCGCCCGCCTGCCTGAACTGTGAGTTTGATGCCTCGGCCTTCGCCCGTGCCGTAGGTGAGAAGTCGGGGAGGCGGGAGTGCTGGACCAGTCTGCTCAACTGGAATGCCGAGGATTTCGAGAAGCCGCTGGCGTTCGAGGTCTGCGGGCTCTCGGCCGCCCGAAAGAAGACCCTGCTCGAAGAGCGGCGACTCCACATGGCCCAGTTGACGCCGGCGGACATCGAACCGCGAGAAGACGATCGGCCGGGCCTCTCGCTGTCACAACGGCAATGGCTGCAGGTGACAAAGTGTGTAACCGAAGATGGTTCCTCTCATCTCGATCGGGATAACTTGAGAGCCGAAATGGCCGGCTGGCAGTTCCCGCTGCACTTCATCGACTTCGAGACCTGCCGGGCGGCGATTCCCTTTCACCGTGGCAGTCGGCCGCTGGATCTCGTGGCCTTCCAGTTTTCTCATCACGTGCTGCGAGCCGACGGGTCGCTGGAACATATCGGCGAGTTTCTCTGCACGCAGCAGGGCGTCAATCCGAACGTCGCTTTTGTGACGGCCCTTCGGGAGCAACTTGGCAGCGACAGTGGCGCAATCCTGCACTATGCCCCACACGAGGTGTCAACTCTGCGGGCCATTGCAGGGCAGATTCGGGCTAGCCGAAAAGAGATTCATGAAGCAGATGATCTGTTGGCCTTCATCGACACGATCGCCCCTGTCGGTGAGCGGCAACCGGACCGGCAGGTGATCGATCTTTGTCGGCTTGTGAAGCGATTTTACTATGCGCCGAGCACGGGGGGCTCCAACTCAATCAAGGACGTCCTGCCGGCGATCCTTCGGGAATCGGAATTTCTGCGACACAAATATTCTCGGCCGATCTACGGAGCGGCTGGCGGCATTATGAGCCACAATTTTGTCGACATGGCATGGGTCGATCAGACCGATGGCACGATTCGCGACCCCTACATGCTGTTGCCGCCCATCGAGGGCGATGTGCCGCAGGTTGCTAACAACGCAGGTAAATACCTGAAGACGCTCCGCAACGGCGGCGCAGCAATGCAGGCCTACGCAGATCTTGTGCTCGCCGACTGGTCGGACGACCGCCGGCAGGCCGTCAGGCGGGCTTTGCTACGCTACTGCGAACTCGACACGCTGGCGATGGTATTCATCGTCGAAGCATGGAGCGACTGGTGCCGGTGAGGTGGCTGGTCTATTGGAAGGCAAAATCCTAACTTAAGAACTGGCGTCATTCATGGGGCAGGTCAAGTTTAAAAGGCCGCCGTAAAGCATAGAATTATGATTGGCCATATGATTTCAATTCCAAGAAGAATACCACCTTGGATGCGTTTTCCTTCGGTAGTTAGACCAATGATACCTGCTACGAGCC
The DNA here is from genome assembly GCA_026401075.1 of Planctomycetia bacterium. Lineage (GTDB taxonomy): Bacteria > Planctomycetota > Planctomycetia > Pirellulales > UBA1268 > CAMCQY01. The sequence goes on from JAPLNQ010000016.1 coordinate 8,537, forward strand.
CAATCCACGGAATAACCATAGTACCAATAACAAGTGCTATCATAGTTCCTCGACTCCATCCACATTTGTTACGTGAAACGACAGCAGGTTTCCTAAAAAGGACCTCCAAGGCGGCAGCTCGTTGCACACGTTTGAGCAGATCACCGCCACCTGCTCCCAAATCCTCCGCTACTGCACCGGCAAGAGCTGCCTCCGCTTTTCCCGTGTTAGCTTCAGGGGAGGGCAGCCCCTCAATATCACCGAAAACTGCACCGGCACGAGCTGCCTCCGCTTTTACCGCGTTCACTGCCTCCATCGCAGCCTGTGCCAAAGCGAGCTTCTTGTCACGCCGTTGCTCGAGTTGCTGCCGGATCTTCAACAGATCCTTTCGGTCTCCGCGAAGCTCAACCGCTCTGCTCACCAGCGGCAATAACCCTTCAAGCTCCTTGCGCTTAATACGGCTTGTGATCTCCTCCACCAAGCGGACCGACTCATCCTGCCGGCTGCGGCACTCGGCAAGCAGCTTTGAAGTCTTGCCAACTCGGAGCGGTTCAGGGATCGTCTCGATCGCTTGAATTGCTGCGGCGTAATCGAAGGCTGCAAAGTGTGCCTGACCATCCTTCAACACGTGCTTCGACTCAAACAGAGCCGGCTGGTTGCCGCCGCATTCGCCGCAGATCTTGTCCCACACTGGAATTTGCACATCGCACGCCAAGCATGACACCCGTAGCGATGCGCCGCACTTCTTGCAAAACTTCCTACTAGGTTCTGGATTAACCGTGCCACACGCCTTGCACTGACCTTCCTGAATAACGCCTTCAACAACAGCCGGCTGCGCCGACCCACTCTGTCCGCCAAGGACCGACTTCAATGCGTCGCGAAACTCTTTTGCCGATTGGTAGCGAGCGTCTTTTTCATCTTCGAGTGCTTTGGACATGATCGGCTGAAGAGCCTGCGGCAGTTCGTGAAGCCGAATCACCTTCGGACTGCGACCGCTAACGGCCTGATAGAACGCGGCCGCCAAGCTCCAAAGGTCGCTGCGATGATCCACCTCGCTCGCATCCCGCCGCTGCTCCGGCGGCATGAAGTCGGGCGTGCCCATCACCGCACCCGCCATCGTCATACCGTGGTCGGCGGCCTCTGCCTTGGCGAGACCAAAATCAGTCAGCTTCGCAATGCCGTCTTTTGTCAGCAGGATGTTCGCAGGCTTAATATCGCGGTGAACGATCCCCAAGTCGTGAGCTCTGCCAAGGCCTTGGCAGATATGAACAAAGATCTCTACCGCCTCCTCCAACGGAATCGCACCGCTCTTGCAGCGGTCAAGCAGGCTGCCGCCGTCGATATACTCGATCACTAGAAACGGTCCGGTCTTGGCCACGCCCAACTCGTAGATCTGTACAACGTTTGGGTGACTGATGGCGGCAATCGCTCGGGCTTCAGTCAGAAACCTCGCAATCGCAGACTTGCTGCGAGCCGACTCACCGCGGATCTGTTTAATCGCCACCTGGCGACCAAGTCGCGTGTCCGTCGCAAGCACTACCGCGCCCATGCCCCCCTCACCAAGCGGGCGTTCGACCTTGTAGCGAGCAGCAAGGTCGACGATCTCAATATCGTCGAGCACCGTGTCGAGGCCGGCGGCGTCGCCACCGGAGAGCGTCCGCTCGTCGCCCAAGCTCATATCGCGGGACGCCGTCGGTGGCTTCACGCCGCCGGTGAAGGTTGCACCGTCGCCAAGGCTCTTGTCATCGTCTGGAGGCATCGCGCGG
>JAPLNQ010000279.1 GCA_026401075.1 Planctomycetia bacterium
AGGTACGCGACTGTGAGTAAGGAACGACGCTTGGGACGTGGGCTGGGGGCACTGCTGGGCCGGGCCGGAGTTGATCCCGCACCGGTCGCGCACGGCACCGCGGCCGTGGTCACGCAGCCCGCCCGCCAGGAGCTCGGCGCCGGGGCCGCCCGGCTGATCCTGCACAAGCCCGAGGAACTGGAACAGGCCGCCGCAACGCTGCCCACCAATGAGATTGCCGAGGGTCTCATCGACCCCAATCCGTGGCAGCCGCGGAGCATCGTCAACGACACCGATCTGGTGGAGCTTTCCAACAGTCTGCGGGAGCACGGGCTCGTGCAGCCGGTCGTGGTGCGGGCGCATGGCGACCGCTACCAACTCATCGCGGGTCAGCGTCGGCTCTTCGCCGCGCGGCGGCTGGGCTGGGGCAAGGTGCCTGTTCGAGTGCTCGAGGTCGACGACCGGCAGATGTCGGAGATCGCCATCGTCGAGAACCTGCAGCGTCGAGACCTCGATCCGCTGGAGAAGGCGGCGAGCTTCAAGCAGTATCTTTCCGCCTGGGGCGGCACGCAGGACGAACTCGCCAAGCGGCTCTCGATCGACCGTTCCACGGTGGCCAACCTGATCCGTCTGCTCGAGCTGCCCGAGGCGGTGCAGAAACGGCTCCGCTCAGGCGCGATCTCGATGGGCCATGCACGGGCGCTCCTGCCACTGGGCGACGAGGAGGAACAGGCCCGGCTCGCCGACCGGATCGCATCAGATGGGCTTTCGGTTCGCGCGATCGAAGCGGAAGTGGCCGAGATCCTCCGGGCTGATGACATGGCCGACGAGGATGGAATGCTTGACGACACCGTTGATCAGCCGCTTGGTGGAGGCACTGCCACGACAGCCGGCACGGCGGTGAAACGAAAGCCGGGCCGCCCGGCCACGAAGCGTTCGAGCCAGACAGTGGCCGTGGAAAACGACCTACGGCGGGCGCTCGGCGTGAAAGTGGTGGTGCATGCCAACGGCAAGGGGGCCGGCCGAATCGTGATCCCGTTTGCCAATCTCGACGAATTCCAGCGGCTCTTCGAACATCTGGCGGAGTGACTTCAGCCGCCGATGCGGTAGACTAATTTCCGCGGGCCCACGGATCACGGATCGTGGGCCCGCCATCGGGGCGTAGCGCAGTTGGTAGCGCGCCTGGTTTGGGACCAGGAGGTCGTGAGTTCGAACCCCACCGCCCCGACTTGATTTTAAATGGGGACGGGAGCGAATTTCTGCCGTTGTGGCAGGAAATAATTCGCTCCCGTCCCCATTTCTGATTCCACTTGCATTCAGTCGGGCACGCCGTATCCTACGGGGCATGCCAAGAACTAAACGCATGTACACAGGCGGTTTGGTCTGCCACGTGCTGAACCGCTCCGTTGGTCGGGCGACGATCTTTCGCGACGCCGCCGACTACGCCGCCTTCGAGAACCTGCTGCTGAACGCCTGCGAGCTTGCGTCAGTGCGGTTGCTTACCTTTTGCCTGATGCCGAATCACTGGCACCTCGTGCTGTGGCCGCAGGACGATGGCGACCTTTCGACCTACATGCATCGACTCACCATGACGCACACGATGCGGTGGCACCACGTTCATGGGTCGCTCGGCACGGGGCCGCTCTACCAAGGACGGTTCAAATCGTTTCCGGTCGACACCGACGAACACTTTCTGACGGTCTGCCGCTACGTCGAGCGAAACGCGTTGCGGGCAAACCTTGTCGAAAGAGCCGAGGACTGGCGCTGGTCCGGGCTCTGGCATCGCCGGCATCCAGGCCATCGCGGCGTGTTGTCTGCCTGGCCCGTCGCACCGCCGTCGAATTGGATCGATCATGTCAACGAACCGCAGACGGAAGCGGAAGTGGAAGCACTGCGACGATCGTTGCAACGGGGCATACCCTTCGGCAGTGAGACGTGGCAACAGGCCACGGCTGGCCAGTTTGGGATCGACTTGGCCCCACGGCCGCGGGGCCGCCCTAGGCGATCTGGGTCCGGCTGCGACTCCCCAGGGACTCGGTCAGGTGTTCGCTGAAATTCGCTCCCGTCCCCATTTTTTCATCGTATAATTTAAGAATGCCCTTGGACGACGCCCCTACCGAGCCCTTGGCACCCACGCACCGTTGGCAGTTGTTCGAACAGCTCTGCGGTGAAAAAGTGCGGGCCAGCGACGCTGCGTGGGTCCTTGGCCTCTTACCCGCGGAACGCTTGGCCGTGGCAGACGACCTGTTCGTTACTGTTCGGGCGGCACGGGTTGCGGCAGGAGACTGGCAGCAGGTGGACGCCAGGGCCTGGCAGGAAACACTGAGCGACCGCATTCAACAGGTCCGGGCTTTTCGCCGGTACGACGAGGCACTCCGTGGAACCAGCCCTCTGGCCGACGCTAGCTGACGCGGTCGCGGTGCTGGAAGCACGCGGCATGCGGTGTGCCCTCATCGGCGGCCTTGCCGTATCGCTTCGCGGACAACCTCGGATGACAGTCGATGTCGATCTGGTGGTCCTCGCGACCGTCGAAGAAGCCCTTCGGCTGGTTCACGAACTGGACACGACCTGCTTTGAGCCGCTCTTCCCTGGCGTGGAGGAGGTGGTTACCAAGTCGTTCATCCTCCCGCTCCGGCACCGCTCGACCGGCATCCGCGTCGATCTCGCGATCGGAATGTCGGGCTTCGAGCAACAGGCAGTCACTCGCGCGACGCCGGTCGCCATCGGAGAGACACAGATTCCCGTGGTGTCGATCGAGGACCTGCTCGTCATGAAGGCGCTCGCCGGGCGTCCGCAGGACGATCAGGACATCCTCGGTCTGGTGGCAAATCAAAGAAACTCGATCGACTGGCCAGCATGCCTTGGACTCGCCGAAAAGCTCGGGGCAGCCATCGACATCGACATCGCCAGCCGCCTCCGAATGGCCCGTGAAAAATAGGGACGGGAGCGATTTTTCGGCCGGCAAAGGAAGCTCGCCTGTCGCCGATGAGAATCGCAACGGTGTCCACCAAAAATCGCTCCCGTCCCCATTTTCATCACTGACCGCCGGCGATCCGTAGGCCTGCCCAGACGGCGGCGAGGGCGGCGATGTTCGTGCCAATCACATACGCGACTGCCGTGAGCGGGCGGCCTCCTTCCAGCAGTTCCACAGACTGGAAGGCGTAGCTTGAAAAGGTCGTGAACCCTCCCAGCAGGCCGACCAGCAGGATCGTCTCCGCGCTGACGCCAATCGTGCCACGGGTCCGGGCGAGCCCCACGATCAGCCCAAACAGGAGCGACCCCAGCACGTTCATGGCGAGCGTGCCCCAGGGGAAACCGACGCCAAAGAGCCGCGTGGCGAGGGTCGTGCAGCCGGCGCGGAGCAGCGTGCCGGCTGCTCCGGCCAGCCCGAGCAGAAGAAAGTGGGTGAGGTGGTTCATGGGTAAAAAGCGATTATACTGCCGAACTTTCCGGCCCGGACCGCGTAGTGGATCGGTTCGGAATCACACCGGGGCTCGGGAGCCGTTTCCGATTCCACGCCCGGTCAGCCCGTCCCTGTCCCTGGATTGCCGCCTCCCACGATGCTCGCCTTCAACAAACGCATTCTCTTCGTCGGCTTCGGTGCCGTCGCCCGCTGCACGCTGCCAGTGTTCCTCGACCACATCAAGGTCGATCCTCGCAGCATCACGATCCTCGACTTCGAGCCCAACGAGGCGGCGCTGCGGCCGTGGATCGAGAAGGGCGTCACGTTCGTCCGCGACAAGGTGACGCCGGAGAATCTCGGCGACCTGCTCGGCAAGCACCTCTCCGCCGGCGACCTGCTCATCGACCTTGCCTGGAACATCGACTGCTGCGAGATCGTGCAGTGGTGCCACGACCACGGCGTGCTTTACCTCAACACGTCGGTCGAGCTCTGGGACCCCTACGAGCATGCGAAGAACGCCCACCCCACGCACCTCACGCTCTACTGGCGGCACATGAACCTGCGGAAGCAGATCGCCGGCTGGACCTCGCCCGGCCCGACGGCCGTCCTCGAGCACGGTGCCAATCCAGGACTCATCAGCCACTTTACAAAGCACGCGCTGCTCGACATCGCCGCCGTATGCCTCGAGGAGAAGAAGTTTGCCGGCGAGCAGGCGGAGCGGATCGCCCAGCACGCGAAGAGCCGGGCCTTCAACCACCTCGCCCATGAGCTGGGCGTGAAGGTGATCCACTGCAGCGAGCGCGACACGCAGATCACCAACCGTCCGAAGGAGGTGGACGAGTTCGTCAACACCTGGAGCGTGGAGGGCTTTCGCGAGGAGGGCACCACGACCGCCGAAATGGGCTGGGGCACGCACGAGAAGGAACTGCCCCCGTTCGCCTACCAGCATGCCGACGGCCCGCAGAGCCAGATCTGTCTGGCCCGCATGGGGATGAACACGTCGGTCGTGAGCTGGGTGCCCGGATCCACGATCGTGGGCATGGTCGTCCGCCACGGCGAGGCCTACAGCATCACTGAAAGGCTGTCGGTCCACGACGGCGGCGGAAAGACGATCTACCGCCCCACGGTGCACTATGCCTACTGCCCCTGCGACGCGGCGATCGCGAGCCTCTGGGAACTCCGCGGCAACGACTACCGCCTCCAGTCGCGGATCCGGATCATGACCGACGAGATCACCAGCGGCTCCGACGCCTTGGGCGCGCTCGTCATGGGCCATCCGCTCCACTCCTGGTGGTGCGGCACCGACCTCTCGATCGAGGAGTCGCGGCGACTGGTCCCCCATCAAAACGCTACCACCATGCAGGTCGCGATCTCGGTCGTGGCCGCCTGCATGTGGATGATCGAGCACCCCGACCGCGGCGTGCAGCTCCCCGACGACCTGCCGCACGACTACGTCCTCGGCATCGCCAAGCCTTATCTCGGCAAGTTCATCTCGGTCGCCTCCGACTGGACGCCGCTGAAGCACTACTCGAACGCCTTCCACGGCTACAATCGTCCGCAGATCGACCCCACCGATCCCTGGCAGTTCAAGAACTTCCTATTGACCGACGGCGACTGACACTCTGAGAACAGCGACTCCTTTCCTGCGCCACCCCTCGACTGGCGAAGGGATCGGCACGAGGATTCCGAGCATCAGGCTATCCTGCCGTAGCGAGGAAACTCATGCCGATCCCTGCGCCCTGCACCCCTGAGCACTGACGGACTTGCGAAGGGATCGGCACGAGGATTCCGAGCATGAGGCTATCCTGCCGTAGCGAGGAAACTCGTGCCGTCCCTTCGCCCTGCACGAAAGAACCCATGAACCAAAAACAACTGCTCGACCTCGCCAAGAAGCACGACACGCCCCTGTTCGTCGTCGATCACGACGAACTCCGCAAGAACTACGCCCTGTTCCGCAAGCATTTCCCGCGGGTGCAGATCTACTACGCCGTGAAGGTCAACAGCGACGCGGCAATAGTGAAGACGTTCTACGAGCTCGGCGGCAGCTTCGACGTGGCGAGCATGCAGGAGTTTCACACCGTTCACCAGAACATCGCCAAGCTGCCGGCCAAGCAGCGGCAGGATTTCATCTGGGACAAGATCATCTACGCCAACCCGATCAAGCCGGTGGAGACGCTGGAGGAACTCGACCGCTACAAGCCGCTGGTGACCTACGACAACCACGAAGAGGTCAAGAAGATCGCGAAGCACGCGCCGCACGCCGGCCTCGCCCTACGGCTGCGGGTGCCCAACACCGGTTCGATGGTGGAGCTGTCGAGCAAGTTTGGCGCGCTCCCCGGCGAGGCGGTGGATCTGATCGCCTACGCCCACGAGCACGGGCTCACCGTCGAAGGGCTCTCGTTCCACGTAGGCAGCCAGTGCACGAATCCCGAGAATTACATCCAGGCGATCCACCTCTGCGCCGGCATCTTCGCCGAGGCGAAGTCACGCGGCTTCACCCTCAAACTGCTCGATATCGGTGGTGGGTTCCCCGCGGCCTACGACGCGAGCGTGCCCAAGTTCAGCGACCTGGCCAAGAAGATCAACCACGAGCTCAACCGGCTGTTCCCGAAGGAGATCGAGATTCTCGCCGAGCCGGGTCGGTTTCTCGTGGCCTCGGCGGGTCACGCCGTCTCCAAGATCATCGGCAAAGCGGTGCGGAACGACAAACTCTGCTACTACGTCAACGACGGCGTCTACCACACCTACTCGGGCGTGATCTTTGACCACTGCACCTACCACATGAAGAGCTTCAAGAAGGGGGCCACGCAGATCTGCGCGGTCTTCGGGCCCACCTGCGACGCGCTCGACACGATCAGCCTCGCGGAGCAGCTTCCCGAGCTGGAACTCGGCGACTACCTCTACAGCGACAACATCGGCGCCTACTCCGCCGCCAGCTCGACCCACTTCAACGGTTTCCCGCCCGCGAAGGTGGTGCACGTCAATCAGTAGATCCCGTCGCTTACGCTCAGGGCGTGTATGCCCGCTCCCCATACAGGCCCCCGGCGTAAGGCGGGGGATCACTATTCGGCCGCGCGGAACCGCCAGCCTACGCCCGCACCGCTTCGATGAGGTGATAATTCTTCACCTCTTCCCGCGCGACGCCCTGCCACAAGAGCGGCAGGTTTTCTAAATACCACGTGGGCTGCTTCGTCACGATCAAGAGCGTGCCCTCCGGGGCCAGCGCCCGATAGGCGGCCTCCACGAAGAGCTCCGCGATGCGGAAGTCTGAGTAATAGGGAGGGTTGGCCAGTGCCAGATCGTAGCTGCCGGGCTCGGGCACGTTGCCCGCGCATTCGAGCGCCACGGTCAGGTTGTCGAGGCCGTTGATGGCCGCTCCCCGCCGCGTGCATTCCACGGCGCGGGCGGCCGCATCGAAGGCGTGCACGTGCACGCTCTTGTCGCGGGCGGCCAGCCCCATCGCCACGCAGCCCGAGCCGCAGCCGATATCGACGACGCGGGTGTCGGCCGCCACGTCCACGGCGTTCAAGAGATGGCGGGCGCCGGGATCGATCCGCCGATGGGCGAAAACACCCGGCCGCGTGACGGCCGTGAGCAACCGATCGCGGTCGCGAAACACGAACTCGCAGGAAAAGTCACGGATCTTCGTCGGTTCGCGGGTCTTCTCCACGATGTAGGCCACGGTGTCGTCGGCAGCCGCTGGCCGCACGCGGACCGTCTCGCCCGTCTCCGCGAGCTGCTCCCGCAGCCAGTTGTCGTGAGCATTGTCGATCGCCGCCACAAGCCGGCCGCCGATCGCGAGCTGCAGAAACGCCGACTGGAGAATGTCGCGAGACAGTTCCGCTTCGCCGTTTTTCGAGAGCGGCACGACGGCAAGGTCGTAGGGGCCAGGCGGCACGTCGGCGGCACAGACGGCATGCAGCCCAGGCGGCGGCGACTCCCAGGCAGCGACCGCCGCCGCCTGCGGAAAGAGGTCGAGGAACCAGACCGTCACCTCCGCGGCGGGATGCAACTCAGCCAGTTCGAAGGCCGCCTGTCCACGGCCGGCGGTCGTGCAGATCACCTTCATGCCGCCAGCTGCATGGCCATCTGCGACAAGCAGGGCTCGGGCGATATCGAGGGCGTGTGCTTCGGCCGGGCGGGCGGGGAGGGCGATGGGCATAGGTGACATGAGCATAACGCCCAATCGACCGCCTCGCTCCAGGCAGACGCTTATTCCGGACGCTGCGGCCGCTGTGGCCTTTCACCACCGCCGCCGCCACCACCCGGTCCGCCGGGTCCGCCCGGGCCACCTTGTCCAGGGCCGCGTCCGCCGCGTCCACCACCAGGCCCGCCACGGCCGCCTCCCGAACCGCCAGGACCGCCCCGCATCCGGTGGATCTCTTCCGCGAACTTAGTCAGCTCACCACGGTCGAGTTTGCCATCGCCATCGGCGTCGAGCTCCATGGCGTGCTCGATAAACCGCTCGGGCGAGGGTGGTCCGCCTGGTCCGCCACCGCCTGGTCCGCCACCGCCTGGTCCGCCACCGCCTGGTCCGCCACCACCTGGTCCCATGCGGCCCTCACGGCCGCCAGGCCCTGCTCGACCCTCGCGGGGCCCGCCCGGCCCCCGGCCTTCGCGGTTTCCAGCGGGACCGTCGGCCGCACCGCGGTCGGGATCTCCTTCCGACCGCTCGGGCGGCTGGGCCACAGAGACGGTCACCAGCGAGGCGGCAATCACCGCCATGGCCGTCACTCTTGCGATTCCCGGTATCCGTCTCATCACAGGCTCCTTGAAAAGAGGGGGGCTCATCTCACACAGATTTGTCTCATCGCCTTCAACGGCAACGGCCGCCGCAGGTTGCGGTCGGCTCGCCGTGGGCCGTTATTCTTCCGGGCGACCGCCCGCCCCCACGCAGTAGAGAAATCTTCCCGAACGCACGAAGATTTCACTATCGCTGATGGCTGGCGTGCCGCTGAAGTCACTGTCGTCCGACTCGAAGCGGTTCTGGGCCAGAATCTCATACCGCGGGGCCGCGGGCAGCACGAACGTGCCGCTCCAGCGACTCACGACGTAGATCCTGCCATCCGAGAGCACCGGCGACGCATAGACCGGCCGACCACCCTGGGACATGCCGTCCACACGCTCACGGTAGACGAGTGCACCCGTTTTCGCGGCCATGCAGAACGCCTGTCCGCGGTCGTCGATCCAGTAGAGGTGGCCGTCGTGAAGGAGCGGAGTGGCGACGTAGGAACTGTTGCGGCTCGTCCAGAGCACGTGCGACTTGGTCACATCGCCCCGACCCCCGGCCCGCACCGCCAACGAACCCGAAGATCGGAATCCGCCAAACACATAGACCGTGGTGCCATCGATGACCACGCTCGGCGACACGTTTCCCGTCAGCCCCATGTCGGCATGCCACCGCATCTTGCCGGTGGCCGGATCCATCCCCCACACCTCGCCCGGCACCGCGATCACGAGTTCCTGCGTGCCGTCGTCGAGCGTCACGAGTCCGGGCGTACCGTAGGCCAGTTCCAACGCCGCCCCCTCGGCCGTCCAGGCCTGGCGACCGGTTTTCCTGTCGAAGGCACGGATCGACTGGCTCTCCTCGGCCGCGTTGACGATGACATTGTCGCCGTGCAGCACTGGGCTGGCGGCCGAGCCCCAGCGGCGATTGCTCGACTCCTTGCCGACGTTCGCCTGCCAGAGTTTTTTCCCCTCCAGATCAAACGCGACAACGCCGCTCTTGCCGAGGAACGCAAACACCTCGCCACCGGAATCGGTCACCGGCGTGCTGCTGGCGTAGCCGTGTTCAGTGAGAAAGCCCTCGTAGGCATCCTCCGGGAGTTCCGCGGCGATGTCCCGCTGCCACTCCACGCGGCCATCGGCCTTTCGAATGCAGACGAGGTGCCGCGTGAGTTTTGCCTGTCCGGCAGCCGCGCCCCCCGAATAGCAGGTCACAAACACGCGATCGCCCTGCACGATCGGGCTCGACGATCCCGGGCCAGGCAAGGCCGTCTTCCACTTCAGGTTCGTCGTGTCACTCCAGGTGAGCGGCACGGCCGATACTCCCGCCCCGGCGGCGCCGGGCCCGCGGAACTGCGGCCACTCGGCAGCCGATGCACCACCGCAGGCACCGCCGAAGAGCGTGATCACAAGCGCGACCGTCGGCATCACCTCGATCATCCACGCCAACCAGCGGCACCCGGGGGACGATTTTATCGGCGAGGATTTCATTCCACGATCCTCATAACATCGTTTCTCTTGAACGCCACCACAGGACGACCCGTGACCACCGGAGTGAACTCGATGTGGCAGTCGAGCAGCATACCGACAGAAGCGTCGGCCGGAATGTCGAACGTGGCGGTGACGGCATCACCCTGCCGGTCGATTGCCACCGCCTCATACGGCCCGATCTGCACCCACGACGGCTCCCCGGCAGGCACCGGTCCGCGCCGCGCCGCAGCCGGATCGAGGATGATCGTCACCTCCCGCCTGCCGCCCCGCGGCATCGCCCCCGGGCGAACGTCCACGATGACAGCTTCCATGCGGCTCTTCCCCTCGGCATTGTCGTCGATCGCACCCATGCCGGCGTGCCGTAGCCCGCGGTTGTTCGACGGTTCCGGCACGCCCCGGTATCCCCCGATCACGTATGGAAAACGACCCGGCGTGACATGGTAGTGATACCCACGATCGACGTCGCTGTGGCCGTTACACGCATCCAGCGCCCGTGAGCCCTCGACATCCTTTGCCATCACGCCTTCCGACTCGTACGGACTATGGATCGGAAAGCCGTCGAAGGCGAAGCCGATCACCGGAGAGTGCCGCGTGCCGTCGTCGGGGAAGGGGCTTTTCACACAGGTCGGATACTTGTGGTAGTGATACACGCCCGTCTGCTGCGGATGGCCGCAGCAGCTGTCGAGCCAGACCTCGGAGTAGCCCTCGACGGCGTTCATCCCTCCCTGCTCGAACGGGTTGAAGAACACGACGCCGTTGAGCGCCACGCCGATCGGGCCCATCGGCAGCCGCGTGATCTGCGGGGCCAGCCGCGGCTCGAGCGGTAGGCGAAACGTGAACTCCTGCACGCGAATCGAATTCGGATTGCCACTGTTGGGAAAGTCGGCGGTCGGGTGGTTTGGATAGCCCTGGCTCTGCATCACGATGGCATCCCGCTCGTGGGAGAGCCGCACCTCGTCGATGCCGTCTTTGTTCGAATCCCGCATGTGGTATGAAAACAGGTCGGCTTCGCGATCACTGTCCCGGAACAGATACAGGGGTTTTCCTGCGTGCTCCCGCACCGACCACCGGCCGCGCAGGGGATTCGCATCGCCGTCGGCCGCCAGCACGTTCGCCGCCAGCAGAGACACTCCTCCTCTACGCCCATTGAACGGCGTAGGCCGGCATAAGTCGTATCGGAAAACCGAAATCACTCCAGATATTCGTTCGACCAGGTGCTGAAAAGATCGCCACGCTTCACGCGGGCCGCATCCTCCCGCATCACCTCGGGCGTGCGGCGAATGACCCGCGTCGTGCCGTGACGGCCGCGGCGATACCGTGAATGGGCCCTGGCGGCGGGGCCGGTGTTTCGGGGCGGAATTGCCGCCCGCACCTGCGGTTCGCTGCCGGGCTCGGGCATCGGCACTGCAGGCACCGTCGCCAATGCCGCCGGCGGCTGGGCCCACGCGATGGCTCCCCAGAGCATGCCCGCCACGATGCCGGCGATCACAGACACCCGCGGGGCAGAGCTCATTTTTCTGCCTGTTCCGGCAGCGGCTCGAGCGTCAGCGGATCCCGCAGCGGCAGGTGCTTCACCTTGCCGCCGAAGAAGTCGTTCATGCTGGCCCGCTTCTCCAGGTCACCGGAGGCGATGTTCTCCCAGTCTCCCACCACGAGAATCGCCATCTTCTCGGGATCCAGGTGCTTCTGTGCCACCCGCTTGAGATCCTCCCGGGTCACAGACCGCACCTTGTCGCGGAATGTTTTCCAGTAATCCTTCGGCCGCTTTGTCCACTCGTCGTTAACGAACACCCGCAGCATCTGCGGCCGGCTCTCGAACTGCCGTGGAAAGGTCTCGATCAGACTCGCCTTGGCCGTCTCCAACTCGTCGTCGGTGACGAGTTCGTTCCGCATCTTTGCGATCTGCTCCATCACGATCTTGGCGGCCAGGGCGACCGTGGAATTCTTGCTCTCGAACCCGGCGCGGAAGTCACCGGGATAGAACACCCGGGGCGTGAGCGACGACCGCACCGAATAGGCGAGCCCCTCGTTGCTCCGTACCTGCTGCATCAGTCGGCTGGTGAAGCCGCCCGCACCGAGAATCTCGTTGAGGAGCAGAAACGGGATCGCGTCGGGGTCGTCCCGGGTGATCGCGCGGCTTCCCATCACCACCTTCCCCTGCGGGATCTCCTTTGGCACGTGGTAGAGGCCGGGCTGCAGCACGGCCGTGGGCGCCACGGGATCTGCCACCGGCCCGCCCCGCTCCCAGCCGGAGAACGCCTTCTCGAGCTTGCCGAGCATCTCCTTTTCGTCGAAATCGCCAGACACCGACACGATCATGTTCCCCGGGTGGAAGATGCGGCGGTGCATTTCCGCCAGGCGGTCCCGCGAGATCGCCGCCACCGTGCGGTCGGTCGGCTCCGACGCCTCGAAATGGTCGGTGCCGTAGACGAGCCGCTTCCACTCCCGCGAGAGAATCGAGGAGGCGTCGTCGTTGCGCTGCTTGAGCGATTCGAGCACCCGGGCCCTGGCCGTCTCCAGCCGCTGCGGCTCGAAGGCCGGCGTGCGGAGCATGTCGAGGAAGAGCTTCAGGCTCTCGTCGAAGTTGCTCTTGAGACAGTTCATCGTGGCGGCGGTGAATGTCTCGTTGGCCGCGACGCCCACGTCGGTCGCGAGAAAGTCGAGCGACTCGTCGAGTGCGGCCGACCCCATCGTCACCGTGCCACCCTCCCGCACCATCCGCGCGGTCATCGACGCGAGGCCGGGAACATCGGCCGGATCGAGCGATGCCCCGCCCTTGAAGGTGACGACGAGATTCACAAGAGGAAACTCGCGGGACGGTGCCAGATAGACGACCGTGCCATCGGTCAGCGTGCGGCGAAACGTGCTTGCATCGGGCGGCTCGAAGGCCAGCGGTGCAAAGACGATCTGCTCAGGCCGCGCCGGGATGCCCGTGGCGGCCGTCGCAGTCGCAGTCCCGCCGGCCGGAACCGACGGTGTTGTCTTCGGCGCCGCGGCAGTCGCCGCAGCCGCCGGCTTCGCTGCCGCGGGCGGCTCCGAACGTGCACCACTCCGAGGTGCGAAGAGCACCAGCCCGGTCACCCCGATCGCCAACAGAATTGCCAAAACCCGCATGTTCATGGATGTGCCGCCTTCTCTCTTCGCTTGTCTCTTAGCGTGTCTCTTAGCTTGGTCCTGCGCTTATTTATTCTCTACCGTTGCCCGACGGTAGACCGCCACGCTGCGGTTGGCCGGCGAAAAATACCTGTTGGCCACGCGCTTGATGTCGGCCGCCGTGACCGCCTCATACTTCTTCGGCCCCTCGTTGATCTCCTGCCAGTCGAGCAACTGCTCGAAGAAGGCCAATTGGATGAGGAGCGACATGTTGTTCTCGAGCCGCCGATAGTTACCAGCAGCCACCCGGTTCTTCACCTTGCGGAGTTCACGCTCCGGCACCTCCTCGGCCTGCAGCTTCGCCAGTTCCTCATACCAGGCCTTCTCGAGCTGTTCGGGCGTCGCATCGCCGCGGGTCTCGGCCTCGAACGAGAAAAGTCCGGCGAATTTGCGGGTGTCGGAGGCGGTCCGCGCCGACCCAGCGATGGCCCGGCCCTCCACCATCCCGGTGTAGAGCCGGCCGGTCCGCTCGTTGAGCAGTTCGGAGAGCATGTCGAGCGGGTAGCTGTCGACATGGCCGGCGGGCACCGTGTGGTAGCGGACCTCGACGGCCGGCGGCACGTCCCCCTCGGCGTTCATCCGCTGCTCGGCGATCTGGTCGACCTCCAGTGTCACGACCGGCGGCGCCGGCTTCGTGCCAGGATCGAGCCGCGAGAAATACCGGGTGATGAACGCCTTCGCCGCCACGGGATCGAAGTCGCCCACCACGATGCCAAACAGGTTGCCGGGACGGTAGTAGATGTTCCAGTAATCCATCGCCTGGTCGAAGGTGTAGCTGTTCAAGTCGCTGGGCCAGCCGATGACCGGCCACGCATAGCCGCACGACTCCCAAAACATGGCGTCGAACTGTTCCTGGAAGCGGCCCGTGGGCGTGCTGTCGGTGCGGAGCCGCCGCTCTTCGTGCACCACATCCCGCTCGGAGTAAAACTCGCGAAACACGCTGTTGTTGAGCCGGTCGCTCTCCATCCAGGCCCAGAGCTCCAGTTTGTTGGCCGGCACGGTGATGAAGTAGCAGGTGAGGTCGTGGCTGGTGAAGGCGTTCATGCCGCTGCCGCCGGCCTTGGTGTAGACCTGATCGAACTCGTCCTTGACGATCGTGGCCGCCTCGGCCCCTCCCTCGCCGCGGCCCTGCTGGGCACGGATCAGCGCGTCGAGCCGACCACGGAGCACCCGCAATTCCTGCGTGTCGTTGGCGGGATCCCAGGCATCGGCGATCTCGCCCCGCTTGAGACGTTCGTACTGCTTCGTCCAGACGATGCGGTTGATCTCGTCGCGGACGGCCTTCTGTTCGGCGCGATACTTCGCGTCGCGATCGGCGTCACGGGTGCCGATCGTGTCGGTCCCCTTGAACATCATGTGTTCGAAGAAGTGGCTGATGCCGGTGATGCCGGGCCGCTCATTGACGCTCCCCACCCGCGCCACCCAGCCCGCACTGACGACGTTGGGCTGATCACGCCGCGGCACGAGCAGAAACCGCATGCCGTTGTCGAGCTTGAATTCCTCGACCGCGACCTGCTGTGCCAGTGCCGGCGGAGACAGCAGAAGACCGCTTGGCAGCAGCCACAGGATCAACAGCAAAGAGCGAAGTGCGTTCTTGAACATGCCGGGAGCTCCGAGGTATCTCGATGATGTCCAGAGTTATACCCAGCACTGGGAAAACGCGATATTCCAATCGACGAGGGCGGGCTCACCGAACACCGAAGCGTGGCTGGCTTTACGAAAAACATCGCATCGTGCGATCCTGTTCGGTACGACATGTGCTGCCCCCCGTGGCGGCAAGTTTTTAACTTGTCCGTTGCCCCGGCACGGATTCCACAAGTTAAAAACTCGTGGCCACGATCCAACGAGGGCGGGGAGAGGCCTACCGCCCGACACCCAGCGCCCACTGCACGAGCGTGAGTGCGATCTCAAACACGATCAGCCCCACGATCGCCCACTCCACCCGCAGGGCCCGCCGGTTCTGCAGCAGTTCCAGCGCCGTCTCCGCGGTTCGCGAAATGAGGTTGAGCTTGCTGTGCAAGGCCGCAAACCGCTCGCGGATCTCAAACTCGTCACGGAGCCGCGCCCAGAGCCGCTCGAGCTCGGGGTGATCCCAGAGCAATTCGGGCGAGTCGTCCACTCGGGTGCCGGCCACGACGCGGTGCTCGGCGAGCAGCGCGCCACCGAGATTTTGGAGCAGTTCGCGGGCCGCCCTCGCCCCACGGCCCCAGTGGTCGAGGTTCACGGCGAAGGGTTCGATCCGTTCGAACTGCCGCTCGATCCCCTTCTCGTGATGCGCCAGCGACACGCTCTTGGCCATGATGTCGGCGACGAGTTGCAGTTTCTGGAGCGACCCCTCGGCCAACACGAGCGTATTCCGCTCGATCGTCTCCTTGCCCGCTGGATCGAGGCGGATGTCGAGCACTTCCGTCTCCCGTTCAACCTGCGGGAAGGGCTGCCGGATGTGGGGGCCGATCTGGCGGAGATACTCTGTGATCCCGGCGGGAGCCGCGTCGAAGAAGACAGCTGCGCCGTAGCGAAAGAGGAAGGCCACTCCGCCGCCGGCTGCGGAATGTGCCGCCAGGGAACCGCCAGTCAGCGAGCCGATCAGTTCGACCGCCAGCGGCGCGGCGCCGGTGCGGTCGGTCGAACCGAGCGCGGCCAGATCGATCCCGGTGCCTGCCAGCACGGCCTGCGCGCGGAAGCTGACCTGCCCACGGCTCGAGGGCGGTGCGACCGCCGCGCCCGAGATGGTGTTCGCTTCGTCTGTCATGGTGGTGCCATCATGATGATCGTTCAACATGCAGCTGTTTTAGCCAGGTGTCCACTCGCCAGGAACTGACGGCATTCGCAGCCCGCTCAAGCGGCCGACTACCGGTCCTCTCGCGAGCATACTCTTTCTCTGGCACCAGCATGTCGCGGGCGGCGGCGGCCATGCTCAAGCCGTTCATGTTCAAGCGTCCTGTGCTCGATTGTCCCATGGTTAAGGAGTACCGTCCCATGGCATCGATGAACCGCTCCGACCCGGTGATCCTCGGACACTTGCTCGCGGAACATCGCGACCTCTTCCATCTGATGCACTCCGTCCAGTTGGCGTTCGCGATGGCTGGTCAACCACGTCCTGAGAGTCGGGCGGACGTGCTCGAAGCTCTCCACCACCTGCGAGAGCATCTCGGTGATCATTTCGCGCAGGAGGAGTTGGGCGGGTTTCTCGAAGAGGCGATGACCAGGATGCCCCGGCTGTCGGCCGCCGTGCGATCGATCGTCGCCCAACACCCGGCGCTGCTGGCGGAACTGGATCGCGTGATCGACGAACTGACGATGGTAGAAAAATCGGGGGGATTCGCCGCTGGAGCCAAGTCGTGGTCTGTTGCCGTCCACGCCTTCGAGGCGTTCGCCGCCAACATGGCGGCCCACGAACGGAGCGAAAACATGGTCGTACAGGAGGGCTACAACGAAGACCTCGGTCTCGTTGAGTAGGCCAGTGGGGTGGCTTGTCGGTTGATAAAAAGCCCCCGGCGGAAGCCGGGGGACTCCGGGTGAAAACCCCACCCCACCTGCCACTCCACGAACCGTCACTCAAACACCACCGTGCGGCGGCCGTGCAGGAAGACCCGCTCCTCGAGCACGAGCCGCACCGCCTTCGCGAGCACGAGCTTCTCCACATCGCGGCCCGCCTGCGCCATCCGCTCCGGCGTGAAAGAGTGGTCGACGTCGATCACGTCCTGCGCGATGATCGGCCCATCGTCGAGCTCCGCCGTGACGATGTGCGCGGTGGCACCGATCACCTTCACGCCCCGTGCGAACGCCTGTCGGTAGGGGCTCGCGCCCGCAAACGCCGGCAGGAAGGAATGGTGGATATTGACGATGCGGTCGGGATACCTCGCCACAAAGCCCGCCGAGAGCACCCGCATGTAACGGGCCAAGACGACATATTCCGGCGAGTAGCCGTCGATCACCCGGGCCAACTCTGCCTCGTGGGCCTCCCGCGACAGGTCGCGGCCCGCAGCATCGTGATGGGGCAGATGATGAAAGGGCAGGCCAAACCGTTCGACAAGCCCGCGGAGGCTGTCGTGGTTGCTGACCACCGCCACGATCCGCCCCGGCAGGTCGCCCACGGCGTCGAGCAGCAGGAGTTCACCGAGACAGTGCGGCTCGCGGGTGGCGCAGACCACGATCGGCCGCCGCTCCGCCCGGGTCACCCGCACACGGGCCGCCGGCGGGAGCACGCGGGCGAGTTCCGCCGCCAGGACACTTCTCGCCGGCAACGCCGCCGCACCGCCGGCCGGTGTCACCTCCGCGCGAAAGAAAAAATGCCTCGCGGCGGTGTCGACGAACTCGTGGTTGCTCTCGATGTTGAGACGATGCACCCCGAGCACGCCAGTGATCCGATGGATCAAACCGACGTCGTCGGGGCAGTCAACGAGCACGATCTCCCGAGCCGCAGCGGATGCAGCCATCACCACGCCCTGCTTTCGGCCTGCCGCTGTTGAATGCCGGTCGGCGCCGGCTCCTGCGGCACCCACGCCAGCACCACGTCGTCGACCGCGATGTCGGTCTTGCGGGCCGGGATCTCCATCTCCTCGAGTTGAAGCCGTTCCGGGCCCGACTCCAACCGGATCCGCTCCAGGTCGGCCGCCACCTCGTCTTCGAGGATCTGCCTCCGCTCCTCGAGCGTGGCGAGGCTCTCCTCCGCATGCACGACATCGGCCTGCTGCCGCGCGCTCCGGCTCGCCGTCCGCATCGACGTGGCCGCCCGGCCGATGTTCGTCGACGTGGCCGCCTTCCGGCCCAGGAGCGCACCAAGCACCGCCGACCCAATCGACACGTAGGTCTGCATCGACTTGTTCTTCGCCTCGGCCCGCTCCCGCTCGACCTTTTGCCGCGCCCGATCGATGCGATCGGTGAGCGACGCCAGTTTGGCCGCATTGCGATCGCGGACCCGGTCGATCTCCGCGTCGCGCCATTCCCGCACCTTCTGCGCGATCCGCACCCGGAAGTCGGCCTCGCTCTCATCCGGCCGCGACACGGCATCGACCTCGTGGGCTGCCCAGAGCACCAGTCGCGACGTGCGGCCGAGGTGACTTTTGAGCGCGGTGGCCAGCGTCGCATAGCCCTTCGGGCCGGCCAACGCCGAAGGCAGTGACGCGAACGTGCCGGTCCGTGGCGCCGGCTCCACCTCCGGGGCTTCCGCAGACTGATCGGCCTGCTCCCAGGCCGACTCGCCGACCGAATCGCAGGCAGGCGCGAGGCAAAACACTTCACGATTGACGTCGATCCGCGCGGCCGGCTTCGCAAACCGCACCCGGCCGCGGCCGAGGATCGCTGGCCGGTAGTGCACCACGCCATCCATCGGAATGGCATGCCGCGGCGCGAGAAACACCTCGCGCACGCCTGGCGGCAGCAGCGGCCGGGCGCCGCCAGCCGCAGACTCCCGACCTGAAGTCGCGTAGCTGCCCGCGCCCGACGCCGCTGGAGGGAACGCCTCTGCCGACACACCGGCCCCGGTCTGGGATGCCACCGCCTGGGATGCCGCGGCTTGCGTGAGCCGCCGGATCTCCTCGCGAAGGAGCGGCCCGCGAAGATAGGCCATCGTCCACCGCGACTGAAACACCGTCTCCTCATCGTCGTGCACGCTGTGCAGCAGAAACATCCGTTGCTCCAGGCCCGACAGAAGGCGGTCGACCTTGGCACGGTCGAACGACTTTCCGGCCGAGGAGGCCGCGCCCTCCAGGCCGTCGAGCACGCGTGCCTTGTCGCGGGCCGTCTGCAGGCGGCCGAGAAACCAGGTGCCGGCGTTCGACAGCCCCTTGTAGTCGAGGTCGACCGGATTCTGGGTGGCAAGCACGATGCCGAGGCCGTAGGCGCGGGCCTGTTTGAGGAGCGTGAGGAGCGGCGTCT
The DNA here is from genome assembly GCA_026401075.1 of Planctomycetia bacterium. GTDB lineage: Bacteria > Planctomycetota > Planctomycetia > Pirellulales > UBA1268 > CAMCQY01. Next base: position 18,632 of record JAPLNQ010000279.1, read on the forward strand.
TGCTCGGCGGGTTGGCTGTCGGCGGCAGGTAGCCGAAGACCTCGTCCATCAGGAACAGCGCCTTGAGCGACGACGTGCCACCCTGGGACCGCATCCAGGCCACCGTCTGCCCCGCGAGCAGCGTCACAAACGCCATCCGCTGGCTGTCGTTCAGATGCGCGATCGAGACGACGGCCACCCGCGGCTTGCCGGCCGGCGTCCAGAGCAGACGACCCACGTCGAGCGGATCGCCTTCGAGCCAGGCCTCGAAGCCGGGCGCGGCCGCCACCGTGTTGAGCTTGCTGGCGAGTTGGAAGCGGTCACCGGCGGGATAGAAATTCTCGAGGTCGAGAAACCCGACCCGTTCGATCGGCGGCGACGGGATCGCCCGCACCAGTGCCCCAAAGTCGAGTTTCTGGCCGCTCCGCCACATGCAGTCGATGATCGTGGAGAGCAGCACGTGTTCGCGGCTCTTGCCCGGCTCCGTGTCGATGCCGACCAACGCCAGGATGCCCGACACGAGCGACTCGATCCGCTCGCGGCGGGCCTCGGCGTCGTCGAGCACGTGAGCCGGCGGGGGATCGAGGCTCTCGAGCATCGCGAGCGGCCGGCCCGTGCGACTGCCCGGCGTGTAGACCGCCATCTCGACCGACTCGTGCAGACGGCGGATCCGCTCGGCCGACTGCCCGCTGGCGGCGAGTCCGTCGGACCACTTCTTCGCCGTCCGTTCGGCAAGCTCCTCGACCGTGATCCCGTCGCGCTTGGCGGCATCGACTTCGACCCACGGCAGGAAGTCGGCCGCCGCGAGTCCGGGAAACGAGAGGAGCACGTTGGCGAGGTCCCCCTTGGGGTCGATGACGAGCGTGGGGATGCCGTCGATCGCCGCCTCCTCGATGAGGTCGATGAGCAGGCCCGTCTTGCCGCTGCCGGTCATGCCCACGCAGACGGCATGCGTGGTGAACCGCCGCGCATCGATCAGAAGCGGCTGTCCAGCCTGGGGAGCGCCGGCCGCGCCACCGCTGGTATCGACCTTGCGGCCGAGATAGAAGACGCCCAGCCCCTCGATATCGGTCGGCGTCTCGATTGCCTTGCCGCGTGCCGTGTCACCGCCTGCCGACTTTCTCGCTGCCATGATGCTGTCCGCTGGGAACGGAACTCCGCTGGAGAATGGTGTGGATGCCGAACGTCCGGCCACCATTCAACGTCCCTGCGGCAAATCCTGCAAATCCTGCACATTCTGGTCCGCTCCCACCGCCGGAACGACGAGCAGACGGCCGGTGGCCCGGTCGAGGGCCCGCACCAGGGGATCGGGCCACAGGCCCAGGAGGAACAGGACTGCCAGGAGAATGGTCAGTGCCACCCGCTCCCGCGGCAGGATCGCGTGCCGCGTGCCGCCAGGATCGACCGGGCCGCCAAACACGTGAAACCAGCCGCGCATCATGGCGATGCCCGAAAGGACAGTCGCCAGGATCACGAGCAGGCCCGCGTGAAGCTGCTCATCGAGGCTGCCCGACACGATCAGGTCGTCGGCCACGAAGGAGAGCGTGCCAGGCAGGCCGATCCCAGCCAGGCCGAAGAGCAGGAAAAACGCGGCCAGCTCCGGCGCATCCCAGAACCGTCCCTTGTGTCGAGCCGGATCGGTCCTGCCCGGCTCTCCAGCGCCCACGAGACCAGGCCGATGCCGGTGAGTGCCAAGCCGCTGGAGATCCAGACGCAGAAGGCGCCGTTGAGTTCCATCGGGAGCGTGCCGGCGAGGCCCCCGAGCACGAGCGCCGACTGGCTCATCGCCAGCGTGCCGATGAGCGACCGCAGGTCCCGTTGCACGATCGCCAGCGCCGCGCCGTAGGTCGCCGTGATGAGCGCCATCTGCGAGAGCACGATCAGTTCGGCGGCCACGCCCTCTGGGTGGTCGACATGGCCGATGAGCAGCCGCACGGCGGTGTAGGACGCCACCTGAGGCATGGTCGCCGCCAGTGCCGTCGACATCGTGGCACCGGAGAAGAGCGCCGGATACCAGGAGTGAAACGGGAAGATGCCCTTCCGGATCATGACCGCAAGCGCGACCAGCCAGCCGCCCGCCGAGCCCACCCAACCCGGGGCCGCGGCCCATGGGGGATCGACGACCAGGAGCACCGTGCCAACCGCCATGCAGACCAGCGCCGCAGACATGGCGATGGCGAAGACGCGGGCAGCCGCGCCGCCCCCCGGCGTGCTCCGCACCGATTGCCAGTTGGGCAGCACCGTCGCACACCACAGCACGATCAACAGCAGCGGATGCGAGGTGAGAAACACGGCGAAGGTGGCGGCCGCGCCAAAGAGAAGACGGGTCACGGACGACTGTTCGAGCGCCCGCCGCGGCGCCACCAGCAGGATCGACATTTCCACCAATGCCACGTAGGGAAGCAACACAGCAGTGATGCCGTCGATGCAAACGAGCCGGCCGCCGCCGAGCCGGTCGCCAAACACAAACGGGACGCCGTCGGTCTGGCTCCAGAGCATCGTGATGGCCAGGCTGGACAGCAGCGACACGAGGGCAACGGCCACCACGAACAGGCGGGGGCTGCCGCGGCGGAATCCGAGGGCCATGGCGGCCGAGCCGAGAAGGGGAGCGGCCACTGTGATTGCGGCCGCCGCAAGCAGGCAGCCGTCGCTGGTTCCGGTCACGAGCGCCTCCCACCCGGGCCGGCTGAGCCGCTGAGCAGGGCCAGCCAGCGACGCTCGAGTTCGGCGGCCGATTCAAGCAGCCACAGGAATGGCACGACGAACAGCCGGCCCACCACCATCTGCTCGAAACCGCGGTCGAGGGCGATGCGGTAAAGCCGCGCCTGCAGTTCCTCCGGCAGCCACCGGCCAAGCGCCCACCGATCGGCACCGGGATGTCCACCGAGGGCCGCCTCCAGTTCGTGGCGGTCATGCAGCGCCGACGGCGACCGCAGAATCTGTAGGCTGCGGAGAATGGCATGGCTGATGACGTGCACCAGCGGGATGATCCGCCAGCCGAAGCCGATCTCCGCGAAGATCAGGCCAGACTGCGTCATCGAGGCGTAGGCGAGCATGCTCTTCAAGTCGGTCTGCACTCGGCCCACCACGTTGGCATGCAGGGCCGTGCCCAGGCCGATCACGATCAGCACCCATTGGGCCAGCGGAGCCTGCTCCAGCAGCGCCTCGCACCGCAGGAGCACGTAGGCCCCGGCATGGATCGAGAGAGCGCCATAGAAGATGGCGCTCGACGGGGTCGGCCCCTCCATGGCCTGCGGCAGCCATCCCGAGAACGGCACCTGCGCGCTCTTCCCCATCGCCGCAAAGACGAGCAAGAGCGACACAATCGTGGCGGTGGCGGCGGGCACGAGGCAGGTGCCATGAGGCCAGTTCTCGCCGAACAGCCGATTGAAGTCGCCCGACCCGACCGCGCGATGCACCATCACCGCCGCGGCGAGCAGACCCACGTCGCAGACTCGGTAGGTGGCGAAAGCCCGCATGGCCGCCCGCACCGCGTTGCCGCGTTCGAGGAAGAATCCGATCAGGAGCGTCGACGAGATGCCGAGCAATTCCCAGCCGGCGAACAGCACGTCGATACTGCCTGCCAGCACCATCAGATTCATTCCGGTGCCAAAAACAGCCAGCAGCAGGAAGAACCGGGTGAACCCCGGCTCGCGATGGAGATATTTTCTCGCGAAGGCGTTGACCAGACCGCAGAGGCCGGTCGAGAAGCAGACGTAGGGCACGGAGAGCGCATCGGCCACGAGTTCGATCGAGGCTTCGTGATGCCCCACCGAGAACCACGACCCGAGGTGGACGATCTCCGGGACAAAACCCCGTGCCGCCAGCACGGCGAGCGTGAGCAACCCGGCGATGAACCCGGCGGCGAACCCGCCCCCGACGATCAGGGCTGTGGCCCGCTCCGACGGCGGCCGGCCGAGCAGCGCGGGCACGCCCACGAGTGCCACCGTTGCCGCCGGGGCGGCAAGCTGGCAGATGATCAGGAGCGAGACAATGTCGTGATTGTTCATGCCTGTTTTCCTGGGCCAATGGCCGCGGCAAGCACCCTGGCTGGAGGCAGATGATCACGATGGCCGGAGTACCACGAAACCGACCGCTCGACCACCGGGATATCGATCCGCTCGGGCCGATACGGCACGAATTCGCCGTTCTCAAAGACAGCGAGCGCGCCTGTGTGCGGATGCCAGGAAACGAGCTGGATCCAGCTGTTGAGCACCAGTCGCTTGACCGCCGGCACCGTCTCCGCTGCGGCCATGATTTTTTCGGGTGTCTGATCGATGACCACAAGCAGCCGGACGGGTTCGTGGATTTCCACCATCTGCCACGGCAGTCCCGTCCGCAGGTCACTGGCATGGCCGTCCATCACTCCGATTAGTCCGGTGATGTTGTGGGGCAGTTTTGTGCCGGCACCATAGCCGAGCCGATCGACGATGGAAAAGAAATATTCGAGATTGATGCCCGCTCCTACCGGCCCGACGGCAGCCAGCGTCCTTGCCAAGATCGTGCCGTCGTCATCGGTCCCCGGGTCATAGGACACGAGGAATGCTCGCCGGTCGAGGAACAGTCCGCGAGTGCGCCATCGGCGACCGATGATGCACATGGCGTTGGTGGCGTGGCCGAGTTCCGGGCGCACCTGCGCCAGGTCGACGCTGCGGGCTTCCACGTGCGCGTGCGCCTCATCGCGAGAAACATCGAGCGGGGCGGTCTCGAATCGGCGGCAACGCTCGTGCGCATTGGCTGCACAGACCGCCCTGCACGCCCCCTGCAATCGCTCGACGTCTGCCCGATGGCTCTCGGGCAGACGGCCGACATCGAACCATGTGATGTCGTCGGAGCAGGTGTCGAGCATGCCGCCGATGAAACGCGTATCGGCGGGGATCACGAGCCCTTCAGCCGCCAGTCGCTCGCGAACGCGTTCGTCATTGGCCATGGTGGCGAAGGCCCGCGCGTTTGGGCCGCCGCGGCCACCGCCGCAAGCACCGCAGTCGTAGGCGCTCTCGTGGGGATTGTTCAGGCTCGATGACCCATGTCCGATCACCGCCACGATCCGCGAGAACACGGCTGTCATGCCGATGTCTTGCAATACGCGGCGGACCATGTCGGCCATCTCGGCAACGCTGAATCCCGCCTGCAGGCCATCGGCATCCGGAAGCTGTCCGTCTTCGTGGTCGAGTTCGAGCCGAGTGGGAATCCTGCGGCCGGCCAGCTCGGCGGCCCGGCGACCAAGTCTGGCAGTGAGGCGGGGAAAGACCACGCGTGCCACAAGCGGCACCGCAGCCACGGCCCCGGCAAAGGCCGTGAACAGCCCGCCGCGGAACATCTGTCCGATGCGACGTCGCATGGTGCGATTCAACTCGTGGCGGGCCGCCGCAGCCTCCTCCGGCACCTCCACGACGGTGTGTTTCGGCCGCATCACGATCGGGCACAATGGCGATGCGTGCCAGTCGTCCACGCCCCTGTAATACATTGGCACCGCAAAGAAGCCGGCGGTGCCAAACGTCTCGTAGCGGGGCCCCAGCTCCTCGAAGTGACGCCGGAACGATTCGCACCGCTCGTCGATGCAAAAGACCACCTGAGCAAGTGGCCGAGTGGCTACCGGTGGCGTTGCGAACCCGGACTGCGCCGCCAGCGCGTCGAGCACCTCGATGCGGTACTGCCGCTCGTAGGCGAGGTGAAACAGCCGACGCCGGGCGATGTCGTCAAAGCCTGCAATGGCTTCTTCGAGCCGGATAAGCTCGTTCTCGTCGAGTCCACGAATGTCGCGGGCAGTGATCCCAACGAGCTGCGACACCTGGTGGAGGAGGAACGCCCTCGCCAGACTGCCGGGGCCGCGTTGTGCGGGATAGCGGTCGCGGAGCTCTGTCCACAGGCTGGACAGCCGGTTGCTGCCCTGTGATCGGTCGCCGTTCTCGTAGTCCCTCCGTTCAAACCCGAGCTGCAGTGCCGCCCATTCAGCGGCTACGCGGTCGCAGACCAATCGCAGCGCCAGGAAATCGATGAGCTTCGCCGGCACGGCCTCCACCGGAGCCCTGTCGGGCCGCTCCTCCAGGTGATGGATCATCCCCGCCCATCCACGGAGGGCGAGCAGGGATTTGACTATGAATTCCTGCCAGTCCTTCTCGGGTACGCCAAGTCGATCGAGTTCCGCTGCGATCACATCAACCGCCGGGAGTCCACGAATGTCTCGCAGAGCACCCGGCAGCCTGGCGCTCCAGGGCTCCGTGGGACCAAAGCGGCCGGAATACACTCGCGTGGCCGCTACCAGCAGCCCATGTTCGCGGCCGGGCATCGCCCAGGCCGCGACTCCCTGATCGAGGAAGGCGGCGCAGATTCGAATCAGCAGCGGATGGACGAAGACATCCGTATCGAGGTACGAGTCGACCGCACAAATGAGATCGCGATGCCTGACGGGTGGCATCACGTGGACGACCGCAGCGCGGGTGAGCGCCACCGCCTCCACGCAGGCATGCCACAGTTCACTCGCCGCCCGGCGTTCGCCGGCAGCGTCTGAATCTCTGGCAAACGTTGCCTGCCTGGTGGCTTCGTCGTCGGAATCGGCAAGCGGGCCTTCCGCCTCAGTAACGCTGCCCATGCCATCGTCGCTCACCAGCCGCCAATGGATTTCAGGGGATAGATCTGTGCGCAACCGTTCCAACACATCGCTTTCGGTGAGCGTCCAGCGGACAGCGGCATCCGATTCCTGGCGGACCGGGTGAAGCAGCAGTGCCCGGTAGAGTCGACGCACAGACACACGGCCACCGGCCAACGGGCTCCCGTTCCTGCAGGCCGGTTCCTGGTCCAGGACGGCCTCGATATCGGTCTCGCGGATGCGGCCACGGGCGAGTTCGTCGCGGTACCGGCCTTCCGAGAGGAATGGCTCGGTGCCGAACATACGCGAGGCGCGGATGACGGCCTCATCGAACGGCTGCTCCTCGAATGCGTGCAGCGTGTTGTGGTGCACGAACACGCCGATCGGCCCCTGGGCAGGCAGGAAGTGGGCCGCATACGCGATCGACCGCTGGATCGCATCTGCCCGCGGGTCTGCGGCATCAGACAAGCCAGGGCCCGCCACGTTGATGTGCGTCATGCTGTCGATGGGGAGACCTGGCAGGCCAACTTTTCACGGGGAATCTCTACTCAAGAATAGAGAATATCGCAGAGATTCCGCCGTGTGAGGAAACCACGCGGGCCTAGACCTTGCAATGCCGAAAGAAGCTAAGCAGACAGGCCTGGCTTGTCATTTGATGCCGCATCGCTGCCGCCGGCGGCGGGGTCGGGAGACCGTACTCTCTCTTCCCAACGCCGCCAGCGGTTCGACGCGCCGAACGCCCTCGGCCACCGCCCGGGATCGCGGTGAATAGGAAAATCCGAACCGGGGCCTGCTTACCGTCGTCTGCGGTCGTGGAAATCGCTACGGCCGCGGCACTGCGGAGCTGCGGAGAGCGTGAACACGAGGACTTCCTCTCCCGTTGTCGGGCTGAAGTCGTGATGCACGCTCACCGGCTGGGAACCGGTGGCATCGCGGACGAGCGTGTCGAGCAGTGCCTTGCCGGCCACGACAAGATGGCTGCGGAGCTGCTTGAGCAGTTCCGCGCCGCGGCCGTGCGCATCCATCAGCCTCTGCTCCGCGGCCGTCAGGACGCCCTCCAGATGGACGAAGAGTTTGTTTTCAATCAGGTGGGTATGCACATGCCGAGGGCCGCGGCCCATGTATTCCTGCTGGAATTTCGCCACGGCGTCGCAGACCGCTGCCTCGATCTCCCCCTGCGATTTGAGCGCTTCCATGACAACCTGCCTCCGCACCAAGACACACCCCGCTACGGAGGGGTTTTGTGTGATGGTGGTGAGATCGGCCGAAAGTGGACGGACTGATGAGCCTGGTCACGCCGCATCCGGCTGGGAAGGCTGGATAGCTTAGGAGGGCAAGGAAGAATTTTTTCCAAAAATGCCCAACGAGATTTCCAACCGGTTCGATCATTTTCTGGCGGATTAGTCCAACAACGGCCCGCGTGAGCAACCCATACTTCTTGCATTCCCCAAAATACGTTCTATACTAGTCAAGTTGAGGGGGCGACGGAGATCCAAAATCGCCTCGGAAGTTCGGCGTCACAACATTGATCGGAAGACGAGTCGAGGGACATCCCGGCCTTGGTCCGGGCGGTCCGTCGCAGCGTAAGCCGGCGAGAAAGAGAGCCTTTGGGCACTCCTTCTTGCCGGCTTTTTTTGTTTTTCCACAGACCATCTGCATTCATACGGAGCGAACGGCAATGGAGCCGTCCGCAAATGAACCTGTCTGGAAGGACCCACAACCATGAAGAAGGTGAACCATGTTGGTGCTGACGAGAAAGAGCCGCGAGAGCGTGATCATTGGCCGGTCTGAGGATCTCGAGGTGGTCCTTGAAATCACGATTCTGGAGATCGAAGGGGGACGCGTGCGACTCGGATTCGAGGCCGACTCCCGGATGCCGATCCATCGCCGCGAAGTCTGGGACCGGATCTGCAACGGCGAAGCCCATGGCAACGGCAACGGCAACGGCAACGGCAACGGCAACGGCAACGGCAACGGCAACGGCAACGGCAACGGCAACGGCCTGGCTGCCGTGAAGCAGCGCACAGCCACCGTCGACGGCGAGATCGAGACCGGCCAGCGGCGATGAGTGTTGGCTGGGCGTGCCACCATTTGTTGTGCCAATCCATGGGCAGGTCGCACGGCTGCGACTTGATTCATGCTGTCAGAGGATTCCGTCGCGTGGCATCCCGCGGCTCAAAATTCAGGGCGACGGACTGCGCCGGCTTCCACTCTGGTCCAAGGGTCGACTTTTTATGAGTTCTCTCTCGAAATCCCAGGGCGAAATCGAGGCGGCCGTCTGTGACGGCATATCACGGTTCCAGCAGGAGTTCCTTGGCCGAGGGCCGCGAGACATCCACGCGCACCTGATCGGATCGCTGTTGGTCGTCAGGCTTCAGGGGGTGCTGACCCCGGCGGAACGGCAACTCATCGCACCGCGGCACGAACCAACCGACGGCGATGGCGACAGCCGCACCGACACGACCAATGGGTACGACAGCGGCAACGGACGGGCCCTGCTCAAGCAGGTGCGGACGCACATGGTGGCCACGGGACGGAGCCGGCTGGAATCGATCGTGGAGAACGCCGTCGGCGTGAAACTCATCAGCGTGCACCACGACATTTCCACGGTTACCGGCGAGGAAGTCCTGGTGTTTTCCCTCGCCGAACCCGCCGCCTGCCGTCCCAAGAAAAAAGTCTGAAGAGGCCTGTTCGCGCACGCTACGCATCCTGCGACGCTGTCGTGAACAAGGGCGGGCTGTGGTAGGCTAAAGCCTTTTCCCGCACGCCTTGGCAGACTCACCGTGGATCTCGCCGTCCCGAAAAACTCGGTATCGCGCGGCACCACGGTACTGCTCATCGACGACCAGCCGATCATCGGCGAGGCGGTCCGCCGCATGCTCGTCGGCGAGGAAGGCATCACTTTCCATTTCTGCCGCGATGCCATCAAAGCCGTTGAGGTTGCAATCCAGGTCGAGCCGACCGTGATTCTGCAGGATCTCGTGATGCCCGACGCCGATGGGCTCGATCTCGTCAGGAGATTTCGGGCTGACGACCGGTTTCGCGACGTACCGATCATCGTGCTTTCCTCCAAGGAGGAGGCAGCGGTGAAGGCTGAGGCCTTTGCCCTCGGGGCCAACGACTACATCGTGAAACTCCCCGACCGGCTCGAAATGCTGGCCCGACTCCGCTACCACTCCCGCGGCTACATCGCCCTGCTCGAGAGGAACGAGGCATTCCTCGCACTGCAGGTCAGCCGCCAAGTGCTCGCCAACGACATCGCCTTAGCGGCCCAGTATGTGCGATCGCTCCTGCCCCCGCCTCAACGGATCGGGCCGATCGACGCCAACTGGCGATTCATTCCGTCGGCCGAACTGGGGGGCGATGCCTTCGGGTACCACAGCCTCGACGACGATCACGTTGCCGTCTATCTGCTCGATGTCTGCGGCCATGGCGTGGGCGCGGCGCTCCTGAGCGTGTCGGCGCTCAATGCGATCCGCAGCGAGGCCCTGCCGCAAACCGACTTCCACGACCCTGGTGCCGTGCTGGCCGCGCTCAACAAGGCGTTTCCGATGGAGCGGCAGAACGACATGTTTTTTACGATCTGGTACGGCGTGTACCAGACTTCCTCCCAGACGCTTCGCTGGGCGGGAGGCGGCCATCCCGCGGCGTTGTTGCTGGGGCCCGACGGGAGCGGCAGGCCCACGGCCCTCGAGTCGGAAGGACCGCTCATTGGTGCGGTCGAAGGCCTGGAATTCGGCTCTGGCGAGGTCAGCGTTCCCGCCGGGAGCAGGCTATTTATCTACAGTGACGGAGCCTTTGAGGTGAGCTACCCTGACGGCTCGATGTGGGCGTTCGACGACTTCGTCTCGACACTCACCGCCACCCCCTCTGAGGGACCGGCTCATCGCCTCGACGCCCTTGTGGCCCGAATTCGGGCGATTTCCGCAAGGAACGATCTCAACGACGATTTCTCGATGGTGGAGCTCGTATTTGCCTGATTTTCCGGCGTTCGTGCGGCCGAAGTCGCAGCCGTGGCCCACGAATGTGGCCGTCTTGCACGGGCTTTTCGAATCCGTACACTACGTGATTCCCCGCGGTTTGGACCAAACCGCTAGCGTAGCTCAATTGGCAGAGCAGCTGATTTGTAATCAGCAGGTTGCGGGTTCAACTCCCGCCGCTAGCTCAGCATGCCCTGCCAGCCGCCAGTGCCGGCCTGATTTCAGCACGCACGAGAGAACCGCGATTTCGCAAGTTACGCCATCCCGAAAACCACCAACGCCACCACTTTCCCAGCCAGAGGTCACGTCCACCACACGAACATTGCTAGCGGGCACCCACTAGCGGCACCAAACAGGGGCATACAACCGGCACACAACAAAAGCATCCGTCGCTGCCCCTGCCCCACGGGCAGGAGCACGAGGGGAGTTTCCCGAGCGGTCAAAGGGGTCAGACTGTAAATCTGATGGATTATTCCTTCGCAGGTTCGAATCCTGCACTCCCCACTGCCCAGTATGCCTTGGCAAAGCACGCCAGCCCAGCATGCCAGCCCGGCACGCGAACCCAGGGTGCCGCAGCTCACGTCTGCTCGATCCGGCGGTCGTGCGACGCGGGTGTAGCTCAATGGTAGAGCAATAGCCTTCCAAGCTAAAGACGAGGGTTCGATTCCCTCTACCCGCTTCCCATCCGCCGACGCGGCCACGCCGCCGCAACCTTGCAACTGCCCTGAAATTCCTTTGCGAACAGCCCAAAACCCTCAAGTCGACCTTTCCCGCATGCCGATGGCCCGCCACATCCGTCCACTCTTGCTGCTGTAGCTCAGTTGGTAGAGCGCGTCCTTGGTAAGGACGAGGTCATGGGTTCAAATCCCATCAGCAGCTTCAGCCGGCCACCGAATCGACGACATCCCGCCCGGAAATGACGTAGAAGAAACCCTGTTCCACACGCAATCCACCGCCCAAACAGCCTCAAGACCGACGACCCAAGACAAAGCCCCTTTTATTTCGTACAAAACGCCCCTGGGATACGCATGTCTGTTCATCCCCCCAAGACATGTCCTGCCGGGCTGCTTCCGGCCGGACGCTGACTATT